>JBILMW010000001.1:0-75941 GCA_044375335.1 Terrimicrobiaceae bacterium | reverse complement strand
CAGCTCGTCAGAACCAAAAAGCGGGTTGAAATTGAAAGTATCGTTTTGTGCGGCGTGGGCGGTGTCGGTTTTGTTCACACCACCACTGTTCGCCTGCCTTCCCGCACGAAACAACTTTTTTCAAAAGCCGGATTCGGGTTCAGTCCGACGCGTGGAGCCTTCCAGTGAAAGACGGGATTTCTTACATCGAAAAGCTCGGCGTCGCGCCAACTTTCAAAGACTGGGCCGCGAAAACAGACATACAGCTCGTTCCAAACTCCGCCAGGGGCAGGCCCGTAGGAATGGGCCACTTCTGGAAAGACCAGAATCACATCGCCCGCGCGCAGTGGAACATCAATTCCCCGTGCATCGTGATAATTCCCGCTTCCTGCCACCAAATACACAATAGCCCATTGTCCAAAAACACGCGGTTCATCTCGTCGGATGCCGCGTGATTTCGAAATCGTGCCAGCAAGAGTTATTTCACCAAGAGGAGATGTGCCTGCTGTCTGCACGAGCGAGGTTTTCCAGTGGGCAAGGCTTGGAATGCGCATTCCCATTTATTACATAAAATATACCACCAGCGCCATTCCTCTTTTTTTCCACCGTGTCAAAGTGATCCCGCATGAAAACACTCGCCTCAGCACCCGTCATCAACCGCACACTCACATCCCTCGGTCATGAACTCGAGATGGATGAGCATTCCTTCGGCTGGTTGGAGGATTCCTCTGCCCTCCGCAACGATCCTGCCGCCCTCCAGCAGCGCATGGATGAAAACGGATACCTTTACATCAAAGGATTCTTCCCTGGAGAGGTTGTTCTCGAAGCCCGCAAGGCTCTCGTCGAGACACTCGCAAAGGATGGGATTTTTGAAGAAGGCCAACCTCTGATCGATGGCATCCTGAAAGAAGGCGTTCATCCCAAATTTCACACGACCGCCTGGAAGAACCAACCCGCCATCAACCGCGTCGTCTTCGGTCCCGAGGTGCATCAATTTTATACCGGCTTCCTCGGTGGAGCCATCCGGCACTTTGACTACATCTGGCTTCGCACGATGGGCTGCGGGCACGGAACCGCTCCCCATTGCGACATCGTTTACATGGGTCGTGGCACACATCGCCTCTACACCGCATGGATTCCCTACGGCGAAGTGCCACTCGAAGTCGGAGGACTCATGATCCTCGAGAAATCCCACCTGCAAGCCGACCGCATCCGCAATTATTTGAACTCGGATGTCGATACGAGCTGCACAAACATCCCGGGTCACGACGGCTGGAAGCATAACGGACAGCTCACCAACAATCCCGTCTCACTGCGCCAGAAATTCGGCGGCCGATGGCTCACCTCGGAATTCGAACCCGGCGACCTGCTGACCTTCCGCATGGACACCATCCACGGCAGCATCGACAACACGACACAGCGAATCCGACTCTCGACGGATACCCGCTACCAGCGTTCCGACGAACCTGTCGATGAACGCTGGGTTGGCGAAAACCCGATCGGGCATGGGCCGGATGCCAAGCTCGGCCGCATTTGCTGACCCTCCTCGAGAATCCGCATTCAAACAAGGCGGCGCTCATTCACACCGACAATGAAGCAGCCAGATAATGATCTGCCTGTTTTTTTGAAACTCGTATGAAAAACTTCTGAAGCGAGTTCCGGCTCCCAACGACTGTGATTTGTTGATTTCTTAATATTCGTATCTCGTCTCCACGGCGAAGCACCTTGCTTCTGGACCACAAATCGCCAAGAAAAGCGAAATACGCAAGTCGTCATCAGAGACGAATAAGATTGCTATAGCGATTCAACTCGGCATATTCGACGATTTATGAGGATTCACGCCCAACTGACCGATCAGAGTGTTCTGGAGGAATTGGGTGCGCGACTGGCCAGCACCCGACTGAGTCGAAACCTGACCCAAGCGTCGTTGGCGGAGCAAGCGGGCGTTTCCAAGCGAACAGTGGAGCGGCTGGAATCCGGGGAGGTGGCGACGCAGTTGTCGGGGTTTCTGCGGGTTTGTAGGGTGCTCGGGCTGGTGGAGCATTTCGAGAGTTTGATTCCGGAGGCCGTGGCCAGCCCGATGGAGCAATTAAAACGGCAGGGCGCAAAACGCCAGCGGGCCTCGGGCAGAAAGGCGGCGGCGAACGCGCCGAAACAATGGACATGGGGTGAGGCGTCATGATCGCGAAAGTGCAACTCTGGGGGCGAACGATTGGCGCGGTGTCACTCGAGGAGGGGCGCGAGGTGGCCGCGTTTCAATACGACGCGGATTTCGCGCGCAGCGGGATCGAGCTTTCGCCGCTGGTGATGCCGCTGGGGGAGCAGGTGTATCAATTTCCCGCGCTCTCGCGAAACACCTTCCATGGACTGCCTGGAATGCTGGCGGATGCGCTTCCAGACAAATTTGGTAATGCGCTAATTGATGCATGGCTAGCGACGCAGGGCCGGACGCCGGAGAGTTTCCATGCGGTGGAGCGGATCTGCTACACGGGCACGCGCGGCATGGGGGCGCTGGAGTTTTCCCCGACACTGGGGCCGAAGCCCGGCAAGGCGGCGAAAATCAAGGTGGATGCGTTGGTGAGGTTGGCCGGCGAGGTGTTGACGCATCGCGGAGATTTGCAGGGTCATTTTCACACGGCGGGGCAAGAGAGGGCGTTGCGCGACATCCTCCGTGTGGGCACCTCCGCCGGCGGAGCGCGGGCGAAGGCGGTCATCGCGTGGAACCGGGAGACGAACGAGGTGCGGTCGGGGCAAATCGCGGCGGGCGAGGGCTTCGATTACTGGCTGCTCAAGTTCGACGGTGTCGCAGGCAACAAGGACAAGGAGCTGGAAGACCCTAAGGGCTACGGGGCCATCGAATATGCCTATCACCTGATGTCGAAGGCGGCGGGCATCACGATGAGTGAGTGCCGACTGCTGGAGGAAAACGGACGGCGGCATTTCATGACGCGCCGCTTCGATCGGCTAACGGGCGGAGGAAAACTGCACATGCAGTCACTTTGCGCGCTGGCTCATTATGATTTCCAGCAGGCAGGAGCCTATTCCTACGAGCAGGCTTTGCTGGCGATCCGCCGACTCAAGCTGCCGATGGCGGCGGTGGAGGAGCAGTTCCGCCGGATGGCCTTCAACATCGTGTCGCGGAATCAGGACGACCATGTAAAGAATATCGCGTTCTTGATGAACCAGAGCGGTGAGTGGTCGCTCGCCCCGGCGTTCGATGTGACCTACAGCTACAATCCGTCAGGATCTTGGACATCCACACACCAGATGACGCTGAATGGAAAGCGGGACGGCTTCACCATGGAGGATTTCGAAGCGTGCGCAAAATCGGCCCTGATGAAGCGTGGGCGGGCGGCGGCAATCATCGCGGAGGTCCAAGCGGCGGTGAGACTGTGGCCGGAGTTCGCCGCCGAGGCACGGCTTGACGATGAACGGCGCGACAAGATTCACAAAACCCACCGGCTGGAGTTTCCCAAGAAGTGAGCCTCACTGAATCCATTTCCGATCTCGATCGAACCAGTTAGCTCCGTAATCCCAAAAGCATTCATAACATGACTTTCAAAAACTCGGAAATGCTAGTGAGAAATATTTCAGTATTTAGTGTCACATTTGCAATGAATTCCTATTTTAAATTTTAATAGTTTTGATAATCTATTAAAGATTTTCGCTGCTCATAATAACCCGTATGGAATCATTATTCTGTCACGGAAGAGACCATGTGGTGACCCGACTGATCTGCCACGATGATAGGAATCGTGGGCTCAGAGCGACGTTGAAGCTTTTTTTCCGGTTCTTCTACTCATCCTTGCCCCCAAGGAACTCGGCAACCCGTCTTGAAGTGGCGTGGAATCGGCTTGCTCGGCCTTTGCCAACAGCTCTTTGATTTCCATGTCCAGATCGTTGAGCTTTTGTTCGGCGTGGCCATAGCTCACAGCCGCGTGCTTGCTGGCGTTTGCCAAAACTTTCGTGCCATCGATGGCGACGGTAACCTGCCCGACTTTCAAGACACCGCACTGCGCGGCCATTTCCAAAATCTGGGCAAACGCACGCTGGAGGAGCGCGCCGTTATTTCGCCGGAATGTGCAAATGGTGTCATGGTCGGGATGGGTATCCGCACACACAAAGCGCACGGCCACATCGGTGTGGCTGGAGCACTCGATCTGCCTGCTGGAAAATATTCCCGTGCAGTAGGAATAAACCAAAAGTGCCAAAAGCATGGCTGGAGGATATTGCTCACTGCCGGTGCCCCGATGATTGATTTGAGCCATGGATGTATCCACCGACTCGATGGCATCGATCATGAAATGGACGAGATGGTTGCTTGGAATCCAGTCTCGCATGTCAGGGGGAAGCAGCATAGGTGTGTCGCGGTCGATGTTGACGAATTTTGCCATATCAAATTGCAAAGCAAAAACTAAGCCAACTTCAGGCATCAAGTCCGACAGGCTGCTAGGGTCGCCTGCCTACAAGTAGTCCAGCTTTCCGCATATATTTTCGAAACGCACCTCAATCGCGAACGCCTGCACGAACACCCAGCCCGCGCCCAGCATTTTTCATTTTTTTCAGGAATACTCGCTTTCAATGAAGCCGCAGTTTGAAGGGACCACCTTCAATGCTCTTCGAATCCGGGGTCAATCTCATTGATCGTGTCCCGCCAGTGTTCATTGGGAAGGGTGAGCTCAAAGAGGGGATGAAATTGAGCGCCTTCTTTTCGGAAGGGTTCGCCTGGTAGCGGGAGGATTGCCTGAAGTTCAGCTTGAAGGCGCTTGAACGCCTTCTTGTCGGCATCGGAGTTTGCTCTGGATGGTTGCCATGCCCCGTGAACGGCCATTGTTGCGAGGATCTCGATATGGCGGCATGTGCCGGTTTTATTGGCTTTGGTGAATGTATGGGACTGGCGCTGCTTGCCGTATGCAGCGGTCATCCTGCCGGTCGGATCGATGATGATTTTGAGTTTCTGCCAGCGCCAGTCGGTTTGGACATCCAGGATCGGGTCGATGAGATTGCGGGCTGTAGTGGATTTGTGCGATCTGGCGCTGAGCCTCGTTCGGATTTGAATGCTTGCAGAATCAGGTGCGGCGAGGCGCTCGATCACGCTGTCGAGCATGATTCCGCGGTCATGGGCAAGGGCATGGATCGCGGGTGTGATTCGATGCTGGGAAAGCAGAAACAACACGCTTGAGGGCATGTTGGCCATCTCGTTGAGCGGACTCATGCAATCAGCGTTTCCGCCTGTTGGAATGTGGAGGAATACGGGACGTGAGGCCAGTTTCCTCGAATGGATGTTGCCGATCTGTCGAGTGCTCTCTTCGCCTCTTGGCTCACAGGGAAAGAACCCCAGGGCTGAGCTGAGTTGGTCGGAAATCTTCCGCCAATCCGGAACCCAGAGTTCGACCTCCTCCGGGCTGACTTCTCTGGCACGGAGGGGATGACTCTCGGATGTGACGAAGATTTTTCCACTCCGCTCCTCGAGCACGGTGAGCGCTGATGCAGGATTCAGCGGATCGTCGATAAATTCCGCCATGCGCCGTGCCTTTTGAACTGGCGCTGTTTTCCAGTCCTCGCCGAGATGCAAACGTAGATCGGCAGCGGCAAAGCCATCTGATCCACGCCCATCAAGCAGTCGCCAAAAGGTCATGCTGGTATTGCCCCTCCACGCAAAAGCCCGCGTCTTCGAGCCACGCAAAAACGGCGGCGATATTCGTGCTGATTTTGATCGTTTCGCGTTCCTCATTGATGGTCACGCTCACGGGTTGCCGACGCCCTACCAACTTGATGGCGAGCGTCGCCTCGAGGATGCGAATTGGTTTTGATTGAGAGGCGATTTCATCAAAAACATTGCCCCCCGTGATGGTGACTTTCTGCTTGTTAGGCCTCATCATGGTAACCGCCTTCAATGCCACATGCGAAATGGCTCCGCGAGTGTTGCAATTGAGGCAGGAACTGCCGTCAAGAAGTGGCGCGAGCGAATAGCGGTGGGAGCAAACGAGTGCGGATCCGTTGCCGTAAAAGACCTCGCTAAAAGCATACCGGTATTCGCTCTGGATTCGCGCGCCTATCCCCGCCAACTGCCACTCCTGTGTGGCCTTGATGTAGCGCACGATATCGAAGCGCTCAGGGCGCAGGAGATGGTTGTGAATCGACCCATCATCATTGAGCGCGCTGATACGAGCGAGCAGGTCTCCATGGCGAATCATGAATGTGATACTATCGGCATCCTCATGAGGGCGGATTTTACACCAATTCGACCTCGCGTTTTTGCCGAACCACGGCCTGAGGAGAGATTCGAGTTTGGCGACATTTTTGTCGTTCACTCCAAGAAACCGCCTGTTCGCCATCGGGTGGTATGATGTGAACGACCTGCGGCAATTGAGGGCCTGTCTGTCGAACTCTCGCCATGCCAGTTCTGGAGCGCTTTTGAGCAACTTCACTGCTATGTCGGCTGGCGAATCATCGGCCGTGCGAAGCCTTGCCAAAACATCATCGCAATCGAGTTCCAACTGCTGAACGGTGCTCGAACTCGCAAGCAGAGCGACCAACTCCAATTGCTCCACGAGTTCGGGAGGAGTATCACAGCGGTGTGAAGCCAGCACCTGCGCAAGCATCACTTTATTGATCTCGTTGTCGAACGAGATGGGAAAACCGATTCCCCGCGATTTGAGATAGGTTTCAAAAGGCTCAAAAAGCGCATGAAGACTCGACACCTTCATCCTCTGGAGCATTTCCGGACGGCTAAAAAATGTGGGCTGAATAGCAGGCATAGAGGTCCAGTATAAGGAGTGCCATCAAATCGTGTCATGCCATACGGGAGGATTGTGACATTTTCGGCGTAAACTCAACCTGAACTCGCAAGGAAGCCCGTAATTCGCCGCAAAACGCACGTGTTATGTTGCATACGCGATTTAAGACACTCGCGGGAGGGCGGACATGTCTGGACACGTCCAGTTGAGAGCAAGGGGGAGAAATTAAGTTTTTTCCTCTACGCAGAGTGTTTTTTTGGGGGCCGTTTTTGGACATGTCCACCCCTTCCTGTAGCGCAAGGACTCGAACCCCGGGTTGACAGCGCACACAGGAAAATGAACACACCCGAAACTCTCAATTTCATTCCAGAAGTTCCGCCACTTTGGACAACGACCGACATGTCACGCTTTCTGCGCTGCACGGAGCGTCAGATTTTTGAGCTCCGCAAAGAAGGTATGCCCACCATCAAACTCGGAGGGCTCGTGCGCTTCGATCCCTCCGATGTGCGGACTTGGATGGAAAAACGCTCTGGCTACGCCTCGCCCCGCGCGGCCCAACTCCGCGACATAAGCACCTCTGGGGAGGACTCGGCAGAGTGTGCCAAATCCGACCTTTTTAAGGAATTCCCCGCCCGTTGATTTTGCCCACCGGGATTTGGCCGCACCCGGGCGGGAAAGTTCAACTGCGGCTATGCACAAACAATCCATGAAACTGACAAAAAAATCCCAATCCTATGAACCATGTCCCGAATTTGCAGGCCAAGTCGTCTGCGTCGATGTGACACCGCTCAAAGCCATCGAGACCGCCTACGGCCCGAAGGACCACTTCCGGCTCGTCTTCGAGTCGCCACTCCTTCGCGATGATGGAGCGCCCTATTGCATCTGGAGCCGCAATTTCACGCCATCGCTCCACGAAAAAGCCGCCTTTGCGCAGTTCCTCCGCAAGTGGTTCGGCCGCGCACTGACATCCGCCGAGGAAGGCGAACTCGAAACCGAAGACCTCATCGGACGCACCGCTGAAGTCACCATCGTTCACGAAGAAGGCCGCGATGGGCAAACTTACTCGAATATCGCCCTTATCCGACCAGATCGGACAGGTAAGCCCATGACACCCAGCGGGCGCTACATCCGTGTGAAAGATCGCGAGCAAAAGCCAAAGGACGCCGAATTCCGGCGCGCCGAGCAACCGCCTGGCAACATTGGAGACAACCCGAACGACTCCTGGAGGCAGACTAAGATTCATGTCGGCAAGCACAAAGGGCTCACCCTTGCGGATCTCGACCGGGTTTCGGTGCTGGCTCTTGTCGAGAGATGGTTACCAACGGCTCATGCGGCTCCGAAAAAGACAGCCGACGACAAACGCCTCATCACCGCACTGGAAGCGGCACAGGCTGAACTCGCGGAAGAGGACAACATCCCGATGGAAAACCAAGCGTTCTAAAGACCATGATACTCATCAAACGCGAAAGCGCCTCCCATTGGTATCTGCCGGATCGCACGCCCTATCACGAGGTTGAGCGTGCAGACGGCTCGGGGCTTCGGCCCGTCACACTCCGAGACGCCCGCAAATCGGGCGCCTATCCCTCGGTGACCAACATCATCAGCGTGCTCGCCAAGCCCGGACTCGATGCCTGGCGCGTCGAGCAGGGCATCCTCGCCGCACTCACCCTGCCGCGATTGGATAACGAGACAGACGACGAGTTTGCACGCCGCGTTGTTTACGACATGGGCGAGCAGGTAACGAAAGCAGCCGACCTCGGCAGCCGCATCCACGCCGCCTGCGAGGTCTACGCCCAGTCGGCCGCTCTCCCTGAGAGTCACGAGGTTCGCGTCTTGTTCGATCCGGTTCGCGAGTGGTTCGACGCCGATGTCGAACGCATCGACAAGGTGGAAACAGTCGTCGCGCACCACGAGTTCGGCTACGCAGGCACGGTCGATCTCGTAGCCAAACTTCGGTCAACTGGCGAGTGGGCGGTCATCGATTTCAAGACCCAGCGCATCAAGCGCGATAACAAGGGTGCAATAAAACCCGGGTTCTACGAAACCTGGCCGCTCCAGCTCGAAGCCTACCGGCAAGCAATACTCCACTCCGGCGAGGGGAAACAACCCCGTGACATCGTTTCGCTTGTCATTGGCTCCACCGAACCCGTGCCCGTGATGCCGAAACTTTGGCCTCGCGAACAACTGCCAGCCTACTGGAACGCGTTTGTGAATATCCGCAACCTGTGGACATTTATCAAAGGCTACTGCCCGATCGAGGGCACGAGGGAGGACGCCAAATGACACAACCCGTCCTACTCATCCCGGAACGCGGCGGTTGGCGTAAGAGCCATCTCGTCCCGACAGGTCCGATCCGCCCGAACCGCCGGCGACAGCACTGGCCCTGGTTCTTTCTGGGACTCGCGATCGGCCTGGTTCTTGGATCAACCCTCGCGACCCTGCTCCTGCAATGATTCCAGCGCCCGAGCGCTTCAGTAAGCTCGTTGAAGCCGGTGAGAACATCATGCTCACCGGTGCAGGCGGCACGGGGAAGACCCATCTCATCCGGGAAATCGTTTCCCGCGATCCTACATCTTTCTCCGTAACCGCCTCGACGGGCATTGCCGCCCTCAATCTCGGTGGACTCACCATCCACCGATGGAGCGGCATGATGCTCGGCCCGGGCGAAGGCGAGTCCGACGAGGACTGCATGGCGAAACTCGTGCGCGACAGCCGCCGGGGTGTTCGCGCCGGGTTCGACCGTATTCGCTCCTGCCGCACGCTCATCATCGACGAGGTGAGCATGCTCGCCGGGCGCACCCTCGATTTCCTCGACCATCTTGCCAGAACACTCCGCCGAGACGACCGCCCCTTCGGCGGTATGCAGGTGATTGTCACGGGCGACTTCATGCAGCTCCCGACCATCTCGCGAGCCTTCAATGGCGACCACGACTGGGCCTTCCAATCCCGCTCTTGGCAGGACGCGGGATTCCATGTTGTCGAACTCACCAAGGTTCACCGCCAAGACGATCCCGCCTTCATCCAAGCCCTCGCCGAAGTTCGCACCGGCCGCATCAGCCGCGCCACAGCCGCTCTCCTCCAACCTCGCGTCGCCCGCTTTCCCGACGCGAACCTCACACGCCTCCTCACCCACAACGCGATGGTCGATAAATGGAATGCCTGCCGGCTCGAATCCATCGAATCCGAGCCCCGCGTCTTCAATGCCGACCTCTCCGGCTCCGAAGCCCAGTGCCAATTTCTCGCCCAGAATCTCCTCACCCCCTCGATCCTCGTCCTCAAGCGCCACGCAAACGTCATGTTCACCGTCAACGCGCCCGACGGCTCGTTCGTCAACGGCCAAACCGGCACCGTGGTTGATCTCTCAGGCGGTTCGGTCGTCGTCGAATCCGCCGACCGTTTGATTCGAGTCGAGCCCTTCAAGTGGCAGTTTGATCCACGAGACCCCCGCAGCGCCACCTTTGTCCAACTTCCCCTGCGCCTCGCCTACGCGATCACGATCCACAAATCCCAAGGCCTTACCCTCGACTCCGCACTCATCGACGTGCGAGCCGCCCGCGAACCCGGCCAAGCCTACGTCGCCCTCTCGCGCGTCCGCACACTCCCAGGTCTCCATCTCAAAGACTGGTTCCGAGGAGTCTTCGTCAGCCGCGCTGCTGCCAACTTCCACGCCAATAACGCCAAACCAAGCAAACCATGCTACGACAGCCGAAAACCACCCCCACATTAGACCATGTTAAGCACCTCGGGCTTGCCCGGTTGTTCCACCGCGCCCGCCGCGCATTCGAGGGAATATCGCTCGTCGTCTGGGAAAACTTTCCGCGCAGCCACCGCACTTCGAAGGCCGCCGACCGCATCAACGCAGGCTTTCTCGAACTCCAGCACCGCCTCGACAGCGACTACCACCGCGTCACCTCCGATCAACAATTCCAAAGTGAAGGCCATGTCTACTACATGCACCCCGAGAAGCGCGCTCACGAGGACCTCATCGACCTCATCTTTTCCTTCGACCCGACCCACGCTCTCTACCGCAAGCCCGCCAGAGCGGAACTCATCCTCGGACTCTACAGCAACGCCGAGGTGCAGCACCCATGCCTCCTCTACTCGCACCACGAAACAGGCTTCATCTACTACGCCATCCCGCCAAGTGCTCAAGGCGCGCAACCCATCATGGCCGAGCTCCCGCGGTTCTACCTCAGGTTGCCCGCCAATTCGATCCCACCCGAGAGGCTCGCTTTTTACACCCCAGAAATCCCCCACATCCAACCAACTAACTCCCAACACATCTCCTCAAATCCATGATCACAAACCTTCCCACCTGCGCCAATCTCCCGCGCCTCCACTACCCGCTCCCGGACTACTTGATGGAACGCACGCGCAGTGCAAACCTCAACAAAATCGAATCCGGCCTCACTTCCGAGGGCTTCGAGTTCAGTCGCCGCAGGCCCGGGCTGCGCATCAAGAACGGACCCGCCATCATCCACCTTTGGATCGAGCACTACTTCGATGAACGCTGGTGGAAGATCACGCTCGGCCACGGCTCCGACGAACCCGCCTTCGCCTACTCGATGGAGAAGTTCGGCGAGTTCAACTTCGCCGCCGAGGAAATCGACGATTCCACCGGCGTCCACATCGCCCGCTTCATCCGCGATCCCGAGAACTACCGCTGGCCGCTCTTCGAACACGCCAATACCTACCCCGGCTACGCTTGGTCGATCGAAGGCCGCCGCACCTACACCGAATATCAGGACTTCTCCAACCGCCGCCGCGAATCCATCCGCGCCAAACTCGCAGCCAAAGCTGCAGAGGTGACGGTATGAGCGATCGGAACGAGAAATGGGCGGAAATTCGCGCCCATTACGAATCCGGCAGCGAACCACTGCGCGACCTCGCCATCCGATTCGAGGTTCCCGTGTCCACCGTGTTCAAGCGGGCTGCACGAGAAAAATGGAAGCAGAGTGGAAGCAGTCTGAACCTTGCTTCCATTTCTGCTTCCACTTCCGCCAACCAAAATGGAAGCAGCCAAAACCTTGCTTCCATTTCTGCTTCCATTCCGCCCGACCAAAATGGAAGCAGCCGAAACCTTGCTTCCATTTCTGCTTCCACTTCGCCCGACCAAAATGGAAGCAGCCCGAATCTTGCTTCCATTTCTGCTTCCATTCCGCCCAACCAAAATGGAAGCAGCCAAAACCTTGCTTCCATTTCTGCTTCCATTCCGCCCAACCAAAATGGAAGCACCCCGAATCTTGCTTCCATTTTCGGCACCACTTCCGGTGTTGGTGCCATTTCGACCGAGAAAATGGCACCAGCTTTTGGCACCGGTGCCATTCCTGCTTCCACTTTTGGCACCACTCCTACTGAGACGCATACCCGTATGCATGATTCTGTTTCCTCGCATACCGGTATGCATTCCGATGTCCCCTGCATACCCGACTCGATCAATTCCCTCACCAAGCTCGAGGCCGCCCGATTCTACCACTCGAACCTGAAATTCGCCGTCCACGCCCTCCTCCCGCCCGGCCGTGGCGATGAGGGCTGCCGTGGCAAGAAGCCCATCCACAAAGGTTGGCGCGACCACACCGCCGCTGAAGTGACGCCCGAATATCTCGACCGCCACTTCGGCCCTGGCTCGGACTACAACCTCGGTGCCGTCGTTCGCGCTCCCTTCGTCCACATCGACTTGGACTCCAAACCGGACGCAGGCGCGTCCGTGCACGAGTGGCTCTCCAACCAACCCCACCTCGCCTCCGTGCCGCGCGAACGCACGGGCGGCGGGGCCCACCTCCTCTTCATCTGCCGCGATCTCCCCAAGCATGTGGCGGCGGCCAAGAAAGCCCTCACCACCTCGATCACCCCGTCCGTCCAAGCCGAACTCTACACGGACGGCATGAACATCGCGCTTAGCCCCTCGGTCCACAAAAGCGGCCACCGCTACGAATGGGAAGTCACCGGTCCGATCCCCGAGGTCGAGTGGTCCGACCTGCGCTACTGGTTCTCGTTCAAGACCGAGGACGAGCCCCAACGCGGCCGCCCGCCCAAGGACAAACCCTGGTGGTCGAAGTGGGACGAGGACCTTCGCACACTCGATCTCGCGGGCGTGATGGAGGAACTCGGCCACCTCGGCGAATGCATTGATCCCGATTCAAATAAGTGGTCGGTCCGCTGCCCATGGGAACGAGAGCACACGGGTGGCACAAACAAGGAACCAGGCTCCGACTCCGTCATCTTCAGCCACTCCGGCATGATGCCCGCCTTCAAGTGCCTCCACGCCCATTGCTCCAGTCGCACGCTCCGCGATCTCCTCGACTGGGCGGACAAGAAAAAGCCCGGCATCATCGCCGCCCGCTGCACCTCGTTGCGCGTCTGGCAGCCCGGCAACAACGGCTCGGGCGGCCGCCCGCAAGTCATTCTCCCCGCGATCGGCCGCCCGCACAGCGCCTTCGGAAGCGACCTCGGAAAACTCATCGGCCCCAAGCTCGACATGTTCCGCTTCGCCGATCAGGTCGTCCAAATCCGCTTTGTCGGGAAGGCCGACCAGAACGGCGCGATCCCCGGCAAGATGCTCGCCCCCATCCGCCCGGCTGAACTCGTCACCGCCGTCGAACGCACGGTCGAAACTGGCATCGTCCGCGAAGACAAGGCGGGCGACGAGGTTTTCCTCGCCAAAAGCATGAGCGAGCAAGACGCCCGTATCACGCTCGCAAGTGGGTTCTTCGGCGAGTGCCTCCCCCACATCAACCGCCTTCTCGATGTGCCCGTGCCCCACCTCTCCGACTCGGGCCAGATCATCTACCCGAAGCCCGGCTACGACGAACGCTTCGGCACATGGCTCAACCCCCAGGCCCCCGTGCTGCACCACATGGAATTCGAGGACGCGATCCGCCTGCTTCTCCAAGACCTCCTTGGACTTGCAGAACATGGTGGGTTCTGGTGGCACGACCAGCAGTCCCGCGTCCACGCCCTCGCCCGCTTCATCACCCCATTCTGCCGTGGCCTCATGAACTGGCGTCGCACGCCCCTCTGGATTTTCGACGGCAACCGCGAGGGCTCCGGTAAGGATACCTGCGCCGACCTCGCCCACATCGCCTACACCGGCCGTTCGATCACATGCGCCCCACTCTCCAAGGAATGCGACGACGAAATGCGCAAACGCATCACCTCAGCCCTCATGGCCGGCAGTCGCTTCTTCCACCTCGCCAACATGAAGGGCCATGTCCGCTACGCCTCGCTCGAGGCCGCCACCGACGACTCCGGCATCTGGGAGGACCGCCGCCTCGGGGCCAGTGAAACGATCACCCTCCCGAACGAAACCGAATTTTCCTTCTCCGCCAACAACGCCACTTGGGAACCAGACATCGAGCGCCGCTGCCGCCGTATCCGCCTGCTCTTCCGCCCCGAGCATGTGAACAGCCACAAATACCGCCACAACGACATCCGCGCCTGGGTGCGCATGCACCGCTCGGACCTCCTCTCGGCCGTGAACGCGATTGTCGTCGAGTGGGTGCGCCGCGGCTGTCCCCCGGGGCCCACGCCCTTCACCTCGTTCCCCGAGTGGAGCCGTGTTGTCGGGGGCGTCTTCCTCTGCGCCGGACTACCCGATCCCTGCCAGCCCAACGCCGACAATAAGGTATCGGGCGACCAATCCACCGCCGCCATGCGTGACTTCTTCGCAATCGCCTTCGAGCGCTTTGGGAACAAGGAAATCCTCAAACCTGAATTTCAAGATTTCGTTCAGGGCGAGCAGGCCGTCCACGATCTCTTCGAGTGGATCACATTCTCGGAGCGCCGCGGACTCATCGTCTTCGGAAAGCTCCTCACCAAATTCGACAACCGCGAACTCGGCGGAATCACCATGCATGTCACCCAAACCTCCCGCAACCGTGCCAGCTACTGTTTTGAACGCGAACCCGAATCCTCCGCCATGATCGACATCCTCCCGAAGTCGCCAATCAGCCGCCCAGATCATCCAAAAACCGAAACCGAATCCCCCGCCCAAACCTCAAAGCGGGGATGTGGGGATGTTGGGGGATGTTTTCACCACGCAATCATAAGTGGAAAAAAAATAGAAGAAAATTTCGAGAACGAGGGGAATTATTTATCGCCCTATACAGCTATAGGAAAAACATCCCCCAACATCCCCACATCCCCGCTTGCCAATCCGACCGGGTTTCCAGACATGGCCGCCAAGATCCGGGAAGCGGGTTCCGTCGCCCTCGACATCGAAACCTTCGGAAGCGCCAAAAACGACGCACTCAACCCATGGCGGGGCGACATTCGCCTCCTCTCCCTCAAAACTCTCAACTCCCCGCCTTGGCTGATCGACCTCCAGGCAACCGGCTACAACTTGGGCGAACTCGGCGCAGCCTTGGAATCGATCGAGGTGATCGTCCACAATGCGAAGTTCGACCTCCTCTGGCTCTCGGTGAAGTGCGGCGTGAAGCCCAAGAAAATCTTCTGCACGCTCACGGCGGCACGGCTCCTCTCGGCTGGCACAAAGCCCGGCAACAACCTGGACCAGTGTCTCGAGCGCTACTTGGGCGTTCCACCGGGCAACGACCACGCCCTCTCTGACTGGGGCGGCATGTTCCTGACGGACGACCAGCTCGCATACGCGGCCCGTGATGTGACCCATCTCCATGACCTCGCCGCAAAATTGGACGCCCTCCTGGCTGGTAACGAATTAGCGGCCGTGCGCGACCTTGAGTTCGCACTCACTCCCGTCGTGGTGGCCATGGAAGCAGCGGGCATGTCGGTAGATGCCGACCTCCTGCGCTCAATCCGCGACCGGTCAAAAGCACTCGCCCGCTCGGCCAGCGACGACATCCGCTCCACGCTCTCGATGCCGACACTCAATGTGGCGAGCCCGGAGCAACTCCGCGACGCCCTCAATCGCGCCGGCATCGACCTGCCCAACACAAACGAGGAAACGCTCAAGGCATCGAACGATCAGGCGATCATCCCGAAGATCCTCGCGTTCCGCTCCGCTGAAAAATCTGCGCAGCAAGCCGAAAGCCTCCTCGAATGTATTGAGGCCGACAACCGCATCCACGGCCGATTTGAGCCAACGGGCACGGATACCGGACGGTTCTCCAGCAAATCCCCGAACCTCCAAAACATCGGGCGAGGCGAACTCCGGGCGTGCTTCACGGCACCGACTGGCAGGCGGCTCGTGGTGGCCGATTACTCGCAAATCGAACTGCGCGCAGCCGCCGTGATCGCGGGCGAGGAAAAGATGATCGAAGCCTACAAGCGCGGCGACGACCTCCACAAACTCACCGCCTCCACCGTTCTTGGAAAGCCATTGGGACAAGTGACAAAGCACGACCGACAACTAAGCAAAGCGGTCGGATTCGGACTTTTATACGGCCAATCCGCGAAGGGTCTCGTCCGCTACGCCGCCTCCTCCTACGGCGTGCAACTCACCGACGAGGAAGCCCAGGAAATCCGCAAGGCTTTCTTCCGCACCTACGGGTCTCTCCGCCAATGGCATGGCGAGAGCCATGTGAACGCTCAGAAGGGCGTGAGCGAAGTCCGCACGATCCTCGGCCGCCGTCGCCTCATCCCCGATTCCGCCGACGAGTGGCAACGCTTCACGGCACTGGTCAACACGCCCGTGCAAGGAAGCTGCGCGGACGGCATGAAGCGCGCCTTGGTGATCATCGCTTCACGCCTTCCCGACTCATCCTCGATCATCAGCACCGTGCACGACGAAGTGATCGTCGAATGCAACGAGGCCGATGGCGAGTCCGTCCTCGAAACCGTGCGCGCCTCGATGATCGAAGCCATGGCCGAAATCCTCCCCCGCGTCCCCATCGAAGTGGAAGCGGGCATCTGCAGCAACTGGAGCCAAAAATGAATTCATCCAACTACTCCGACAAACAATCCGCACGCAACGCAGCCTACACCCGCGAATACGAGGACTGGCTGAGAACCCTCACGCCAAACGAACGCGAAACCCTGGCCGCCCAAGGACTCGACAAGCCCCTCATCGAAGAACGATCCGCTTACGGTTGTGGTTTAGACGACGACTTCGCCAACTCCAAGGCAGCTTCGTGCGAGGCCACCATGCCGCCAGATTCCGCCGAACCCATGCCACACCTCGACGTGGGCGGTTTCTCCAACGAACAGCTCTGGGACGTCCTGCGTCGCTTGATCGGCGAAATCCTCACGCTCCCGAACCGCTCGCTCACCGTGGAATGCCTGGCCGTCGTATCAGGACTCTCTTACGCCGGCGACTCGATGGTTTCCATTGCAGGGCGCCACAAGGTCACCCGCGCTGCCGTGAGCAAGCGCTGCGTCGAACTCACCGAGCGCCTTGATCTCCTGCCCAGCCGCGCCATGCGCTCGTTGACAGCACGCAAGGCATACCGCGACGCCCAACTCCGTCGCCAATCATCCTACGAAAATCTATGAATACCGAAAACAACCACACACTCCAAACCTCGCTTTCACTCGTAGCTCCATCTCTACCTCAGAAGGTCAGCGCCTCCTCGACCGGCCTCCACTTCGAGCGCGATCTCTCCTTTGACGAATGGAGCGCTCTCGCTCCGAGCCTCGGCAACTCAATGCGCTCACTTGCCTTCGTCATCGGCGACTGGCTCGTCTACGGCGAAAACACCTTTCAGAAACAACTCCTCCTTCCCGGCATGGAGGACGAGGGCGGCAACGACCCGTCGCGCATTCCCGAGAATCGCTATAAGGCGGCCCATGATGCCACAGGCATCGACCGCGCCGTTCTCACCCACTATGCCTACGTGAGCCGACGCGTCCCCACGGAACAACGAAACGAACACCTCTCCTGGGAACACCACAAGGCCGTCGCACGCCTGCGCCCAAGCGAGCAACGCGAGTGGCTCGAGCGCGCCGCATCCCCCGACGACCGCCTCACCTCCCGCCGACTCCGCGTCTCGATCGTGCGAGGCGAAGTCGTCCCAGCCGAACGCCTCGCCGCCCCCCAAGCAGAACAAGGCGTGCTCACCCACATCCCGTCGATCAACCGCCTCAGCGCTTGGTGGAATACAATAGGCGGCGTCGATTGGCTCACCACCCGATCAAGCCAGCAAGTGTCGGCCATCCTCCGCGATTTCCAACCCGTCACCTCAATCATCGAGACCCTCAAAACCCAACTTCAATTCAAACAATGAACGCCACACTCGAACTCACCCAGCATCCCGCCAATCCCGAACAATCCGCCGCACTTTCTGCGATCACAGAACTCCTTGCCGCCCACCACGCAGATGCGGAGGACTCCGCCGACGAGGACGGCAAATTCTCCATCGCCTTCAAGGTCACATTCGATCGCTCCTACAACCCGACCAAGCTCAAGGTCACCTCGCGCATTTCGCAATCCATCACCGACGAAATCGAGACGACCATTGACGACCCAAGGCAACCCAAACTCCTCTGAAATCAAAACCAACTACCAAGGCCGACCTCGAAGAATACCTTCGCAGCCGCACTCGATAACATGAAACAGGGTGCCCACACCTACCACGGGCACAAAGTCGGGCGTGCCAACCGTCTCTTAAGCAAACTCGGCCCGCTCGCCAAAATCCGCCACGAGGTGTGGCTCTCCGTCTTCCCAAGCGACCCCGCACTCACGGCATCGGCGAGCAAACCCAAACCCAAGTTGACTCACCGAGCGAGTGCGTGACCATCACGCGCCATCGACTCCGTTACCGTGGCAAAGCTTCCAGGCTCGAGCGCCGCTTCGAACTCCTCTGGCACGCCATTAACGGCCCAGAACTCGTCAGCGAGTTCCAATTCCACCCGAAACGCAAATGGCGCGCCGACTTCGCACATCTCCCCTCGCGCACACTCATCGAGATTGAAGGCGGAATCTGGCTCCAAGGTCGCCACAACCGCGCCACCGGCTTCATTGCCGACATGGAAAAATACAACGAGGCCACCCTCTCCGGATGGCGCATCTTCCGCCTCGCCGATGTCCACCTCACGCTCGAAATAGTCGGGCGGATTCGGGAATGCATCGTCGCGATGACGTCAAGCCCGTGTAAAGTTGATGTAAAGCAAGTGTAAAGCAAGAGGGGCATAAACGCGGTTTTCGGGGGTGGAATTTTGGCTCAAAAACCGCCACATGAGTTGACATGGAAGCCCATATAACAGCACTTTGCGTCGCTCCTGGATGCCTGTGAATGTCCAGCGCAGCGGGAGGGTAAAAAGTGTAAAGCTTAAAAAGCGACCTCTCATAGAAAGAGAGTGATGGTCGAATTACCAGTGACAAGTTGTTGAACATAATAGATTTCCTATTACTTAACTTGATAACTAAACTGATAACAAACACTCTTCTTAAGTGTCATACCCCACTCCCAAACTCCACACCTTCTCACACCACCACCTGAAATAATCAACACATTAGAAGAATGTTACGCAATTTCTTGGATTGTCTTTATCGGAAGAAACAAACGCGCGGGGTTCCGCCGAAAGGACAGAAAACCATGCTTAAGATAGAACTTCAGCGCAACATCATTTTTTACATCCACCACAACCGCTGCGGAGGCAATTTGTCCGGCGTGCCGGAGCACCCGCTTCAGAGCGTCCACTAACAGATGTTTTCCAATGCCTGGAAAGCGCAAATCCCGCGCAAGCCGCCCGACGAGAGTGGCGGGGGTGAGCGGATACCTCGGAAGCTTTTTTTGAACGTCCTCCGTCAGATCGGAAGTTTCCACGGCAAATGAAGAGAGTGTGTAATAGCCAACAATGACAGTCGGGGCGGCGCGATCCACCAGAACATAAACAGCGGCCACTTTCCGGCGAATGTCCTGATTTGCCTGTGTCTGGAGATAGGAATCGAGTTCCGGCACCCCGCAGCGGAATGCTACGCGGTCATGGTGCGCGGCAAGCGGCTCGGAAAACAGATCGCTCACTTCATCACGACCTTATCGGAGTGAGCCGCAAAAGCGCGCCTCAAGGCTGCATTTGGTTTCGGCGGATCAATCAAGGCATTTGCAAAAATCAGGCTGTCCTCGGCATTGAGTTTCATCACCTCGTGCTCACGAACAGTTTCACGGGCTGACTTGTCGAGGGATGCGATAACGAAATCCGTAATCGAACGCCCCTGGAGATCTGCGGCGCGCTGGATAATCCGTTTCAAAAAGATAGGAACACGGGCCTCCAAGCGTTCCGTTTTGGCAGTGGCTGACATGAAGATACCTTTACGGCAGATTGCCGGAAAGTCAACACTCTTCTGCAGTTTAGGAAATCACTCCTCCGTCCCCCTTCCGAGCTTGGTCTTCACACTCGCAGCAACTGGAACGATTTTGTCGATTTCCAGATTCTGCTCGGGCGTGAAGAGCGTGTGTCGGGCGGCGTGGAAGTCCTTATTGGGCTTGAACACGGCCTTGGCGCTGAGGGCGGCTCCGGCATGGTGGAGGGAGAAGAGTTCCTGCAATTCCCCGATGAGTTCCTCCACAGCAGCTTCAGGGATGAGGTCGCCCTTGATCTTGAGTTCGAAGGACTGCTTGAAGAACCGAGCTCCTTCCTCGCCGACGGCCCGAACGATCGCGCTGTCGTCGCTCGTGCCGCGGTAGGAATTTGAGAACCCGACGCGAATCGTTTTGCTGCCGGACTGCGCTTCCATGCTCGATGCCACGGCCATCTGGCCTGCGTGATGAGCGAAGTAGAACGGCTTGGCGATCGCGATGAGTTCGGCTTTCTCGATTTCAAGCGCACCCTCGATCGCCTCAAGTTGCTCGCTCTTTTCGAGGATACCCTCCACGAGCGCGGCGACTTGTCCGTCCGCATCGGGGAGGAGCGGGTAGGCTTTCGCCGCTTTGGTGGTTGCCGACTTGGTTGCGATTCCTGCGAGGTTGATCCGCTTGAGCCCGGCTGCGGGAGCACTCGGGGCGGCTGTTGCTACTGTTTTGGATTTGGTTTTCATTCCGCCAAGAGCCTCGTTCGCGCCGCTCGCGGAAATCCATCGCAGGAGCAGGTGCATGGAGGGTGCGCGGGCAGTTGCCGGTTGATCATTTTATAGCCAACCGCACGATCGATGACTCCGATGCGTCCTATCTCAGAAACCTGTGCTTCATGAGGCAGCGGGATTCCTCTGCCGCGCTTCGGAGTTGGATGGGGTAGGGAGCGTTCGCCCGCTTCATGACTACGCCCTCGAAGAAGTCGCAATACAGCGTGCGGTTTCGCTCCTTGAGGGAATGGTAGAGCTCGTGGACGGCGTCTCCCTCATCACGGAGGGATGGCGTTAGGACGAGGGCATTGGAAGGAAATGTGGACC
Source organism: Terrimicrobiaceae bacterium (assembly GCA_044375335.1). Taxonomy (GTDB): domain Bacteria; phylum Verrucomicrobiota; class Verrucomicrobiia; order Chthoniobacterales; family Terrimicrobiaceae; genus UBA967. Next base: position 54,977 of record JBILMW010000001.1, on the reverse strand, counting down.
ATTCCCCGAGGCTCAGGCGCTCAGTTTCGATAAGCTTGGAGAGGAACTCGCGGCGCTCGAGGTAGGTGGCGGATTCGATGATCCAATCCAGAACGACGAGCGTGCCACGGCCAATCGCATGTCGACGCTCCAGCGCCTCGCAGTCGGCCCACTCGAGCCCCTGGTTGGACAACTCCCGCAAACGATCCAAGGCGTTCTTGAACTCGTGAGCGATCGTGAGCCGCCCGCCGTGCCGATTCCACATCGTGCCGGTGGGACAATGCACAAGCGCGCGCCATCCGTTGTATTTCGGCTCGGCGTGCCAAAGCCCTGGCTTCTTGGGAGCAAGTTCGAGTCGCCCGCCTCCGATGGGCCTCGCGGGATAGGTGGGTGGGGTGGGAATGGCGGCCTCGATTGGAGCGTTTATCGGGCGAATTTGTCGCGTTTGGGCATCAGGGGGTGATGTGGGATGGGCGAAATGGGCGCTCATTTTTTGGACACGAACCCACAGACGCACCGACCTTCTGAGATAAGCATGACGGCCATCATTTTCTCGGGCACGGCATCGATTGGCTTCGCGTTTGGCCATCGTTCGGCCAAGAGCCTGTTCGCTTGATCGACTGCCATTGCGAGCGTGAATGCTGGGTAGGCATTACCAGCCTTGATCGCGTCACGCTTGTCGGCGCAATTCGACTGGAACGCGGAAGCGATCTCGAAGGCCACAGGATCGTCGAGGTCGAGGATCACGAACACGGGCGTTCTGGCACTGGTCGCAAATTCGGCAATGTCGCGGTGATAATCGAGCAAGGCGCGTTGTCGGGTGTTCATGAGATTTCCTTTTCAAATACTGCCCAACTGCCATCCGTGCGAATCCAACGGTAGCCCTTCGCGAGCAAATTTCGCACTGCGATCGTCTCGGCGTCCTCGGCAACATAGGCATCCGGCCCCACATCGATTCGGCCCGCGAGCAGCACAGACTCCGCAGACACGGTGGCGTAGTGGAACCGGCGCTTTCGGCCGATCCACACATCCACGAGTGCATTCGCAAGCATGTAGGCATCACGCTCGTTCATGGCTTACCCTCCTTCTTTTGCGAACGGATGATGAGGTCGTCGAATGCGGCGGGTTGCGCGAGACGCTTCCTCTCTGCGTTCGTCCCGTCGAACTGCCCGAGGAGGTAGAGGCCGAGCGCGATCAGGAGGATCAGCACGGCATTCGCGATCCGGTAGACAGCGAGGTGGTCTGGTGCAACGGCTTCTCGCGGCGTGATCCTGCGGCGGTGCAAATTACGCTCAAACCAATCCGAGCGCTCCTCCCTGTCAACAATATCGCTGAGCGAGTGTTCGAACTTGTCTTCGGAGTGGTTCATGGCATGCCCTCCCATCCAACAACACGAAGGTCGTCGGCATTCTGCCAATCGGTATCCCAATCAGTCGTCTCCTGCCAGTAAGGCGATCCCCAGCCTTGTTTCTCGATCGACGCGGCCACGATCTGGTTGGCTTCGATTTCGTTGACCGCTTCCACTTCTACAACGGCGAAGCTCGTTACATTCACAGCGATGTGCACTTGGAATTTGCTCATAGTGTTCTCCTTTTCAGTTGAGGATCGCTGCACGACGCTCGGCAACTCCCGAGTGCGCCGCTTTTCCGGATTGGATTTTTGCAATTTCGGCGAGGAGTGCCGCCTCACTGAGTTGCCAGTTGTCAGGGATCGGATCTGCGCTGGCGGCCAGCATCGCGTTCAGGCACGCATTGAGGATGTCCCCGCCTGAGAACCCACGCGCTTTGATCGCCGCTTGTCGCAGGTCGGACGGCACTAACTCGGCGTTCGGCAAGTGGGCGCGGAATAACCTCTCGCGCATTTCCACATTCGGCAGGGCGAATTCAATGTGTCGGGCGATCCGTCGCAGGATTGCTTCGTCGTAATTCCCGAACAGGTTCGTCGTCATCACGACAACGCCGCCAAAGCGGTCCAACTCTTGCATCAAGCAGTTGCGGTTCTGGTTGATCGAGGTGGAACACGATTCGCCGATGGCCACCCGGCGCGAGAGGAGCGAGTCGGCCTCGTCGAAGAATAGCACCGCATCGGCCTCGGCCGCTTGCTTGAACGCGAGCGCAATATGCTTGGCCGTATCGCCAAGATATTTCGACACGATCGCGCTGTAATCAACTTGGTAGAGCGGCTTGCCCAACCTCCTCGCGATTCCAAGGGCGGCGCGTGTCTTCCCCGTGCCTGGAGGTCCGTAGAAGTTCACAATGCAGCGACCTCGCTGCGGTTGGATTTCATGCAACTTCCACACGGCCTCCAGTTGCTCTCGGATTTCGATCAAGCGCAGGGCGGCTTCAATATCAGCAATCACGCTGGGTTGCAGCACGAGGAGGTCGAGCGAGTGCCTTGGCTCGGTATCAACAATAATGCCGACCTCAGGCGCTTGACTGCCGTCGCTGCGTCGTCCGCGGCGGCGTGGGTTGCGGTGGTCTTCCGCAGGTTGGGATTCGTCGCCCGTGTAGGCGATATCGGGTTCGTTCATTTCAGGCATGGTTCGTTTTGTTTTCTGGTTTCTGCGTTAAGCCGCGCCGCAAATACGCGACTTGCGTATTCTTGGACGCGGAAATTGATGAGCCCGCATCGGCGGGCTTTACGTTCGGCTCGCTGGCGATCGTTCTGAGCGAGCACGCCGATCACATATCGGGCTAGCATTTCGAGGTCGTCAGCGCTCAAGGCGACTGCGCTCACACCAGTCTCCGTATGGATGAGGTCGAGTTGGGTGAGCTGGTCGGAAGTGCACCTCATGATTGCGCCCTCCTGTTGGTTGCGCGGCGATTCCCATCGTCACTTCCACCTTCGTCGATTTTGTTCATAATATTGGCGGCATTTGAGTTGTTCATTTATGCAGGTTGCTTGAAGCACCCTTGGCCTCTCGCAGTTCCTGCGCTGAATCCATCAGTATTATTCACCATTTTTACGGTTCGTTTTCGCTTGGATTGGTGCCTGGTTGCAGCCCTTCAAATCGAAGGCACTTTCAAGATCGGCAAGTGCAGCTCGAACGCACCCACCGCATCCCACGGCGATTTGATCGGCGAGTGACTTTGGGGCTTTCCACCGCCGCACGAGCCATTTTGCGATTTCGGCGCTATCGGGCGCTGTGATTTTCCATGCTTGGAAGCGCGTCTGGAACCTCTCGGTCAACAGGTCCAGTTGCAGGTTGCTTGTGCCTATGAATGCGCGGTCACGAGGAAGCCGGTCGAGATAGGCCAGCATCAAATCCTGCGCATCGCGGGATGAGCGATCCAGTTCGTTGACGATCCGAACACTCTGGCCTCCTCCGAACATTCCCCTGTAGGCGAGCCCGTCCATCCAACGCCTCACCACCTCGATCGTAATTTCGCGGCCGTTGTGCTCCTCGATCGCACAGGCTTCGTTGCCAGTGAGTTCGCAGGCCACCATTTCGGCTATCGTCGTCTTGCCGACTCCTGGTGGCCCGTAGAGGAGCACCTTGATCTTCCCATCTCCTCCACATCGCACCCGCTTTGCCTTAGCGACCAAGGCCCGAGCGGCAACTCCAGCGCTGCCAATCAGGTCATTCGGCTCAAGCGGCTTGAACGAGGCGGGGCTCATTGTGTTCCTCCAACTTGCGGGCGAGCTCTGCCACAGCCATTGCGCCCTTTTTGTAAACGACAACCGCCACCAGCTCGGGTCCTCGCCACACCGCCCAGAACCGAGTCTGACGGTAGCGTTCGACACGAATCACAGGCCTACTCACCGAATAGAATTTCATACTGATTTCCCTCCGGTTGTTGCTTGAATGCGTTCCCAATTCGCAGCGGCGTCCTCAGCTTGTTTGTGGTCAGGGTAATTCACACCGATCCAGTCTTGGAATGGCCCGTGCTCATCGCGCCCCACGCGCACAACCGTCCAACCTTTTCCAAATCCGGCTGGCACGACTTCAGGCTCGTGCAACTTGTTCATTTCCCCCACCCCTCTCTTCTCACCCGCGCCTTGAGGGTATTGACCGGTATATTGAACTTTGCGGCGGTTTGCTTCGGGCTCCGCGTCTGCAGGTAATCACGCTTGATCGCCTTCCAATTGGGGCCAACGATCGCGAGGGTTGGAATGCCGGCCCCTTCATCGGCGAGGAACTCTGGGACACCGGTCATATTGGCAAGGGGATCACGCCGGATTGAAGAGGGCGCAGGCATTGCGACTGCGTCGATCTTGCGCTCGATTTTTCCTATGGCCGTGCTGGTCGCGGAACTCACAGCTGACTGCACAAGTGCGGCCACATCAATTTCATTGCCGCCCTCGCGCCGCAGAGTAGCTGCAGCGATTTCCTCGGCCACGATTTGCTTGATGAGGTAGAGCGGAATTTCTGTGATCGCGTAGACAATGCCGCTCAGGGTTTCAATCCCGAGTCGTTCCTTCATCTTGCGCCGTGCCTCGCGCGGAGTGTTGGCCTCCACGCGTTCGTCGAAAACCACCCTTCCGCCTTTGCTGGCGATGATCTTAAACACGGTCATGACTGCCTCCCTTCCCAGAGATCAAGTGAGACTTGATCGTGGAGCGATTTGCGCCGACCGATCCCCCATCGCACGCGGTGGTCTTCGCGTTCCATCTCGTAGCGGAAGGCGAGGTTCGAGCACCGCATGCCCGCCCACTCCTGCCAACTCCCGTAGACGCGAGTTTCCTTGTGGCCGAAAACCACAAACCGGCCCTCGATCTGGTCGAGGATGTCGGGGTTGCGGGCATGGGCGACGAGTAGCGCCAACACCCGGCTATCACTGATCGGGCCGACAATTTTGCGTTCCTGCTCGCGCTCCAAATACTCCAGTGCGCTCGCGTGGCTCTTCCATGTTCCGTTGTGAAACAGGAGCGTCTTCGTTACGCCGCTGAGCTTCGTCTCGGCACCATGGTCCACAGGAAACGGATGGCAGAGCCTCGGGTTCACTCCCCCCACGCTCGCCCACCGGAAGTGGATCACGACTTCACCAGCGAGCTGCGGCAGCAACTCACCCACCTCCTCTGCGTTCAGGTTCTTCATCCAATGAACGCGTCCGCGTTGCCGCCAGCCGACCCCGGCTCCATGCGGGTTCGCCTTCTGACAGGCATTCAATATTTGGCCGCTGGGACGGACGTCCTGCGGGCATACCAGTATTACACACATAGTTATGTTCTTTCTTGTTGCTCCGCGCCGCGAATACGCGACTTGCGTATCTATGGGCGCGGAAATTTTTGTTTCCTCAGAGGGCGGCGTCGGGGTATCGCGCATCAAATTTCGCGCACAGGCGGAGCGCATCGTTCCGGTAATCCTTGAAGTCCTCGTGCAGGCGGCCGAAGAGCCCGAGCGCCACAGGGCGGCTACTCCCCGTCCATCCCAGATAATCCCAGAGGAACTTCACCGCCTCCACGGCCGTGCGCGTGCGTTCCACCTGCACCTTGTTTTTCTTGAACCCACCGAGGCATTGCACCTGCGCGGCCCGGCGGCACAGCCCAAGCACGGTGGCCAAGTGGTGCTCGATTTTGTGCAGGCTCGTCGTTCCCGCAAACGCTCGGAATTCCACAAGCCCGTCGCTCACGAGCTTTTTGAGGTTGAGCATCCCTCGCCCACACAGGCTCGCTGCGTCGTGTTTGCGAAAACGGTCGTTTTCCCCGACCATCCGGCGAACCAACCTTCCAACCTCATCGCGTAGCGGGGCCGCATAGGAAGTGTTCAAATGCCGTCCCGTGCCCGTCTGGCCGTAGATAGCGCGGGAATGCCACTTGGCGATGTGGGCGAGCTTGCGCGCGAATTCCACACGCGCGTTGACCAGCTCATCTGCCGAGGTGAGCGATGTGAGCCCGAGCACGCTGTCCACCGACACCGTGATGTGGCAGCCGCAGCTATCGTTCACCCGCGCCCCGATTTGATCAAGGAATCGAGTGAAGCCGGCGAGGCATTCAAGCGCATCTGGTCCACGAAGGATCGGGGACACAAATTCGCACGGCATCTCACCGGATTGATACCGGATCGAGCCATCGCGTTCGGCTTTCCATCGGGAGGCCCCGAATGCCGGCGCGCTCACCATTGTTCCATCAGTGGCTTGGGCCGTCGTCACCGGCAACCCCCTATGATATCCACCGACCGTGATGCCCGAGGACACAGGGATGGCGGTTTCGAGTTCCACGCCGAATGCAATGGATGCAGCGGCGAAGTCTTGCGGTTTGCTCTTGCTTTTCATCCCCCAAAAGCCTCACGCACAGACCTTTAGGTATCCATCAGAAAATACACACCATATTTTTAACCATTTCACTGAAAGCCAACATGTTGGCACCGAAAATGATTCCGCTTCGCAGTCCCTCCACCCGCTCGTTTATCAGGCATGAGAATGCACGAAACCTCCGCCTCGCAATTAGGCCGAAACTTGTAAAAAAGCCGCCGAGAGAACAAGTCTCCCGGCGGCTGGTGTAGGTATATTGCCAATTTTGCGTTTCGCCTACCGATCCCATTGCTCGCGGAAGCCCGAGAACTTGGGAAAACGCGGAGCTTCCTTTGCTCCGCTCGGCTGGTGTTTGAACCGAACGAGCCGACCGACCAAAGATTCGCGCCGCACCCACAAGCTCACGCGGTCGATTCCTCCGACCACATGGTTGTAGCCGAGGCGGAATTCCACACCTGTTTCCAGCGAGCGCACGACGAACCCACCAAGTTCACCGCGACCAACCATGCCGGATTGGCTGAGGCTACGCTTGGTTCTGCCGAACGCATCACGCTGCGCCTCGTTCTGGTTGGTCATCCCCTCATAGGTGTCGAGGATTTCGGCCTCCGCATCTTCGAACCGTTTGATCTTGAGAAGCCAACCTTCGCGCTCCGTGGACCGCCCGCACTTGTAGGGTCCGGCGGGATCGCGCACCATCACGCCCTCGTAGCCCTCTTGGATACAGCGCTCCTCATACAGCGCGAGTTGTTCAGCGTTCGGGACGGCCATCGGCAGCACCTTCACCACGCGGTCCCACTCAGCCAGGCGTTCCAGCTGCGCCATCCGGCACTCATACGGCCGGTCGGTTCCGCCGCTCACATAATCAAATACTGCAAACCGGAAATCCGGCTCGCCCGACTCGCGTCCCACATGCCCGCTCGTCTCGCTGAATGTGGCTCCCGGCACGACAAGCTCGCCATCCACGCCGTCGGGCAAATTCGCCTCGATCCACTCCCGGATAAACCGGTTGCTCACCGGCTTGAACGAGCGAGTCAGCGCCTTGCCACCGATCTTCAGGCAACGGATGCCATCAAGCTTGGGCGTGGCCAGCACCGGAAATCGCAGTTCCTCGGGTTGCTCGCATTTACTAGCGAGCATCGGCTTCGTAATCGCACACATCGTTTACTCCCCTCCTTTCAGAATTTTTGCGCACTCGGGGCCGAACCCCGTGTCCACCGATTCCGGCACAGTCAACGTGCGACCGCACCGGCCACACTTCCCGCAGTGGCACACCCGCACGATTTCGGGAAGATCCGCCTTCTTCGACAACCGCAGCAGAAGCCAATCGATCGCCCGCGCGCTTGGGGCAGTAGGAGCAATCGCTGACCGCCGCCCGTGCCGGTAACGCAGACCCTCGAAGATCGTTCCAAGGAACGTGTAGTCGCTTTCATTGTCCGCTCCCGTGAGAACGCTCACGAAGTGCGGCTTGTCGTCGCCCGGCTGCCTCACGCGGAAAGTGAAGCGGTTTCCAGTGGCTGTGTTCTCAAGCGTGAACAGCGCGTTGCCCGCTGTAATGAATTGAACAAGGTTATTCATAGTGCGTGACTCGCGTAGTTCATCGGCAAAAAGAAAGCGCATGGGCATCCGACACCATGGCGATTCTTCCGATGAGGGTTGAGAGGTTGAACTTCCTCAATCCGCACTTCTCCACATCATAAACCGTGATGAGCCCGCACTTCTTGAGGTTGGCTTCGGAAGTCGTGAACCGCATCGTGCGGGCTTCGCCCGTCGACTTGGTGAACGTTCCGACGTATTCGCTGCGTTGGGTGATGTTTGTTTTCATCCCCCTTGGCCTCGTCCACCGCCCTCGCGTGTGTCCATCAGTATTGAACACCATATTTTTCACCATTTTGCGCGCCGGTCCAATATTGGCACCGGAAATGATTCCGCTACGTTGCCAAGAAGGGATCATGTGGTATAAAAGTCATATGGTCGTTGAAGCAGAGTTGAAGGCGTTATCGAAACCACAGAAATTCCGGATCATGGAAATCCTCTGGAAGGATCTCTCGAGTGACGACTCCTTGATTCCGTCCCCAAAATGGCATGAGGACGCGTTGAAGGAAGCCGCCGAGCGCCATGCCAGAGGGGAAGCGAAATTTTCCGACTGGAATGAGGCCAAAGCCCGAATACGAAACGCCGTTTCGTGAGCGTGGAAATCCTCGATCTTGCCGAGGCCGATCTTCAAGAGGGCTTTGTTTTTTATGAGAGCCAGGAATCAGGCGTTGGAGATTATTTTCTCAACTCCGTCTATTCAGAGATCGATTCGCTGGTCTTGTATGCGGGAATTCACCGGGTGCTGTTCGGCTATCACTGCCTGCTTTGCGAGCGTTTCCCCTACGCGGTTTACTACACGGTTGTCGGCAATGCCGTAAAGGTTTGGAGAGTTCTGGATTTGCGGCGTGATCCGAACTGGATCGCGGAACAATTTGCGTAGATTTCGCTGGAATCCTTTGCTGAGACGGTAGTGCAGCATCAAAAGGGCGGGAGTCGCCGAATTCCCGGCTGCGTAATCCTCACCCGTCCACCAAGTGGTCGAACAAGCCAGGTTGGAACGGACTGAGCGCGGCATGTTCTGCCGTGAAGAACTCGGCCTTGGTTTTACCAGCCTTCTTCCCTCGGCTCGTGTGGCAGTCGTAGGCATATGCGGGAATCGCCACATACTCGGGGGCCGATCGTAATTCGTCGGCGAGTTGGTCGGCATCCACGCCTTTGCACTGGTCATAAACCAAATTCTGCAAGTGGTCGGCATCCCGACTCTTCTTCGCCTCGGACAGCAGGATCACCGCTTTGGAAATGAATATCCGGCCGCGTGACTGGCGTGCCGGAATGTTCGCATTGATAAGCGCGTATCCATCGTGGAGCGCCTTCACTTCCGCCGTGATGATGCCCCAGCAGTCCTCGGCGCTGATCGTCAGCAACCGCTTCCACACATAGTTACCGAACCCACTCGCCCAGAGTTCCAGCGCCCAGTAGCCCGCGAGTTGTGTTTCTCCTCGCCGGACCGCCTTCTGCATAGCGGAGGACACTTCCGAGAAATCATACCCTCTGATTGTTCGCAATCTCATGTCAGCGGGTCCGGTTGGGATTAAGTTGGGTTGTTGCATAGACCTCTTCCTCTCGCTGAAAGATCGGAGAGTCCATCGCGGATTGGCACCATTTTTTCGTGTTCATGGAGATATCCTAACCCGTTGAACACAATGGCAGAAACAGTTCCGGGGGCGCATTGAGGGTGTCTCCTATTTGTCCTTGAGCGTCCGCCCCGTGGTCGGAAGTTCATACGGCAGCTCATAGGTGAACCTTCCGTATTCCGACTCGAACGAAAGCCCGAGCGTCGAGCATGCTGTCAGCAACATCGCGGCAGCAAACGCGAACAACACAATCAGGAGAGCAACGGTTTTGGGATTCATTGGGATTTCTCCTTACGGAAGACTTCAACAAGTCCAATTATCCCTGCGGCTGCGGCTGCAATCGCGTTCCACTGTGAGGGGTCCAAGCTGATTCCAACAGCGGCTCCAAGAACTGCCAAACCTCGATAGGTGCTCGCCTCTTTCAGGCGGGAAAAGATGTAGTTGATTGCTTTCATCACCCGCAAATCCGTGTCAACCAACTCAGGCATCAAGCGCCACTGACTGCCTCCGACTCACATCGACAACCACCTTGTCCTGGCTCTTGTAGTTTTCAAATCGCATATGCGCTTTCCACTTCGCTTTGAGGTAGCGCTTCTCGGCCGCAATCCGTTCCTCGGAGCGCAAAAGCGAATTACCCCCGAGGTTTTTGTCGCGTTCCTGCGCGAAGCAGAATCTTGCCTCGTTCCAAACAAGCCGGTTCTCCATGAGTTCGGTCAGTGTGGCATCTATGTCGCACTTGCACTTGAGCAACTCGTCCCACTTCACGGCCTTGCCGATGACTCCTACAGCCCCGCCAACCCAGTGGTGCACACCGAAAGGATCGTTTCTCTGCAGGAGCCTTGGATCGCTCCTCTGATGCCACCCGAATAGCCTCGCGCCTGCACCGAACGCGCACCTGGCTGTGTTTTCAACCATTGCTGCAGCTTCCTCGACCAATAGCTTGCGCACTTTGAGGCTCACCATGCACATGGCGGCCGAAATGTCGTCGTCGAACATCACAATGACCTCTTCGTCGAAATGGCGAATGATCCAATTCCGGACTACGCTCACGCCGCTCAACCCGTCAGGAATCGGAACTTTTTCCAGAGCAATGTGCGCGTAGCTCGCAAGTTCGGATTCAGGCACAACCAGCGTGGCCGACGGAAACAACCTGTGGGTTGTGATCGAGCGTGGGCGACCACGACTCATAATGACGAACCGCATCGTCAACGGCCGTAGTTCAGGAAAGTCCAAAGTAGCAGGGCCGGGAATCGAACCCGGATTTGGCGGGTATGAACCGCCCGTGACACCACTTTCACTACCCTGCAATTTGCGATTTGTCGGCATTTTCGTTGGCTCTCTGTGCGAGATCGATCAGTCGCTTTCCGTTGAGCACGCGGCCAACTCCGATCTTCTTTGTTTTTCTCGTGATCGAATAATCCACCTCGCGCACCCCGATGAGTTGGAGCGCGAGCATCCAATCGCGTAGGTCGTGAAACATGAACACGAGGTAGTCATGGTGTTCGAACGCCTGACACTCCATGCGTGGAATCGTTTCGAGGTCCTCGGCGCTCTCCTCCTCGTCAAAGAGTTTCGCGATCTCGTTTTCCATGAATCCGGTCAGTTCGACATCGAACTCTGGATCAGCCCCGCGTAATCGTTCGATCACTCGGCGCAGATCGTCCTCGTCGAGTTCGGCAAGTTCAGAAAGACGGTTGTCGGCAAGAAGGTCGGCAAGTTCCTCCGCCTCGGATTTGTAATCCTGTTCATCAACGGGAACCACATCGCAGCCCATGAGCATGGCGGCTTCGAGCCTCCCATGTCCTCGCACAATGAGCCCACTGCGCTTGCTCACTGTGATCGGAGCACGCCACCCCTGCTCTTGAATAACTGCAGCCAGAATCTGAATCTGGTGGGCGCTGTGCCGATTCGGATTTTCGGGATTGGGACGCAGCTTGGTCGGATTCACAAGCGCAGTGTGGGAGCAATGGACGGTCACGCTTCCAAAACCCGTGTCAATTCTTGACCAATCATTGCGCTTGTCGCGTAGTAGACAAAATGAAGCGTGAAAATTTCGCAAAGAAGCTCAAGTCTTGGCGAGAACGCCGGGCTTTTACGCAACACGACGCAGCGAAGAGCCTCGGCATCTCCGTGCGCACCCTCCAAAATTGGGAGATCGCCCGCAACATGCCCCGGGGATTTGGTCTCAAAGCGCTTCTGCTGGTAATCGAGAACAAACCGAAAGGACGATGATCCTCCACCTCTCATCGGCACTTGCCAAGAAGCTGCGCGTTAATCTGAGCTTTAAAGACATGCCCGTTCTCCAAGCCGGGCGAGAGGATGCGTGGAGCGCCGACATCCTCAAGGTAAATGGCAAGGAACGCATGGTGCTCGTCATGCACGATGCCTCCCAGTGGCCGATCCTCATCCCAGTCGAAGGTTGCCAAACATACGAAGAGTTCATCGGACTTCTCATGATCATGCTCGCTGGCAACTACGAAGCGTTCAACAAGCCATTCGATCACAAAAACCAGGAAATCCTCCTCACGCGCCGCACCAACCGCACACTCATTGGCTACATGAATGACGCCAAACGATGCGCCGACACCATGGCTGGAATCCAACTCGAGAGTGACGGCATGATCAACTGGTCTCAAATCACTCTCTCACTCGCAGACATGCCCTACAATTCGAAGGACGGATTTTTTACGCCAAAGGAGAAGTTCTCAAGTTGACGCGCCGCTTTGGCGGAAATGGAACAAGTTCCACCCGACGTTGCCCGCAAGCTCCTTAATCGCGATTTCACCAACCTGATCAAACGTGTTCAGGAGGGTGGAAAGTTAAGCAAGACCGAGAGGGCGATGCTGCAAGCGATGGCCGTTGGTTCCCCAAACACCGCCTCCGCACTCGCATCCAACTTCAACGAACTCTCGGAAATCCTCGGGGTCAGCCGCCAAGCGATCCACTCGTGGAAGAAATTTCCTGACTCACCAAAACCGAACGCCAACGGAACCCATGAAGTGGCAGCCTGGCGAGAGTTCATGTCGCGGCGCAATCTCAAAGGTGGCGGCGCAATCGCCCAAGACGAAGAATCCGGACTCCGCGCCCGCAAGCTTCTCGCCGAGGTAATGGAGCGCGAACACAGGCTTCTCGTTAAGCAGGGCGAGTATGTGCCACTCGAAGAGGTGCAGACCCGCTGGGCCTACCATGTTGGGCAAGCGGCAGCTCTCCTTCGAAAGCGCCTCGAGAACGAACTCCCGCCTGTGCTCTCGGGGCTCGATGCAGTGGGCATCCGCAAAGAACTTTCCAAGGCGGTGGATGAATTTGCCGCCATGCTTAACGAGGGCGTATGAATCACAATTCAAAGCTCGACCGAATTTGGCGAGAGGTTTGGCAACCGCCGGACAGGAGACCACCGTGGGCGTGGGCAGAGGAACACATCGCCTCGATCCCGTATTCGCCGATCCCTGGACGATTTCGCAGCCAAAATTCGCCTTGGCTGCGCGAGCCATTGGAAGCATTGGTCGATCCATCGATACGCTTGGTTTCAATCATTGCAGCCATCCAGTGCGGTAAGACCAGCGTCGGTGAAATTGGAATTTCCTACATCATCGCAAACCTCCCTGGGCCCGCGCTCTGGCTCGACCAAACGGACGAAGACGCGCGTGATCAGAGCGAATCCCGACTCCAGAAGCTCTTCGACGAATGCCCAGCCATTCGCTCCCTCTACCCACGCGATCGTCACAAAAAACGCAATGCAACGATCCATTTCCGCAATGGGATGACGCTTTGGATTCTCGGCGCGCACAACCGAACGAACCTCCAGCGCCGCTCCATCCGATGGCTGATCGGCGACGAGTGTTGGCGCTGGCCGCAGGGTCACATGGCCGAAGCCGAAGCACGCGTCACGGCATTCGGATGGCTCGGAAAATGCCTCTTCATGAGCCAAGCAGGCGAGGAAGGCGACGATACCCACCGGAAATACGAAACAACCGACCAGCGTGATTGGACATTCGCCTGCCCTCGTTGCGCGCTGCGCCAACCCTTCAAATGGGAAAACATCGAATGGAGCAAGTCCGCCCGCGACGAGCACAACAATTGGGACTACGAGGAGGTCAAACGAACAACCGTTCTCGTCTGTGAAGGCTGCGGCAACCACTTCGAGGACAACGACCGAACACGCCGCGAACTCAATGCCACCGGACGATTCGTTGCGACTAACCCGAAGGCGGCGAGTGAGAATGTAGGCTTCCACTGGAACGCACTTACAGCGATGGGCTGGGGACGCCTCGCCGAACTCTACCTCCGCGCAAAGGCGGTTTCGCGTCAGGGCGACTTCTCGCTCCTCAAGCAATTCTACCAAAAACGCCTTGCCATCCCCTGGCGTGAATTCACCGAAGACTACAAACTCGAAATCGAACGCACCGGATACCGAAAGGGCGAACTTTGGGAGAACGAGGCTGCTTTCGACAAATCCGGCCGCATCGTCCCGGGCCCCTACGAAGCGAACGCCGTTTCCGCCCCCCTTCGCATCCTCACTATCGATGTTCAGATGGACCACATGTTCGCTGTCATTCGCTCGTGGGCTGCGGACGGATCATCACGCCTTCTCTGGAGCGAGCGACTCTTAACGTTCGAGGATGTTCGCTCGCTTCAGGAACGCTTTACGATTCATCCGAACCTCGTCTTCATCGATGCCGGTTACTCAGCCTACGAAGTCTACCGCCACTGCGCCGACAATGGCTGGACCGCCTTGATCGGCGACAGCCGCCCGACTTTCAACCACCGCACACGCGACGGCCGCTCGATTCACCGGTTCTATTCGCCCCGCCGCAAAGTCGTTCTCGACCGCAACAGGGTTTGCTCGGTGTTTTATTGGTCAAACCTCAATTGCAAAGACATCCTCGCCAGGCTCCGGCGCAACCAACGCCCCGAGAACGGTGCCACATGGGAAGTGCCCGATGATATCGACGACGATTACCTCGGCCAGATGGAGAGCGAACACCGCATCAAAGACGGCAACCGCTGGTTATGGAAACAAATTGGCAGCCGCCCAAACCATTTCTGGGACTGCGAATCCATGCAGATCGTTGCTGCCGTTATGTTGAAAATAATCGGTCGGGAATTCAGTGCCTCCGATGCGCCGAAAGAGGAGGCACAAGGCGAGTCCGGAGAAGACTAAAGATACCCTGCTGCGAGAAGGGCGAGAATGACAACAGGCACCGATCCATCGACTTCAAAAATTCGATTTCCTTGGTAACGGGAGAGATATTCCCCATCCCATTGAAACAACCGATTACCTTGGTATTTCGAGATATATTCCCCGCTGATTTCGAGGATGCGGTTACCCTGATACTCGGAAATATATTCGCCATTGCGTTCAAAGAGTCGGTTACCCTGATAGACGCTCAGGTATTCTCCATCCCATTGATAAAGTCGGTTGCCTTGGTATTTGGACAAATATTCTCCGTCCCACGCATAAATCCGATTCCCCTGATATTGCGATATGTAGGACTCAGCGAGCGCCGAGGCCGAGGCGACTCCCAACATAATCAGGCTTAAAAAACGCGCACGCACATCGTCAGACTGCCAATTCGCAGTTGACGCGGCAAGTGGTGAGTGAATCCCATCAAACGACTCATCGAACTGGCAACCCATGAAGTGGGAACGCACGAAGTGGGCGGCAACAACCGCGGACCTCGAATCGAGCAATACCAAGCTGCCACATGGCTCAAACCTGCGCCGTGGCCTTGGTGCGCCGCATTCCTATGTTGGATACTGCGCGAATGGCTCTTCTCCAGCCCGGAAGCGTGCGATCTCCTCGGCCTCGATTCGAAAAAGAAAATCGAACAATGGCGTCCCCGCACGGCTGGCGCGTTTGACTTTGAACGCTGGGCCAAGGAAAAGGGCGTTCGCGTTATCGCCGGGCGTTCACTCGCAAAAACCGGCGACATCGTAGTCTTCGACTTTTCCCACATCGGCCTTGTCGTGAAAGATCAGGTCTCCAAAAGCACAACGGTCGAAACGATCGAAGGAAACACAAACTCCAAAGGCACGCGTGACAGCAACACGGGCGACGGCGTTTGGCGCAAGCGCCGGTCGGTTCCCTCAATCCGAAGCCTCATCCGCATTTTCCCATGAGTGCCGTCGACTACTCGATTGGGTTCACCCGCGATGAGGTCATTGAAATCCTCGATGTGCATAAGGCAGAACTCAAAAAGACGCTCGCTTCGTGGTCGGACTCGGGAAGTTCGGTGACAAAGCGCAGGATCGATGAAATCCACATTGTGATTGCTGCTTGTCAGGAGGCTCTTTGCAAGATCGCCCCGGCCGAGTTCGGTTCCATGCGCCGGATCGCCATCTCCTCAACCAACTTCGTGAACCGGTGAACCCGTTTGCACGCATTGCCAGATATCTGGTTCCCGCTGGTCTGCTGCCAAAGGCATGGCTCTCCCCATACGACGGCGCGAACTGGTCACCATCACGCGGCCGAGTTCCCGGTTCAGCACCTCGCGATGCCAAGGCGGATCTTTCACCGGGCGTTCGCTCGGAATTGGTTCGCCGTTCGCGCTACCTCCATCGAAATTCCGGATTCGTGCGAGAAATCGTCTCCAACATGGCGATTTACTCCACTGGTGATGGCATCCGCCCACAAGCCCAATCCCCCGACCCAGAATGGAACAAAGCGGCCGAAGACTTCTTCCGGAGGTGGTCGTCCCGCTGCGAGGCCACCGGACGATTTTCTTTCGAGGAATGCCAGTCCCTCGCATGCCGTGCGATGGATGTGGACGGAGAATTCTTCATCCTCAAAACGCGCTCCAGCTCCGGCCTGCCAATCATCCAACTCATCGAAACCCATCGGATAACAGACACAAGCGGCGACACGGTGGATGGGGTGGGACTCGCAGCCGACGGCTCACCATTGTTTTACCGCCTTTTGGAGGATTCAGGCACTCGAGACATCCCGGCCGCATCAATTCTTCACATCTTCGAACCCGAATCGGCGAGTGCGGTTCGAAACGCCCCGACGATACAGCATTCGATCAACCATATCTTGGACGAAATCGAGCTGCTCGCTCTTGAAAAACACGCAGTCAAAGACAATGCCGATGTGTCTCGCGTTCTCAAAACAGGGCGAGGAACCATCGACGAAAGCGACTTCTCGATCGCAAGCACGGGACCCGATAATTCCGATCCCGCATCGCTGCAAAAAATCGTCGGAGGCAAACTCGTCGCCCTAAAACCCGATGAATCAATCGAAAGCTTCCAGTCGAACCGACCAAGCCCAACATTTACTGGCTTTCTCCAGCACCTTCGACGCGATTCCGCGCTTGGAGTTCTGCCATACGAATTCGCAGCCGATTCCAGCACGGTCGGCGGAGCAGGCGTCCGGTTAGTCGTCGCCAAGGCTGATCGTCGCTTCTCCTACCGGCAGCTCATCCTGATCCGACGCCTGATCGAGCCAGTCTGGGCCTATGTGATAGGAGACGCAATCGCTTCGGCCCAGCTCCCTCCCGCTCCAAACTGGTGGAGAATTTCCTGCGTCTGCCCGAAGCGTGTCTCGGTCGATGCGGGTCGCGAAGCCCAACAAAACCGAGCCGATGTGGAAATGGGGCTCAAAACACTCAGCGACCACTTCGCTGAACTCGGTGCCGACTTCAACGAGGAAATCGAACGCCGCGCTCAAGACGCCCGCCAAATCATCGACACCGCAGCAAAGTTCGGCATTCCCATCGAAATGCTTTGGAAACCAGCTGGCAACATGACGCCCCAACAGCCACCGCAACAAGAGCCAGAAACGGACGAACCCCCTCCGCGAAAAGCCATGAAGCTCGCTGGAATCTCCGGCGATCCATCCCGTTGGTGAATTGACACGCTTTCACGAGCGTGAACATCACACTTCTTCAGAAACAACCATGGCTCATCGAACCCGAGTCTCTCGGGGCGATGATGACTGCGACTCGGGCTTTTTTTGACAAAAGCCCCGAACTACCTCACCCAACATCGCCTATTCTTTCCATCGAGGAAGGCGTGGCTGTCATCTCAATCCGCGGCCCGATGCTCCGAGGGGCCGATGCATTCGACCGCCTCGTCCTCGGAGCAACAGACACTCAAGAAATCATCGATGCCGTCGAGGAAGCGCTCGAACGCCCAGATGCTCACGCCATCTTCCTCGACATCGACTCCCCGGGCGGAACGGTAAATGGCATACCAGAACTCGCACAATCGGTCTCCTCGGCCTCGAGGCAAAAACAAGTCTATGCGTTTTCGGCCGGACAAATGTGCTCGGCCGCCTACTGGGTCGCGAGCCAAGCAAACGCAATTTACGCCACTCCAAGCGCCCGCGTTGGATCGATCGGCGTGATTCTTCCTGTCATCGATTCATCGGCCGCTTTCGAACAAGCCGGTCTCAAAGTCGAGGTCTTCGCCGCAGGAAAATTCAAGAGCGCTGGAACACCCGGCACATCACTCACCGATGAACAGCGCGACTGGCTTCGTGCCGAGGTGGAGGAAACCGCTGCCGAATTCCACATGGCCGTGCTCGCCCGCGGACGCAAAATTCCCGACGAGGCAATGCAGGGCCAAACATTCTCTGGCCGTCGAGCCATGCGCTTCAATCTTGCGGGTGTTGTGGCAAGCCGCGCCGATGCCATTGATCGTCTCCGCTCACTTCATGTCCCAATGAACGCACTGGAAGCCACCTCATTCGATATCCCTCAAGTTGACACGAAATCCCCGACGATGACCAATCAACCCACATCCACCGAACTCAACGAGGCACGCGACTCGATCGCAAGGCTTGAAGCCGATGCCTCTGCTCGCGAGTCCCTCCTCACCGAAGCCAACTCGCGGATCATAGAACTCCAATCGAATGTCGATCTCCTCAAGACCGAACACGGCATCGAATCAGATGCCCACACCAAAACCATCGCGGACCTGGCAAGCGCGAAGCAGAGCCTCGTCTCGCTCACCTCACAATTCGAGGAAGCCAATGCCCGCATCAACAAATTGGAATCACGCAACAAGGCTCTGGAAGCCGAAGAGCGCGATGTTGAAAAGCGCGCATCAATCCGCGCCGCACTCATCATTAGCCAAACCGGCACACATGCTCCAGTCAATGTGACTGCGGCTGGCGAAGACCGCAGCGCGCGACTTCTTGAGCAATTCCGCTCAGTGCGCACTCCGTCCGAACAAACGATCTTCTGGCAAAGCCTCTCGGCAAGCGAGCAGGCGCTCATCCTCTCACAATCAAAAAACCTCTAATCCACTCTGCTCATGCCAAACACACTTACCAACGTCAAAGACATCAAGGTCGCGCAATCCGCGCTTCAACCATTCAGCTCCACCCTCCTGCCAATTCGCGCATTCTCGACAAACTTTTCACCGGAACCAGCCGACCGTCTCGATACGGTCCGCGTTCCGATCGTCGGGGCTCCTGCGCCGTCCGTCGATTTCGCCGGCAGCTACACCACGAATGTGGACTCAACAGTGACCGTGGCTCCGGTGCAGCTGAACCGTCACAAGTTCAAAACAATCCATGTCACCGCTCGTGAGAACGCCGAAACCTCCCTCAATGTTCTTGAGACGCTCCTCCAAAGCGCGGTTAAGCAACTCGCCCAGGACGTCCTCACTGACATCTTCACCGAGATCACTGCGGCAAACTTCGGCGCTCCCGCAATTCCCGCTCTCGCCGCCACCGCATTCAACTACAAATCGGTCCTCGGCGTCCGAGAGGCCTGCGCGATCGCAAACATGCCAGTCGGTAATCGCGCACTAATCATCGACAGCGCCTACTTCACAAACCTCCTTGGCGACGACATCGTGGCCAAGAGCTTCGTAACCCCGGTTTCACAATCCGGCGTGGTGGACGGCATCATCCGCCGCCTCGCAGGATTCGATGTTTACGAGACGAATGTGATCCCAGGCAACGCAGAGAAACTCGTGGGCTTCGCGGCCCATCCAAGCGCGATCGCCGTAGCAATGCGCTACCTTGAACCAATCGCCGAATACGAGGAGGCAGGCGCCATCACCGACCCAACAACCGGGCTCACCTTTGGATACATGCGCTACACGCACACCGATTCCAACCGTATCTTCATCACCGTGGAGTGCCTCTACGGGTTCAAGGTGGCCATCCCGAACGGACTCAAGCGACTCGTCAAACCCTGATCGTTGGATAGGCAATAAAAAACCCCGCAACCTATAACGGTGCGGGGCTTTTTAATTTTATCGAGGCAGTCGAATGCTCCAAGTCGACCGCCTATCCAATCCGTAAAAATCGATGGGCGGGCCGTGCTGCGATCCTGCTTCAATAGCCTCGCCGTTGACACCGTTTGGTCGGCATGTCGATTCACGAAGAGATTGCCGCTGACGCTGCCGAAGTTTTCAGGGAATTCGGAAAGCCTGTAGAAATCAACGATCGCACCATAATGGCGCTCGTTTCCGAACCAACTGAAACCGTATCGCTCGAAGCGGGCGGATTTGTGGCGGAGGGAAATTTCACCGTCAAACTTCTGCGCTCATCTCTGGATGCGGCTCCAGAAATCGGCACGACGCTCCTGTTCGCAGGCGAAATTTTCCGCATCGTCCGCACGGCCAATCGTCCACCCCACCCGATTCTCACTCTGACTGTGGAGCCAATCGAATGAATGCACTTGTTGAAAACGGATTTGTTGCGGCTCTGAGTTCTCTCCCGTGGGCGACTATCCCGGTGATCGCAGCCACAAGGAACGCTTCACTCCCTTCGAGCAACCAGGTGATCGTAGTTCAATGCACGGAGGTCGAGCATGTGGCAGGGCCGCTTCACACGGCCACCGTTCGACTCCTCCTACGCACAAATGCTCACGACAATTTGGCTCAAACCCACGCCAATCTTGCTCGTCAGATGAACGCCCTCATCGTCAATGCCACTGCGTTCAACTCGGCCGCAAGCCCGCTCGAAATCCGCGGACTCTGCATCAAGAACCAGAGCGAATCTCGCGACGATTCGGCATGGGTCTCCACCGTCGAACTCGCGGCCGGAATCGCCCACTGATCAGAACCTGAGTTGACATGCCGTGTGTCGCGTATGTTCACAGCGACCATCACGGCAGCAGCGACCGGCCAACTCGGAGCGGCCTATGGGGTTTCGCGCGATATCATCGCGCCGATGCGCACCTCGCTGCACGAGACCCTACCGCATGCCACGCTTAGCAAGGCCTCAAGCACACTCACAATAACAGCATCGGCGACAACAGGGGCTATTTCATCGATTGTGGTAAACGCCTCCAATATCCTCGCACCGCTCTTCCCTCCAAGCGACTGGGCAACTGGCAATCTTTACGAAGTTGGTAATGTCGTCACTCAATCTGGAACCATCTACCGGTGCTCCATAGCTCACACGGCGGGGACATTTTCCACAGACCTTGCCGCTTCAAAATGGTTGGCTTGGACGACTTCGCTCGCAGGCACAGGAACGCCAAACGCAACCGCCACGGCGATTGCCACAAAGGTCAACGAGGCCACAAGATTCAATGGAGGGTTCACAGCCACGGCGTCCGGATCGAATGTGTCAGTCATCTCGCCTGCAGGCTCTCAATACAACGGCGTCACTCCACAAGTAGCCGTCTCTGGAACAGGGCTCACCGTTGGCGCGGCGTCACCGCTGTCAGGTGGTGGCGTGATCGAACCATCGATCCTATCCCTCGACACGGATATCAACATCCCAACCAACGCGAACCGCTTGAAGCTCCTTGCTGTCCGCAGTGATCGGACGAGCAAAGTTTGGACGAACGAAGACGAAGGTCTCATCGAATTCACGGCGGAGGGCAGCTTCCTCTGGCCGATTGGTGCAAACCCTCTTGAAGGCACGAATGGCGATCCCCTCACAAGTGAACCAAACGGAACGATCACTCGCCTCACATTCGAGAACCACGACCCGCTCAACACCGCCAATGTGCAGTTCGACGCCCTTATCGACACGACCCCATCCACCACTCCCTGACCAATGGCCTTCGCGACAGTAAACTCATTTGGCGCAAGCGATCCCGCAGGCGGATTCCTCCAGGAATCCTCGCAGGAAGAAAGCCTCGAAGTGGCAACCTGCCGCGATGCAAACGGCAACACAGTCCTCGCCGTCGCGAAGGGACTCGTCACCAAGACGACCACTATCAAGGGGAAGGGGACCTACGCCCTCAACCAAATCAGCCGCAACAATGACATCGGGGGTTCGATCGTGCTGACCTCTGGAAAGACAACCGAGTCTGCCGAGGACTTTCCCGACTACGAGTTCACCTACACCTCCTACCGCTCAAACTAACATGGCCGCACCAACAAATGTCGGAGTCACTTCTGTTACAAACAGCGAGGTTCAATCGCTCGAAATCTCGGCCAAGTGCGAGGTCAAGTTTCTGTCCAACCGAGAGGGAAAATATGCGAAGGGCGCGGTATTCGATCCCACGATGGAATTTACGATCCGGGGCAAGGGCAGCAACACGAACCCCTACCGCGTTGGACAGGCGGCCAGCATCGGCAGTCTCTCTGGCAAAATCATCGTCACCTCGACCAAACAATCCACCACCAACGACGACTGGCCCGAGTGGGAAGCCAGCGGCGTTGCCTATCCTCAAGCCAGATGAAGCCCGGCGACTCCTTCCATTATGTCGCGGAGGAAGCACTCGGCGAAAAGGGTGAGAACGGAAAATTTCGGTTCGCAGTCAATCCAGCGACGAGTCTCACCACCCAACTCATGGCGGCCGCAGTCACCTGTGGGTTTAAACTCGCCGAGTCCTGCGAATTCCAGCACACGATCGAACAGACTGATAAGGGACCACTACGGCGCATTGAATGGATGATTGACGGAAAGAGTCGCGCCCATTTCCGAACCGTTAAGAACGGGGTTGAAGAGATCGAATTCCCTGAATTCCGAGCCCGCTACGAGAGCGACGCGTGGTGCCGTGAGAACCCCGACCATCCGATCACCCATCTGGCTTGGGCATTCCGCGCTTTCACCCTCTACGGAGACTCGGTTCGCCAATCAAAACCAGCCGCCCTCATACGCAAGGGAAACCAAATCGCGATTATCCACCCAGACCTTCCTGACGATAAAAAACGCAAACTCCTCTCCTTTTTCAAATGAGCGACCAAATTGAATCTCACGAACAATCAGCCTTGGACGAACGCATGGTCGACTTCCTGCGACCTTCACCGACCGTTGCCGACATAAAACTACGCCCGCTTACAAGCGGTTCATTTGCGATCCTCCACCGCACGAAGAACGCATTCGTCGCTCCAGGCAAGGATGAGTCAGACCACTTTTTCGCCGCTCTGGAATACGCCTTCATCCACGGTGCTCCACTTGAGCATGTTTTGCGTGCCGCACACAGTTCAGGCGACCGATTCCGGACCGAGGTGTTCAAGTTCGCCGAGCGGATCGGACTCAATGATGTGCCCTCGATCATCCACGAGATCGAGGCGAGTTTGAACGCAGCCGCCAAGCAAAGTGTGGACGTGGTGCCTCGACCAGACAGCGGTGACAAGGATGCGCCCCCAAACTCTTAGAGCCAGCGTGGATCGCCTCGCGCGTTTTCACGCTGGCAGAAAAAACCGGCTGGTCGGAAGACCACATCCTTTGGCATCTCCCACTCAACCGTGCGATCGCCTATCAACACTGCGCCCTCTGGCAATCGGGCGCTTGGACCGTTCGACCGGGACTACCTCCCGAGGCCCAATTCGAATCCCTGAGCCACTTCGAAATCGAACAACCAGATGAGTAAAAATATTTCCGTCGATACAGCCCGATTCAACGAGGCCATGAAACGCTTCATGCGAACGAGCAAGCGTGCAGCGGGCATCGTTCTCAAAGAACAGGCACGCGGCGTGCTTCGCAAAATCGTTGATTGGACTCCCCCTGGCGGCAAGGGCGCACAAGGATCTGCAGCCAAGAAGCGCGGGGAAGCTGCAGTCGAACGCGACATCCTCAAGCTCATGCGACCCGTAAAGAACTACGGCCGTGACGCCGACGCACTCCGGGCGGCTGGAATGTTCATCGAAGCTCCATCCAATGAATCTCCTGCGGCCATCCACAAGGCCAACCGAAGCAAGACCGGCCGTGTTCGCCGAAAACTCTCGCCAAAGATCGCAATCAAAGCCTCAGACCTCCGGCGATACATCGCCACGAAAAAGAAAATGGTCGGATTTCTTGCCTCCGGTTGGAAGGCAGCGGCAACGAAGTTGGGGGTATCTCTTCCAGCGTGGGTGACAAGACACACTGGCTCCGGTGAAGGAGTGATCAAATCCACGACCGTCTCGATCGAAGTGACAGCCACCAACAGCGTGCGCAATGCACCAAAACTCGACATGGACCGCCGTGTGCAAAACGCGATCAATTCGCAGGCCGACGCGATGACTCGCCGACTCGAGAACTTCGCCGTTCGACAAGCTGCCCGTCAGTCCGGATTCCGGTCTTGAAATTGACACCCTTGCCAAAGTCATGGCCGACATTACAGCCCGCTTCCGATTGGACATTTCCGGCGTGGATGCGGCCCTCGCCCGAATCGCTGCAGGAACTCTTGCCGTCCAAGGCGCATTCGCCGCTGCAAATGCCGCTCTCGCTCCACTGGCCGGGGCATTCAACGCGGTCAAAGCATCGTTGGACCTCGGCGGCCAACTCTCTGATATCAGTGCACAGACTGGAATTGCCGTCGGCGATCTCGTTGTTCTTCGCCAAGCATTTCAGAATGCAGGCGTTGGAGCAGACGGCGTAGGCCCCGCAATCAATCGCCTTCAAAAAGCTCTCGCCGGAATCAACGAGGACGGAGAACCCACAAACCAACACCTCGCCGCACTCGGGATTTCGATGGCAAGACTTCAATCGATGTCTCCCGGCGAGCAATTTGAGGCCGTCTCCGCAGCTCTCGCATCGATTCCCGATCCAACCCAACGCGCCGCCACCGCCATGGGAATCTTCGGTCGCAAGGGAGGCGAAATGATGGCACTCTTCCGAGACTCTTCAGCCATGGAGATCGCCCGCCAACAAGTCGGGGGGCTTGCATCGACGATGGATGCCAACGCCGGGTCGTTTGACGCAATTTCCGACTCATTCGGTGCCGTTCAGGTCAAGGGTCAGCAACTTGCTGCGGGACTCACCGCCTCGATCGCCCCGGCCCTCGCCCAGATCGCGGAAAGCCTCAATTCCACCGACCTCACCGGACTGGGCGAAGCATTGGGCGCGATCGCCTCGGCAGCGATCAATCTTGGGGCGGTTCTCACACAGATGATCCCACAAATCATGGGTGTCGTGACCTCAATGGCCCTCTTCAAGACAGGGTTCGACGCCAAAGTGTTGACGATGTTTTCAATGATCGGTCCAAAGGCACTTGCAGCCTTCGCCCAAGTTCGGGTTGGCATGGCGTCGATCAGTTGGTCGAGCTTTGCATCAGCTGGACGAACCGCCCTGACAAGTGTCGCAACGGCGGCACGAACGGCAGGAGTCGCCATCAAGGGCGCCCTCATTTCAACCGGAATAGGTATTCTTGTCGCCGCACTCGCCTCCGGAATCGAATTCATCATGGGCAAACTCGCCCAGGCCAAAGAGGCCGTTCGCCGGGTCGAAGAGGCGAGCAACGACTCTGCGCGCACCGTCAAGGGGCTCCAAGAAGAGTTTAAAGGCGTCTCAAGCGAGGCCGACAAAATCGAATTAGGAAAGAACATCGATCAAGAAGTCGACCGCGTGAAATCCAAGCTCGCCGAACTCAACAACGACGACACCCTCTCAGCATCTCAACGCGAGGACATTGCAGTCCACTACCGCATCGAAATCGGCCTACTCGAAAAAATGAAGGCGAGCATGCAGAACATCACCCCTGAGATAATGTCACAGCGACAGGCCGAAAAAGATCGCGCCGCCGCACTCGAAGAAAGTCGCCAAGCCGCTGCCAACCTCAACAAGGAACTCGGCAAGAAAAAGGAGGGCCTCGACGAAAAAATCCAGCAAGACAAGTTCTCCCAACTCTCATCAACCGATCAGCGTGATTCAGTCCTCGGAAGTATCGGAGCGGCTGATACGGGAGCCGTGGACGCTGAACTCGAACTCCTCGCTGCCAAGCGCGAATCCTCGTTTCTCACCGAAGCGGAAATCAACCGCATGGGCGCGCTCATCGACGCCCGTGGAAAACTCGTAGACATCGAGCGCAACATCAAACAAGAGCGTGAAGAGCAGGCTCGCCAGGCCGAAGAGGAAGCCCGCAAACGAGCCGACTTCATGGAGGACAATGCCAGATCGGTCGCCACCGCGAACGCGCAAGCAGTCGGTGACACCACAACAGTGGAAGCAATCAAGCGGACGACCAAAATCGATCAGGAAACCGAACGCGGCAAGGCGGCTGGACTCAGCGAATACGAAGCGCGCCAAGCCGCAATTCAAAAGGTGATGGCTGAAGAACGCGCCGCCAATGCCGAGAAGGCGAGGCTCAATGCGGAGGCACAGACCACTCTCAATCTCGAACTCGAAATAGCCCAAGCCAAGGCACGCGGAAATCAGGAGGAGGCGGACCGCCTCGAGTGGATCAAAAAATACAACGACGAACTCGAGCGCGCACGCTCGGCCGGAATGAATGAACAGCAAGCCAGCAACTTCGCCACCAACTCGGCCAATACCGACTCAGAGGAAAAACAACGCCAACAATCCGAAAACCGGAAAACATTTGAGGACGAACTCGCAATCGCAGAGGCGAAAAAGGCGGGTAACACCGAGGAAGTCAAACGCCTCGAGTGGATTCAAAAATACAACGCCGCGCTCGAACGCGCAAAGTCCGCAGGCATGAACGAACAGGAATCTCAGGATAACGCCCGACGCATGGCCAATGCACAAACCGAATCATCCACCGCATCAAGCGAACGCCAATCTGCGGGACCGCTCTTTGCCAGTTCCATGGCCAGGATCGGGGCGGGTGGAAATTTTGCGGGAGGAACAGACAACCTCCTCAGTGAAACCCGCCGACAAACAAGCCTCCTTCAGAAAATCGCCAACGGTGTGTCGCGATCCCAAACACAGCAAATCGAAGCATTCACACTCAACTAATCACCGCGCATGAGCACCTCACATGTCGAAACCAAATACGAAGAGGCACCAAACAGCCGTGGGCAAACCGTCATAACCCGAACGCTTGAATCCTTCACCGGACGCCCAACTGCAAGCGGAGCAAAAAACCTTAAATACTCACACTCCGATGGCCGACATGTCGTCACCTACGATACCTATCGAAATGCCTCCCAAGGCGAGATGTCGGTCGAAGGATCAATGTCCCAGGAACCGATCGAGACCCACGAGGAATTCAAATCGATCGCAGCCGATGAATGGAAAAAATGGTCGTCGTGGAAGAACAACCCACAGGACGAATCGATTGCCGGATGGACACCAGACAAAAAGGGCACCGACAAAATGAAAAAGCTCCACCGATGGTTCACCAAGGGCATCACCGACTACCTTGTGCCAAAGGCGGTCGTTAGAATTACAAAATCCGAGAGCACACCGCCTAACCTATCGAAGTTGGGCAAGAGAGACTCGCCACAAGGAGCGCCAAGCCTTCCCTCGGGTGCAAACTGGCTCATGACCGGCGCTACCGGACAGAAGGTCTATACCGGCGAGAACCAGTTCGAATGGGACAATACCTACGAATACACATCAAGCGGTCCGGCCGGATGGGACACCGAGGTTTACTAATATGCATCGCCAAGTTCCTGAATTTCAACCCAAGCGCAAGCTCTTCGCCCGCGACCTCCAGAGCCTCTCCGACGCGGCTCGTTCTGGTCGCATTCTCCCCGGATTCGGCATTCGCGTGACGACCAGCCCGCAAGGCACAGTTGTCGCTCTCGCCAGACGCAACAATGGCGCATCCTTCCAAGAGGACACCCATCCCTTCCAGCCATTCATGGCACCATTTTTCGGCCAGGGAAACCCACCCGCAAGCCAATCCCGCACGATTAAAATCCGCCGTGGATTCCTCAACGATATTCTGCCGCAAAACATCGACGCGGAATTCGTTGTCCCTTCAGGAAAGGGCGGGCCGGAACCGGATTCCACGGGAGGTCCAAGCGGCCAACCTCAACTTTTCTATGTCGAAGTAAACCTATCGCCAACAACCAACTCGGCAAAGATTACATCGGCGACAATCAAGCAGGCCGACAATCTTCCTGCTCAATCGGACAGCAACGACATGCCAACGAAAGTTTACCTCCCAATTTTCTACATTTACACAAACTCGGAGGCGATCACCTCGGTTTCCAAGCTCCAAAAAACAAATGCCAACGGAACGCTCGTCGTCACGAATTGGGACTGCAAAAACATCCACCGCCAATGGCTCTGGAGCCACCCGAATCCGGACTACGGTGAATGGTAATCTCCCATGGCCAACAATTGCTCTGACACAACGAAGCTGAGCCAGCGCGTCATGGCCTGCGCGCCACCATGCTGCCAACCGATTAGTTGCATCGTGGAAACAAAAGCCTGCCACGCCTCACAGCACAAAAACGGGTTCCGGCAAAACACGCATGACGAGAACGGCAACCCACTCCCACAACCATTCAAATACTACCTTCGAAGCACAAAATCCCTCACTTGGCAGCAGTCGTGCCGCTCGGGCGTGAGTTGGTATTGCTGGCGCGGATTGCAAATTTCCGTTTGCCGATTTGGAATCTCATCTGACTCGAGTGGCAATGTTAATGCCACACACACTCTGGAAAAATTCGACGGGGGCCGCGCTGGCTGCGAGTCGGGTTCGGTGTCAGGCAGGGGTTCATCAACCGCAAAGGGCAAGGAAGGAAATGTGACCGGCGGCGGATACTACGATTTGCCATGCCTCTACAAATCGTGGCAAAGCGGGAGTTCATCCGACTCCGCCTCAAATTGGGCTTTCGGAGAAAAAATGACCGAGAACGGTCCGGTCGTAATCATCACAAGATCAAACGAGTCAACAACCGTTGAGTCTGACACAGGTTGCTACCATCCATTCATCGGAGAGAGCGGATTCCAATCGGTTATCGACTCCCACAACTTCACCATTAGCGAACCGAACTCCAAGACCGAATGCTCGGCGGATGTCGAAGTAACCTCATGGCGCAACTGCCCTACAGCAGAATACCCGGATAGAACGGAATGCTCCGCCGCCAACTACACCGTAAAGTCAAATAAGTGCCACAGCTCAAGCAGCGAAGAAATCGTCATAGCAGCCATCTCAGGCAACGGACATTTCAGCCTCGGGCACGAAACAATCAAACCCGGGACCAAGGCAAGCATCACCGCCGCTGTCTACTCCTATCAACTCAGTTCCTGCGCAGACGGAATCGATAGCCCGGGCAAAAATCAAAGCACTGGCGAAGGCAACAACAACCGTCAAGGTCCTTGGAGTCCGAGCGAAATCCCCGATGGTGACGGATCATCCACGAGCGGCTATGGCGGGTCAGGAGAAAGCGGAAGCGGTCAATCACCTGACGGCCAATCCGAGGTGCCAGGCTGGAGCAACAATCCCTTCCCTCCACTCCAAGGGGCACAAAACGATCCAGCCAGCACTCAAAGCGCCACCCAGCAAACACCGCAGACAAAACCACTCCCCCCCGTTTCCCAGCATCCTCCGAACCTCTACGACGCCTACATCAATGGTTCGCGCCCGACATACCCAATCCACGGCGGATCATCTCCTACAAGCGGTGGAAATTCCCAAAGTTGGACCGGCACATGGGGAAGCACGGTTGACGGCAGCACATGGTGGTATCAGCAGGGCACCAACGCATCGGGCAGTTCCTATGCGGAGGGGTCCTACTACATCGGCCCCGGATCTTGGGGCTACCAATTCACCGAATGGTGACAACCAACCAAAACATGGCCAAACAATCTGAAATCTTCGCCTTCCGTGGCGTGAACATGCAATGCGTCCGCCTTCTCCCGGCAGACGGAACAACCCAGAAAACAGTGATCTCTGCGGGGCTTGATGACTCCGTCATCCGGCATCTCTCGATCGTGAACATGGTTCCCCAGCAACTTCTCATCGACTTTCTCCTCCACGATGGAACGACTTCCACGAACCTCTTTGTCGTGAAAGTTCCCTCAGGCGCAGGGTTTGACGGGACAAATGGTGCCTTCGATGTGTTCGGAGGCGGTCTCCTTTCGTTCTTCCGCGCTCTTCCACTCAAGTCCGGATGGAGCCTCAAGTGCGCGCTGAGATCCTCGATTACGACAAGTGCCGTCCACATCACGGCAATTGCCGACGAATTCTGAGTAATTTCCGATGGCCCTCGCACTCACAAACGACTACGGCCCCCGTCCAGGGGATCCCGGCTATCACCAAGGCCCCATCGGCTCGGGATCACTCGCTTGGGGGATAAACACAAGTGATGGCTCGGTTTCTCTCGACGACAACTTTGGAACCCGCGGAGCTGGCAGCGACGGCAAGAGTAGCGGATCGGGCGGAGGATCCGTCACGATAACGCTCTCCGAAGAGTTCACCGTCGGCCTCCTCCAGTCCTACATCAACGAGCTTCTCTCCTGCGCGGGCGACCCTCGAAACATCAAAGAGTGGGGTAACAGTGCCAAGGCATCATTCGGCTGCACAAGTGCCTTCGAGTGCGACCCAGACGACGAAAACTGCTCGATGTGTTGAACGATGCCCTACGAAATTCCTAAACTTCGAACCAAGCGACAGGAGGGCGGGGGCTACGGACGACGCTTCGGCCACCGTGAACTCAGTGCTGATGAAACCTCCATGCATGAAACCGTCTCGGTCTACAGGGTTAAGGTTCCAATCGGCAACCGCTACATCGAAGAAAACGGCGACACCACAGACGACTACTGCTCGCAGGACGGCCCCGTGGAAATCAAGTGGACCGAGTGGACATGGACTCAGGCCAACTCTGGAGGGCAATCGTAATGGCCGGATCAACAGTCACAACGGGCACGGGCGCTTCGCAGCAGCAATGGCAAGTCTCGGTCACAGATTTGACGGACTCGGGAACACCAAGACTCGTTGAAACCACATACGACTATGGCAATGGCGAAGAGTTCACAAACCGCGAATGGCTCGCC
Source organism: Terrimicrobiaceae bacterium (assembly GCA_044375335.1). GTDB lineage: Bacteria > Verrucomicrobiota > Verrucomicrobiia > Chthoniobacterales > Terrimicrobiaceae > UBA967. The sequence goes on along the minus strand of JBILMW010000001.1, from coordinate 24,603 downwards.
TACTCTCAGGAACACGATTCAAAATTCCCAGCCGGTTCCTACGGCCACATCGAGGTTCGAGGACCAAAAAAATCTGCTGTCCTTTCAATAAACGGTCATGTCAAAGGTGGGGCGCTACGCAAGTTCGGCTTTCGCGAATACACAGCCGCCAATGAATCTCCGAAATATTACCTTCAGGAATCAGCGAGTGGAGGATTTCCTGGATGCGCTGCTCGAAACGCCCCATCAAAGTCCTACTCTGGCAGCCAACGCTACGAGATCGGTAGATGGGGGCCCATCTATCTTCAGAGCTTTTCGCAGGATGTTTGGGAAAGTCCCTACTACTCGCAGTCTGGGGCTCCCAATTGGAAGCGTTGGCCTGGCGAGGGGTTGACCGACTATCCGGTCATCGAATCCGCGACAATCCGCGAATGGATTGAAACATCCGACTGCGAAAACGAACCCGTCGAGGACAGAATCCACTTCGAACTCTCTGACGAACTCACCCTCGCCCGGATCAAGCAACTCGTGGAGGCCAACTTCTCACGGGAATACTACCGCCAACAATGGCCAGGACATTGGAACTTTGAAGGTGCGGTCAACTTCACCTCTCCCGACGAGGAACTCTATGTCCACCAGAAATACTACTACTACCTCACGCTCTCAATCCCGCCAGACTACCCCTTCTCCTACAACGAATCCCTGAGCCTCGATTTCAAATACCGGATTCTACGAATCGACATGAACACGATGTATGTCACAGAAACGATCAAGACGGCCACGGGAGTTTTTCGCAATGGGAACTCGCTCAGGTTTCCAAGTAACGAGAACGAATTTATCGAACTAACCGCAAATAATGGCGAGATGGTCGTGGTCAGACCCTGCCCAGCCAGCGACCAACCAAAGAGGGACTTGTTTTGCCACCCGGCTCCACTCGCCTATTCCAAAAACATCCCGAGGGAAATGGGACTCTCGAGAACAATTCCCATCGAGCCGCAGTGGACAAATTCCGACCAATTTGAGGAGGACCGCTCCAGATGACCGAATCTCAAATCCAATCACGACTCGCCAAGTGTGAAACATGCGAGCGCAAACCGACCTGCCGCGAAACATACCTCGCCTACGACAGCCAAACCTTCTGCCCGCTACACAAGTGGCCAGCCGAATCGATCGCTTCGAGCTTACAGAACTTCCAATTTGGCGATGCAGCCAAACGCATTGCAGACCCAGTGGCGCGCGTTGTCGACTACATCACACACACAAAACTTCAATCATGCCGCCCGTGTGCGGAGAGACGTAATTTGTGGAACCAAGGTGGCGTTGACATTCCTCCCACTCCTTGATGCGCCTCTACATCAGCACTCTTTCCAAAAGGTTCGTCCACTCGGCGACCTACACCGCACCACTCGACGGATTCACATTCAAGCGGCACGACGTCGAGCCTATCGAACTCCATTTCCTTGACGAAAATGGTTTCGTCGAAATTCCAGCAAAGTTCATCGGCAAGGCGCTCTTTGTTGCCGGTTCCTACGACGAATTCAACGGCAAATACCTTCCAACAGGATCGAGCGAGAACGGCAAACCCGTCTGGGAAAAAGCAGGCATCAAAATCAAATATGTCTCTGAAAATGCCTACGCGGTCAGCGCGGCAATCGTTACAAATGCCCCAACCTACTTCCTCAACGGCAAATATCTTCCTGATACAATCCTCAACGGAAAAACATGCTACAAAAACACAGCGACTCAAAACCGCTTTGAGTGGAAGCCTGCTGAAACCGTCCTGGGCGACGGAGTTTTGCTCACAGGAGAAAGCACTTTCGCGGGACTCTACTCGCTCGATGGCAGTGCGAACTCCAAGCCTCGATTCACACAACCGGGCGTGGCTGAGATTTCATGGAAGCCACAGTGGCAGGCCATCTCCAACGACGACCTGACGATCTCAAACATGCAGGCCGATACCGTTAATTTTGATGGCTCCTACCTGCGTGCCCCAACGCCATTCAACGGCAGACCCCGGTATTACAAACCTCGCCCAACAGACCAAACATCGATCCTGAGCAGCATCCAGTTCGAATCCGCTTATTCACTGCAAACCGAGGACGCTCAAGGAAACTCCGATAAACTCAATTTCATCACCACAACAAGTGGACATTTTTCCGTCAATCTCAACGGCCGCTTCATTAAAACATCCGGCAACAATGTCCCAGGCATAGGCAGCAGTGTGGACAAATGGACGCTTGGCAACAACGACGCCTACATCGTCTCCAGGTCAGCTGGCACCTACACAAACCCATACCGCCTCAACTTGCCAAACATCGGCTCCACAAGCAGCGGCAGTTCCCTCGCAGGCAACAGCTGGTTCCTCGACGACACGCTCCACAATGGTCAGCCACAATGGCACTTCGGCACTTCCCCATCCACATCGGCCTGTCTCCTCAGATTCGATGACCCGACAAACTTCAAATGGCGGTTCATCCAAACGGGAACAAATACGCCGATGGCCGAACTCACAGTGACCGACGCCAACAAAAACCCAATTGGTAGAGTTGGGTGGGTGAAGCTCAACAATAGCAACTTCGTGGAAACCGCCCTCAACGACACCGGAGGACTTAAAAACGACAACTGGATTATCGAGCAGGACCACTGGGTGCTCATGACGACAAAACCCCAATCCGCCGGACTCGTCATAGACCCCCTCGGCCAAAACCCCCTTGCCTATGTAAACAGACAATCAACGACATTCCCCGCAAGCTTCGCAGGTAATGCAGTCTCACTGAGTTGGCGCAGCTACGCCGATGGTTCCTACGCTTGGGGGACATCTAAAATCACCGACCAAATCCCAAATCGTTGGGTCGCACGCAAAGCCGGCACATCATCGCAGCCTCCAGCGGATGAACTCAACGGCTGGGGTGGCGACATCGAGTTCTACACCGATGACAACAAAACAAATGTTTGGGAAACGTCGGCTTGGCGGCGTAGTGCGTCCCAAACAGTCGGAGCATCGATCCAACGCCAAACTATTACCTATCCCGCTCGGTGGCTGCTGCACGCGGAGAACAACTCCGCCAGCATCTACTTCCAAGCCATCGTCGCAGCCGAAGTCCCGTATGGTCCGTGGCTCGATGGAAACGGCGAGAGTTTTGAGGACCAATGGATCGCAGACCCAACCGGCCAGGCAGCAGGTAGCCCCGCACTCTCAAGCTTCCGCCAATCAACCAACTTCCCGCCAAGGTGGAGCCTCGCCAATGACACCCACTACTCGGCCACGAATTCCTTATCACCCTGGCAAGCGTTGAACTGGAAGAACACGGACGGCACCCCAAGCAGTATCGGCGTTTCCCAAGACCAAGCAACCACGCCACCACACTGGGGACTCATCAATCCAGACGAAGAGGAGCAATATGCCGCCTTCAATAACTCGGGCAGCCCGGTTGGGGCGACTTGGCAGGATTCCACAAACAACAATCCGCCCGACAGCATTTCCATAGTGGACCACTACGCCCCCATCGAAGGAAAACTCGCCATCAAAAAAAACCTCCTCTTCGATGGTCCGATCCTCGCCGAATCCTCCCCATGGACTGAAAATCCGGAAACAAAATCCTATTCGTTTACTTTCAACCTCAACACGGCAGAGATCGATGCCGAGTTCCATGCGGAACAAGAATCCATTGACGGAATGATCGAGCTTACCTGGTCCTCCACGGGTTCGGTCACCTCTTCATTCACCCTACCAGTTAAGATTTACAATGACGTGATCCGTGGGCTCGAAGGGCCGCCTACCCCACAGCGCTCCAGCCTCCTTGCCGAAATGACAGGTCTTGCAATCGTGTTCGGAAATTGACGCGCAGTTGACGCCGATCTCCGGGTAAGAATGAAAAAGATCGTCATCAACTATTCGTTCGACGCCTCAGAGCGAATCGTCACACTTTCCGGCCTCGTTATTCCCCTTGAGCGCCTCCTGCTCATCGTCAATGCCACCCGCAACCAAATTATCTACAGCCTGACCGGGTCGGGCCACCCTAGCCAACCCCTCGGCGCGACCCTTTCACAGTCCTCAGGCAACACGCTCGTCACACTCGCCTTCGATACGAGCGGATTCTCCGACTCCGACAAACTCTCCATCTTCTACGACGACGGATCAACGGATGGATCGACCACATCCTCTCTGGAAGCAATCGATGGCGAAGCTCCCGCAGCATGGCTCAAACTTGGCGGAGGTTCAGTCCCTGTCGATGTGCAGGGAGCGACCATCAACATCGGCGGCAATGTGAATATTGCCAACGAGGTCGAGGTCAAAAACGACTCTGGCAATCCCGTGCCTGTGCAGGAAACCACATTCAAATCCATTGCCGATCTGGAGTGGGCAGTTCCAGCCGACTCAAATCAAATCGATGTCAGTGCCTACCCCGCAGGAACGCTTTTCGCGATCTACATCACTCCTCAAGCAAGCAGTAACTCCACGCACAAGCTCATGTCCAATGGCGGGAACGGCCCTCTCGGTTGGCAAAACGAGGAACTAACGACGGCATTTTCGTCGACAACCCTGACCACGCTCACATCTCAAGGCCTTTACATTTGGAGAAAACGTGACGCGTTCGCTCAAAACTACCTAAAATTCGCCTGCGTTTCCACAGGTGGTGGTGGCACCGCCCGCGCTAAAGTTCACGCCCTCTCCAACCCGAACTTCGGACTACCAACCCAAGTCTCGCTCGTTCCGAATTCCTTCCCAACTATTCAATCGGTAAGTGCCACCAGCACGGCAAATTCATCTCAAAATCCGATCTACATTCGTCTTTCAGACGGAACTTCAACGCCAGACACAGCCACAGTTAAATCTGTCCTAGACCGTATCGGAGATACCGATGTCACGGCATGGAACGGAACCGGAAACGGCAACTTGAATTCTGTTCTAAAGGGAATTTGGTCAAAGATTTCCCCCTCCATGGGCAATCTTTCCGTCTCCACGGGTATGGCTCCATTGGCAAGTGCCGTGCTTCTGCCTCAGTCCACAGCCCGTCGATACTTGCTCCTTCAGAACCTGTCCACGGCTCCGCTCCACATCAACTTTGGCGCTGCCGCATCGACCAGCACACTGCGCCTCGACGCTGGGGGAAGTTTGGTATTTGAGTCCAATTACATACCGCAAAACGCAATACATATGATCGGCACAACAGCGGAACAAAAATACGTAATCCTCCACGACAACGCGTAATCCAATGGGCCTCCACTCCACACTGCCACACAAATCAACGCACTCAACAAGCGGCTCCGACCCGCTCACGCCCACGCAGATCGGCGCGGCCACTGCCGCACAAGGTGCCAAGGCCGATACCGCCAGCCAGCCCGGGCATACGCATACGATCAGTAACATCATCGACTTTGTCGGGGTCACAAATTTCCAACCCAGTCCAGAGTATCTTTCAGACGAGGTTTCAGGAATCACTGTAACCAGCTCAATCGGAGCTAACGACAGCCTTCAAAAAATAGCAGATTACTGGGCTTCAGGTGATTGGGCCATGACAAAAAATGGACCAACCGGAACTTGGTTGCTCGAATTTATTGGTGACGGCAGTCCTGCGAGCGTTGCATCAACGAATACCACGCAGTTCCCATGGCAAGCAACTTGGCCGAGTGGCACTATTGTCGTAAAAACACCCGTTGCCCGAATTGTAGGAACTTCGTTGGCTTCGATGGCCTCAGAAGGCACATCATCCTACCAAGCCCGCGCAGACCATGTGCATCCGCTCCCAAGTGCGTTACAGGTGGGCGCGGCGCCGCTGCAAAGCGGAAAAATCCCATCCCAGTATCTCCCATCCTATGTGGATGATGTGATGGAATACGAAACGCTCTCAGCGCTACAGGCCGATACGGCTGCACGTGAAAGTGGTAAAATTTTCGTTGTTCGCAACACAGGGAAAATCTACCGATGGAGCGGGGGAACCCTATTTATTGAAATTTCCAACACTCTTGAATTGGGAGATTTGCAAATGCCCGACGCACAGGCTTCTGTTATTGTGTCTGTCCCTAATTTTTCTGTATTCACGATACCATTAACGGGAACTAAATCCGGTAAAAGGTGTTACAGCGGAGAAAACAGCAACGATCATTATGAAGTTTTTTGGACTGGCACTAATTGGAAAGCTACGGGGCATTACAGTGCTGACGGCGAGTCGTATGGAGAATCTATTGCAACTGGCAATACGCAGTATCCTTGGCAAGCAACAGGTTGGACGAATGGCGGAAGCGTAACGCGTGCTGGCACATACAACGCAAACTTGGCTCCAAGCCCACTTGCAGCGGACGCTTACAGCGGCGTTGCCACAAAAGCCGCCCGAGCAGACCATGTGCATCCCTGGCCAACGCCCGAGCAGATCAGCGCGGCCACTGCCGCGCAAGGAGCAAAGGCCGACACCGCCAGCCAGCCAGGGCATCAGCACAATGCCACTGAGGTTACGACAACCGCCGTCAAAGTCATCGGTCTGATCAATGGAGATAACGGTGTTTTTTACCCAAATGGATTTTACAACGAGCGCCAAAAATACACTTGCGATCCAGACTATACCCTGTGGTTCGACGACACCAATAACTGTTGGCGCATTTCGAGCGGCCTTTTTCACCTCGAAGAAAATTTCATTGCCAATAGCGATCTCGGCAACGCAGCCCCTCTGCCGCACCTTGCTCCTTGGGATAACGATGTTTACATTGCTACGCTCGAAGAACTTTGCGTTGATCTTCCAAACGCTTACATCGGCCAAAGCTATGTTCAACGGGCACTTCGAATGTTATCACCGGGCGATATCGGTGCAGCAACTGCAGCACAAGGCGCAAAAGCCGACACTGCTCTGCAGCCAACCACGACCCCTCTAATTCCACTGCTATTCGGTCACAGCAGTTATTCCTACGCAGCAGGTGGTCAAACAAGGTTCTTTTCTCAAATTTTTGACCTCTCAGTTGCCGCCAGCTCCACCGCAAGAAATTTTCGCTTTCTTGCCAATATCACCATCAAAGGCGCTATCTTCACCGTTTACAACGGGGGCGCAAATACTGCCGCTGGACACTCGGGAGCGACCCTACGACTCCGCAACAAGAACGCCGGAACTTCACGCGATATTTTGAGTTACAATCTCAATGGACTCGCCACCGAAGGGTCTCTCAGTTGGCGCGTTCCTGATCTCTCGATTGGTATCTTCCCTACAGACGATTATGTGATCGAAATGGAAACGGGAACATTCTCCGTTGCACCTACCTCCGTTCGCCAAACATTAGCCCTTTATTACCTATGAAAATTCTTGAGGAATATACTTTCTTTAATCCTGTTACACAATCTAACCAGACTCAAAAACGCATTGTCACGCTCGATAAAAATTCTGAAAGGATAGACGAGCAGGATTTCAACGGATGCAGAGCTGAGGAGTGGCTCACCATTCAAGGCTATACGTCGATTCAACTCGTCACCCTCCTGGATCTCGAAAACAGACTCGCCGCAGCATCCAAGAATTCTCCAAAACTCACAGCAACCCGCACTTGGATTGACAGCATCCTCTCAGCATTCATCGAGAACGATTCCCAACGAGATAACTGGCCAGCGGCTCCGTTCGGATTCCAAGAAACAACAACCGAAGCATTCGCAGCACTCACCGCCTGACATCAAACCCTCATCCCATGACATCTAATTCATACATCGAAGCCATCGACCACGCCTCCAATCAAAGCGACCGCTGGCTTTTCGTTGCCTTGATCGTCATCGGAATCCTAAGCGTCTTCAGCCTGTTCCGCTACTTCACCTCGCGACTCGATAAACTCAAAATCCAGATGGACGCCCAGACCGATGCGTTCGTCAAACACCTACAAACAGCCAACCGCGAAATGCTCTCCGTCATTGCTTCAGCCCAAGAAGTCATCAACCGCAACTCCCAGATCATGGAACGCGTGGAACGGAAACTCGAAAGCATAAAGTAGCCACCACATATCACTTTTGTGGCTTCGATGCATTTTCCTCTGGAGCAACGCCGAACCATTCGTTGGCCTGCTCCTCGGTAGCCAGTTCGCGGTAGTGTTTGAAGATGATCGTTGGTGAGTTCCCGGCCTCCAGCGCGACCTGTTCGGCGCTTTTGACTACGGCGATCCGGTAGCTGATGAATGAGTGCCGCAGCACATTGTTCGGCCACTCAAAGCCCAGAATCCTTGCCAGCGGAGCCACTTTCTTTTGCATTTCGGCATTGGGGACGACCCGGCCTTTCCCGACTCGCGGCAAAAGCCAGGCGCGCAGATTGTCACTCACTGGAATGATCCGACGCGATGCCGTCTTGGCCTGATCGGCTCGCAGGTGGATGATCTTGCGTTTAAAGTCCACGGCGCTCCAGTCGAGCCTGGCAATTTCCGCCGCGCGTAGCCCTGCAAAGGCTCCTATGGCAATGAAGGGAATCATTTCCGGCGTTGCGATTGCCAGCAGGCTCTTAATCTGAGCGGGAGTAAAGATGCCAGTTTCCGTGTCTCCCACTTTCACCTTTGAGACCGCTTCGGCCTCCGTAGCCTCGTTCTTGGGCAGATAGGATCGGGCCTTTGCCCAAGAGAAAAAGGTCCGGATACTGGTGTGCACTGTGTTTCGCGTCCGAGGAGCACCGCCGAGTTTACGAAGCCACTCATCAATTTGATGGCTCTTGATGTGCAGAATCGGCAGAGGGAATGCCTCGGCAAAGCGCTTCACGTCGCTTTTGAGTTGGTAAAGATAACGATCACTCGCCCCGTCCTGTTTTTTGGCTGCGAGGAATTCCTCGATGAGGTCGGGCAACTTCGCCCCTATGCGGACTCCCTTGTTGCGCTGCGCATAGTCGCTCACTGCGGCAAGGAGAGATTTGCCTTCAAGAATTTTTCGGCACTGAGCGTATTCCTCGACTGCGGAAAGCAGCGGAATCCCTGCCGCTTCAAGGATAGCTTTTGCCGCATCGTAGGCTTCCCTCTCGGCGATGCTCAGCCCTGTAGCTTTCGCCAACCCTGCTGCGATTTGTCGCGCGGCCACCTGAGCTTCCCGCTTCGCTTCGTCGATTGTCGAAAAACTCTGCCGCACGCGTTGTCCATTTCTGTAGTAGGCGATAAAGAATCGGGGCAAGCGTCCGTCGCCACAGCGGTAAACCGGAACCGTAACGGAACCTGATTTAACCTGAAGGATGGGACCGGCACTGGCGCAGCGTTTTTGGACTTTGATTGGTCGGAGGAGATCGGGCATATCCTCGGAGAGCGTGTCAATGAGAGGCTGTGCGGCTGTTGGCATAGAGGAAATGTGCCAGCCAAGCCTCACAAATATCCATCACTGAGGCGAGTGCATGGAAGGCGCAAATTTGCCAACCTTACTCCAAACTACTCAACCCCATAAGGATAAGTAGGGTTGTCACAGATTTGTCACGGAGCCCGATTTGGAGGGAATTTTTCGGGCGGAAAATTTCTTATAAAACGTTGATAAGAAATTGGTTGCGGGGAGAGGATTTGAACCTCTGACCTTCAGGTTATGAGCCTGACGAGCTACCGGGCTGCTCCACCCCGCGATTTAAGAATTTCACAATACCCCAGCAGTTTTTGGATGCAAGGGGATTTTTTTATTTTTTATTGGCGCCGGCTTGAGCTGACGGAGCGTGTGGCATTTTTAAACCTCATTTAGCCAGGGAAGGCATGACCTGCACCGATCCGATTTTCCCATTCTGTCTAAAAACCTTTCCCGGCTTTTAGAACTCCACTTTCACGCCGGCATACCAGTTGCGAGGAGCGGCGGGGTCGATGCCGTCGGCGCGGATGCGGGCGTAGTAGTCTTTGTTGAAAACATTGTTCACGCCGGCGATGACGCTCACGGTGTCTTTGTAGACCTTGGCTTCGACAGTGAGGTCCCATACATTGTAGGCGGGGATGAAGCGGCTCGCAGGGTTGTTGTCGGCGGCGTAGGTGGAGCCCATGAAGTTGCCCATGAAGGCGGCTTTGATGCGGTCGCGCCAGTTGTAGGTAAGGCCGAGGCGGAGGATGTAGTCGGAGAGATACTGAGGAGTTTTTCCATCGTTCGGGCCGTTGATGAATTGGCCCTTTTGCAAGGTGAGCGCGGTGTAGGCTGAGATGGAACCGTAGCGGTCCACCCAGCTTTTGCTGTCGTCTTTGTTCCAAGCGGCATTGGCGGCACCCACGAAATCGACTTCCGTGTAGAGGTCCCAGCCATAGACGATGGAGCGTCCGGAATTTTCGATGACGGTTGTGATCTGGCCGTCATTCACCGCGCGGGAGCCGATCTGGTCGGAGTTGTCGATGAGGAAAAAGCTCGTGTCCCATGTGATCCAATCCACTGGCTCGCCTTGGAAGCCGATTTCATAGTTCACGATGTTGCTCTCCTGCAAATTGCCAACAACAGCGACATTTGGCGAGGTGGGCACGGCCTGTGTGAAGATCGGCGGACGGTAGGCCTGCGAGACATTCGCGTAAACGGCCACCTCAGGCGTGAAGTCATACTCGAGTCCTAAGCCAAAGAGCGGGGCGAAATTGTAAATCGTCTCGTCTTGGAGCGGCTTGCCGGTCTGGAAGGAGGATTTGTTCACGAGCTCGCGCACGCTTTGCCAGATGTTCTCCAGGCGGAATCCGGGAGTGATGGAGAAGTTTCCGAATTGAAAAAGATTCTCAGCAAAGAGGCTGTAGTAAACGCTCTCGCGGTTGCTTTGGTTCACCGTGCTGCCGCTCATCGCTGTGGGCGAGTTGCCGGTCTGATCCACGCGTGGCGACCAGTCGTAGTAGAACATCATGCCGCCGGTGAGCGTGTGGGTATTGTCGAGCCAGTCCCAGTTGTGGCTCAGGCGCGGCTCGGCGCCATAGGTGTAGAATTGCTGGTTCTCAAGCTGGTTGGTCTGGGCTTTTGGACCTGTGGGGAGTGTGCCGAAGCCTCCGCCATTCTGACGGCGGCTGAAGCGCAGGTAGTAGTCGAACCAAGTGCGGAAGGTAAAGAGCGTGCGGTCCGAAATGTCCCACTCGTTGATCACGGAAACGGCATAGCGGCTCACCCTCATGCGGTCGTAGAAGCGCGAGGTGCCGTCGCGCTCGGTATTGTAGTTTACCGCATTCGGGCCTTTTTCCAGAGTCAAGCCGCCCGGCTCGCCGTGGGTTTCATCATACGCGGTGGCATTCAAATACCAGCGCACCGGTCCAGTTGCATCCAAGGCGAATGTGCCGCCCCAGGCGTTAAGGAAAAAATCACTGTTCGCCTCGCGGAAGCCGTCTGTTTGCTGGTGGTCATAGTAACCATAGTAGCCAAACTTCCCGATTGTTCCGCCGAAGGAGGTGAAATTCGAATACATGTCGAAGCTGCCGAGAATGTTTGTGGACTCGATGGTGAATGGCGTGTCCAGCGGCGGTTTTTTCATGACAAAATTGATCGCGCCGGCGGGCTGCGGACCATACATGAGGGCGGCTCCGCCACGAACCACCTCCACGCTTTCAACGGCATCAAGGGGCGGCGTGTAGTAGGCCTCGGGATATCCCACCATGTCGGCATGGATCGGAATGCCATCCTCGAGAACTTGAAAAAACTGCGTCCGGTGCGGATCGTAACCGCGATACCCGATGCTCAGCAGCGGCGTATTTTCCTCCGCGAGCACAAGACCGGGCGTTTTGGAAATGACCTGTCGATAGTTGTCCATGCTGATCTCCGGAATCTGCTCCAGATCGACATTCGAGGTTTTTTTTCCAGCGTGGATTTTTGTGCCATCCACATCAGGCAAAAAGGCGCCGCTCACCTCGCGGTCGTAATCGGCGCGCACTTGGACTTCCTCCATCTGTTGCACCGGGCCCTGCCCTTGCAGGCTGGCGAGCGTTGATGCAACGAGGAGGGCTGAAGCCGTTGTTTTCAGGTGAATCAGGTTGTTTTTGAACATATCGATGGCGAGAATTAGTGAGACAGAGTCTCATTAGCAAGTTTTATTTTGAGACTGCGTCTCATTTTCGACATGACGAAGGATAAATCTTCTGCGTAAATCAGGGCGTTATGAACACACTGATGGACTATTTCATTCGAGGCGGGGAGTTGATGTGGGTGCTGCTGGCCTTTTCGGTGGTGGGTGCGGCGGTGATTGTCGAGCGGGCTGTGGTTTACCTTTCATATGGTTTCGGAGCGGATCGCTGGTTGGACCGGGTGCTCGTCGAAATGGAGGCCGGACGCACAGCCGAGGCGCTTCAGATGGCGCGGGCGAGTAGGCATCCCGTCGCGCGGGTGGTGCAGGTTTATTTGGAAAACCTCGAGCGCCCGGCCAAGATTCGGGTCGATAATGTGAAGCGGGAGGGCAGCCTCGTTCTGGAAGCGGTCGAAAAACGCCTGCGCGTCTTGGCCTCGATCGCACATCTCTCGCCGCTGGTCGGCTTGCTCGGAACGGTCTTGGGAATGGTGGTGGCCTTTGCAAGCATCGAAACACTTGCGGGAGCGCCAAAGCCGTCAGACCTCGCCGGCGGCATCTGGGAGGCGCTTCTCACGACCGTTTTCGGGCTGGTGGTGGCAATCCCATGCATGGCTGCTTACCATGCGTTTGAGAGCCACGCAGATAAGATCGCACGCCGCATGGAACTTGCCGTCACTGCACTTGATGACGCCCTACAACCAACATGCCCCTCGGTTTGCACGGTGAGTGGAAAGACGATGCCGCTCAGGCCGGAAGCGGCCCGCGACATGAACTCCGTAGCCTGATTCGCCATGTTCAGCCGTCCGAAACGCCCCACGCTCTCGATCGATATGGCACCGTTGATCGATGTCGTATTTTTGCTGCTGATTTTTTTCATGCTCACATCGAGCTTCATGCCGCCCTCGGTCCCGCTCACGCTGCCGCAAGCCTCGTCCACAACGAGTGCCGATTCGGCGAAGGTGGTGGTGTCACTCGATGGGGAGGGTCGAGTTTCCATCTCAGAAACGGTTATTGCTGACGGCGACTTCGAGAACTTGCTGAAAATCGAACTTCAGAAAAATGCAACCACCACTGTGCATTTCCGAGGCGACAAGTCGGTAGACTACGGAATTTTCCTTCAACTCATGAGCCGTGCACGAACCGCCGGAGCGCAGCAATTCCAGTTGGTTCACGAGCCGCTGGGGTCAAACAGACCGTGATTTTTTAACCACGGAGTAACAGAGATCACAGAGTGAGAGGCAAAGGAATGGATGCGGCTTGGGGATTCCGGGCATGGCTTTTCCCCGCGCTGCTCGGCATTTCAGCGCTTGCGCATTTTGTGCTCGTGAAAAATTTCCTCGTTCATTCGAGTCGGCAAAAGATCGAGTTTGCAAGCGGAGAGACAACGGAAGTTTTCCTCATTGAGGAAGCCCCTCCCCTTCTGGAGCCAATTCCCGAACCGGTGCCGACTCCAGAAGCAGTGCCCGAAGAACCAACACCTCCGAAACCTGAAGAAATTCTCACAACCAATCAGAGCGATGAAGTGGTCGCCCCCCAGCCAACTCCAGAGCCCAGGAGGGTCGAAAAAAAGCCTATTCCGCAACGCCCGACACCCGTGGCGGCGGCAAAGACGGCCAATGTTCCGCAACCCGTGGTGATCCGCAATACGCCTCCTATCTATCCAGAGACAGCCAGACGGGCCGGTTGGGAAGGCCGTGTCACCGTGCGCGTGGAAGTCTCCGCCGATGGCTTGCCAATGAGTGTCGCACTCGAAAAAAGCTCAGGCTACGGCGTGTTGGATCAAGCCGCGCTGCGAGCGGTCAAAACTTGGAGATTCCAACCCCGCACAATGGCCGGCGTTGCCATGGCAGGAACGGTGGATGTTCCCGTAAACTTCACCCTCAGCCGCTAACCCGTTTTTTTCTTGGGGTCTTAGGCGAGGGTTTTCTCAAGGAGGGCGGTGGCGAGAGGTTCGGTGATTGTGTCGAGTTCGCGGAGGAGGGTTTTGAGATCGGAGGTGGAACGAGCTTCGAGGGCGGTGCGGATTTTTTGGACGAGGCCTGAGATGGCGGTGCGGATTTCGGCCGGAACCTCCTCTCCGAGTGCTTCGAGTGCGGAGTCCACTGCTGGAAGCATTTCGTCGGCCTTGAGTTTGGCCTCGGTGAAAATACGTTCGTCCATATCTTCGAAAGCGTGCTCCAGCGAGTCGCCGAGCATTTTTTCGACGGCTTCATCGGAAACTTCGACCGCGCTTTGGATGTCGATGACGGTGTCGAGACCTGTGCTGGTGTCGCGGGCGAGGACATGAAGGATGCCGTTCGCATCGAGTTCGAATTGCACGCCGACGCGGGCTTGGCCTTTGGGCGCAGGCGGGAAGGCGACATCCATGCGGCCGAGTGGCCAGTTGTCGCGGGCCATTTCGCGTTCGCCCTGCAGGACTGTGATGCTCATGGCAGATTGGTTAGCCACGGCGTTTGTGAACATCTCGCCCGCCTTGCATGGGATCGTCGTATTGCGGGGAATGATGACATTCATGAGGCCGCCGAATGTCTCGATGCCGAGCGAGAGCGGAGTCACATCGAGGAGCGTGAGATTTTGAAGTCCCCCTTCGAGGATGCCCGCCTGAATTGTGGCACCGAGGGCAACGGCTTCGTCGGGATGCTGACTCACATCAGGTTCGCGCCCGAAGATTTCAGCGACGAACTTTCTAACCACCGGCATGCGTGTGGCCCCGCCGACCAAAACAACGGCATCCAGCGCAGAGGTCTCGAGATGGGCATCCGAGAGTGAACGCAGACAATGTCGACGGGTTTTTTCGATAATCGGCAAGCAAGCAGTCTCCAGATCGGAGCGATGATAGGTGCGGCCATCGAACTCAACACTCTCCGCATCGGTGAGTGCGCGTTTGATTTTTTCGGCCTCGAAGCGGAAGAGATTCCAGATTTTAGAGAGAGCGACATCGAGATCATCGCCGCCGAGACTGGTGTCGCCGTTTGTGGAGAGCACTTCAAAGACTCCGCAATTCAACTCAAGCACAGAGACATCGAAAGTGCCTCCACCGAGATCGTAGACGGCGACCTTCGCCCGCTCGCCGAGGCGGTCGAGTCCGTAGGCCAATGCGGCAGCCGTCGGTTCACTGAGAATCCGCTCCACAGTAAAACCTGCTAACTCCCCTGCCCTCTTGGTGGCGGCGCGCTGGGCGTCGTTGAAGTAGGCTGGAACTGTAATGACTGCGCGGTTCACGGGAGCGCCGCAGGATTGCTCGAGATCGGTTTTGAGTTTTGAGAGGATGATCGCGGAAATTTCCTCGGGACGAAGAGAACGCCCTCCCACCGAGACCCGAAGCTCCCCATCTGGCCCTGCTTCTACTGCGCAGCCCGGCGATGAAGCCGCGGCCTCCCCAACCCGACGGCCAATGAGGCGCTTCACGGAGGTCACGACCCGCGCGGGATGCGTGGCTTTTTTTTCCAGCGCTTCCCAACCGACGACAGGCTCCCCTTCTTCAGGAAACCATACGGCGGAGGGCGTCAGGCGACGCCCCTCGGCATCGGCAATGAGAACCGGGAAGCCGCTTTCCATCAGGCCCACGAGGGAATGAGTGGTTCCAAGATCGATTCCTGCAATCATGAGGTGGAAAAGATTTCTTTCCTCCGAGCGGGCCAATCAGCGCTGGGGAGGCGGGGATCCGGATTCGCGGAAAGTGATGCGGCCCTTGGTGAGATCGTAGGGAGAAATTTCGACGGTGACACGATCCCCCGGAACAATGCGGATGAAGTGCTTCCGCATTTTTCCAGAGATGTGGCAGAGGAGAACATGGTCGTTGGCCAACTTGACCCGAAAAAGCGTTCCAGGAAGCACATCCACTACTACTCCATTACTTGTGATACAGTCGTCTTTGGCCATGTCGTGTCTTTCATAGGTCAGGAAGGAAAGGCATGCAACCCTTGGGCGAATGAAATCGACCTCTAAAAAGTTGAAGCCCGTCGCAACGAATGTCGCAACGGGCTTCTGTTCCCCCCAGAACAATTTCAAAATAACATGAGATCGGTGGTGCGCAATACTTTTTTTAATTTTTTTTTCGTCGTCGGGTTGTGGCTTTGTTTATGGCTCCACTTTCCTGGTGATTTCTTGCGAATACGACTCGAAATCGTTCACCTCTTCCGTGAGCAATTTAAGCAATTTCGGATTTACAAAAAGCCTCTCGCGTCCGACGGCCTTCTCTTCCAAGACACCGATGCCAACGAGATTTTTCAAGTAACGCGAAGCCGCATGCCGCTCGACCAATCCTGCTTGAGTGATGTTTTGAATACGGCAGTAGGGTTGTTCGAAAATGAGATCGATGAGTTCGCGACTGTAGAGCTTTGGCAGCCTGCTCCGGAAAAATTCCGCCGTATGGCGGGAGAGTTTGCGGATGGCCTCGATCTTACCTTGGGTCCAGACTGCTGTTTCCTCGACGCCACGCAGGACATAGAGAATCCATGGTTCCCAAGCCTCGTCTCGAGTCACGCCGATCAGCAAGCGGTAGTAGTCTTCCCGGTTTCGAATGATGTAGCGGCTCAAATAGAGGATCGGCAGTGTCAACAAACCCGATTCAATAAGAAAAAGGCTATTGAGCACGCGACCGGTGCGTCCGTTGCCATCGGTGAAAGGATGTATGGCTTCGAATTGGTAATGCATCACGGCCATGCGCACCAGCGGATCGATCTCTGTCTCGCCATGGATGAAATTTTCCCAATTTGCCAAGAGCGAACGCAGATGCGCTTCGCCTGCTGGTGGCGTGTAGACGACTTGACCAGTGCGGGCATTTGCAAGTGTTGTGCCGGGCACTCGCCGAATCCGCATTTCGGTTCCCTTGATCGTGCTGCAGATTTTTTCCGCAGTGCCGGTGGTAAGTGGACGATCCCTCAGTGAGTGGTAGCCATCCAGTAACGCTCGACTGTAACGCAACGCCTCCTTCGTGGCCGCGTCAGCTTGCTCATCGCCCGCACGAAATTGAAAAAGCCTGTCGGCACTTGTTACAATATTTTCGATCTCCGAACTGGCCTGCGCCTCAAGCAAGGGCAGCGTATTGATGAGAATCCCTTGATTCGGGATCAACTCCGCTGCCTGTTTCAACTCCGCCAAGGATGCGCGAGCCCGAATGCATTGCTTCAAAACCGCTTTTGTCTCCAGCTCCACACACGGTGGAAGAAGCGGAATTTGGTCAAATGGCTGATCCGGCTGCCACGGATTGGAAAATACGGCGTCGTTTTTTAATTCTTGTGCCATGTTTTAAAAATATGGTGCATCGAGTGCCGTATCAAGAAAACATGGAACAAAAGTTTTAGAATTACGCCACAATGAAGAGTGACGGCGTCTCAGTTCAGGGCGCAAGGTCTTCGGATTTTTCAGAGGCTGCAAGCCGCATCAATGGCAGCGAGTTCCTCGGGGGTGATGTGTGTTTTTTCCAAAGTGACTACATTTTCCTGAATCTGCTTGAGGCTGCTGGCTCCGATGAGAACGGATGTGACGGCGGGCCGGGCGAGCACCCATGCCAGGGCGAGTTGAGCGAGCGTCTGACCGCGATTCGCGGCGATCTCTGCGAGGGAGCGAATGCGTTGCATTTTTTCCTCGGTGACCTGGTCTGGCTTGAGGAATCCATGGGGTTTGCTGGCCCTAGATCCGTCTTCGATTCCGTTCAGATAGCGGCTTGTGAGAAGCCCCTGTGCGAGCGGGCAGAATGCGATGCAGCCGGCGCCCACATCGAGAAGGACTTCTGAGAGGCCGTCCTCTACCCAGCGGTTGAATAGATTATACTGGGGTTGGTGGATCAGGAGCGGAACGCCGGCGGATGCGAGAAGATCAGCGGCGCGGCGGGTCATGTCGGCGGGATAGTTTGAGACGCCGGCGTAAAGGGCCTTACCCGAGCGCACGGCTTGCACAAGAGCGCCGATAGTTTCCTCTAACGGAGTTTCTGTGTCGGGGCGGTGGCTGTAGAAAATATCCACATAATCGAGTCCGAGGCGCTTGAGACTTTGGTCCAGGCTGGCGAGAAGGTATTTCCGGGAACCCCACTCTCCGTGCGGGCCGGGCCACATGCGGTAACCGGCCTTGGTCGAGACAACGAGCTCATCGCGGTGTGCACGCAGATCGCTTTTTAAAATTCGTCCGAATGTCTCCTCCGCACTGCCGGGCACGGGGCCGTAGTTGTTGGCGAGGTCGAAGTGCGTGATGCCAAGGTCGAAGGAACCAAGGATCATTTCCCGGCAGTTTTCAAACACATCGACACTGCCGAAGTTATGCCACAAGCCGAGCGAGATTGCTGGCAGGAGGAGGCCGCTCCGTCCACAGCGTCTGTAAGACATGTGGTCGTATCGGGTGGTGGATGGGATATGGGACATCATAGGGTTTTTTCAAAAAGACCCCACTCGCGGTCGGGCTCGCCGCCGACGATTTGGCATACATCGATGATTTCGGCGTTGGTGTCTTCGAGCCAGCCGAGTATGGCGTGGGTGTGGTGTTTTTTGGCTTCGGAAAATTGCTCATGCACGAGCCAAGCGTGGAGGCCCTTGTCACGAAATTCCGGAACCACGCCGAGCACGGTCTGGCGGCAGGTTTTGATCTTCCGGGTTTTCATCAGGAAAAAAATATGGAGCAACCGCAGCCAATGGGGCGTGTTTTTAGCTGCGGCGAGGATTTCGTTGAAGTTCGGCAGAGTGATGGCCACGCCGGCGTCACGGCCTTTCGATTCGCCGATGAGCAGCAGGCGGGGGTCGGCGATGGCGCGAATATCTTCCGCCGAGTCGAGCAAGTCCTCCATGCCGATGGGAACGAATCCCCAGTTTCTTTCGAGGGTGGCATTATAAACTTCGCGGACGATTTTAAGTTCCTCGTCGAGCCGCTTGAGTTGGAACGGGCGAGTCGTGAGGTTGGCGCGTTTTTTCAGGCGCTCCACGATGCGGGTAAACCTCTCCGGAGGATTGAGCTGGTGGAGAGGGAGACTGAGCACATAGAGGGTGCGGACTTTTTTGAAGCCCAGATCTTCGAGCAGGGCGGCGTAGTAGGAGGGATTCCAAGGCAAGCCGATGACGGGCTGCTTTTCGAAGCCGTTCAGGAGAACCCCGCAGTCGTCATTGATGCTGGGATTGTAAGGTCCGCGCAAGGTGTCGAGGCCCGCTTCGCGGAGAACCTCGGCGGCCTTCTCAAAAAGCGCGCGGGCCACAGCAGGTTCGTTCACACAGTCAAAAAAACCAAAGAAGCCGACCTTGTCTTTGTGGTATTCGTTATGCGAGCGGTTCACGACCGCCGCGATGCGGCCGATGGGTCGTCCATCACGCTCGGCGATGAACGCTGTAATGGTGCCGTGGCGACGCTGGAATGTGGAATTCGGCGCGAGAAACTTTGCGACGCTACCGGGAAACGGCGGCACGAAGGCCGGATCCGTTTTGTGAATGCTCTCCGCCGTTCTCTCGAACCGCATCCTCTGCGACGGCGTCTGGCAAACGGAAATCGAAAACATTTTTACGGCGTCCTGGATTGGCATAGGCAGGGTCATCAAAGGTTCCCAACTCGCGGGCGAGTTTCTCAAAAATTTCCAACACGCGATCAAGGTCTTCATCCGTGTGCGTGGCCATGAAGCTGGTGCGAACGATGGCTTCACCATAACGCACGGCGGGATAGATGGCTGGCGTGGCGAATATTCCCTCCTCAAAAAGGCGCTGGGTGAAGACAAAGGCCTTCGCCTCACTGCCGATGAGAATTGGCACAATCGGCGTTTTGGTTTCGCCGATATTGAACCCGATGCGCTTGAAGCCCTCGTGCATCTTGCGGGTGTTCCGCCAAAGTTGTTCGATGCGCCACTCCTCCTCCTGCATGAGTTCCAGAGCCTTTTTCACGCCGCCAACAACGGCCGGCGCAAGGGCAGCTGTGAAAATCAAACACCGGGCGCGGTGCTTCAGATACTCGACCATCTGACCATTTCCAGCGATGAAGCCGCCCATGGAGCCAAGCGATTTCGAGAAAGTGCCCATGGTGATGTCCACCTGATCCTGAACACCGAAATGATCCACTGTGCCGCGACCTTGGCGGCCCAGCACGCCGAGCGAGTGGGCTTCGTCCACATAGACAAAGGCGCCGTTGCGCTTCGACACAGGGATGATTTCGGGCAGGTTGGCGATGTCGCCCGACATGCTGAAAACGCCATCCAGGATGACCAAGCGACCGGATTCGTCCGGCACGCGCTTGAGGCGGTTTTCCAGAGATGTGGCGGAGTTGTGGCGAAAAGGAATCAACTTCGCAGGCGCAAACTGGCAACCATCGATGATGCTCGCATGGTTCTCACGGTCGCAAAGGATGGAGTCTCCCTCCTCCGTGAGCGCGATCAAGGCGCCTTGGTTGGCAAAAAAACCGGTTGAGAAAAGAATAGCGTCCTCACAGCCGAGAAAATCGGCAATGGCCTCCTCCAGCTCCACATGCAGCTTGATCGTGCCATTCAAGAGACGCGAACCGGTGCAACCGGCCCCGTAGCGTCGCGTCGCGTCGCAAGCTGCCTCAACTACGCGCGGGTCTTGGGCAAGACCGAGGTAATTGTTCGACCCGATCATGATCTTTCGCTCACCGTCACAGATCACATAATTGCCGTGCGGTTCCTCGATAGATCGGAAATAGGGATAAAACCCTTGGGCGCGCGCATCCGCACTGTCCCTATATTCCCTGCATTTTTGAAAGAGATCTCTCGGTCCGTTAGCCATCAAATTAGTGAGCAAGATTTGCACCTGCGCATGAGAAGTAAATCATTTTCCCATCCTCAAGAGAGCAGGTGCGGTTTGAGATTTCTACGAGCAAAGCCAATGGGAAGGTGCAAAAAAATAAGCATCCTACTCAAGTGAGTAGCTGCGCCCCGACTCCGGAACGATCACCTCGGTGCCGCCGAGTTCACGGAAGAGCGCCAGTTGGAACCAATCGAGCGCCGGGCGGTCACCGTGAACAAGAAGGATTTTCGACGGCCGCAGGAGGGCGGCATAGTTTCTGATCGTTTCCCGGTTTGTGTGTGCGCTGAAACTGAACTCACGCACATCGCACTTGAGCGGAATCGCAGGATGGTCCTTGTCGAGCATGATCTCATCCCCCGGCGAGGCCTTGCGAATGCGAGCCGAGGGTGAATCGGGGTCGGAATAACCGACGAAGAACAAATGCTGCGAGGCATCGCCAAGAATTTTGCGGGCAAAGATATTTGAGAGCGTGTGCTCGGTCATCATCCCGCTCGACAAAGCATAGATCGCGCGCTTGCGGGGCTGCACATTTTGAATTTCTCGGCCCGAGAGCACATAGGGAGCCATCTCTTGGAGCAGTTGCAACTCGGGATGGTTCCGCACGGAGGTCGCCGCCATGGCATCATACGCAGTCGTGACCTTCACGCTGAGGCCCCCGATATAGATGGGAATGTTGCCTATTTCGCCGCGCAGGCGCATTTGCCAGAGCAAGGCCAAAACCTCCTGCGTCTTACCCAGAGCGAACACAGGAATCGTCACGGTGCCTCCATCAGCGATTGCCTGTCGCACGGCGTTGGAGAATCGCTCCTCCTCATTGGCGCGGGAAAAACCCACCGGCGTCGGAGAGTCGCCGCGAGTGGTTTCCATGAGCAGATAGTCGACACCCTCCTCCGGAAAGTCAGCCCCGGTCATGATCGTCTGGTTCTCGAAATTCACATCCCCGGTGTAAAAAAACGACTTTCCTGCATGGCGGATGAGCACCCCCACCGAGCCGAGAATGTGGCCCGCGTGGTAGAACTCGAAAGTGACTTCATTGTCATCATCGCACAGATCGCCGAGGAGATTGCGGCGCTGGCGCAGCGGGCATTTCACCCAGGCCTGCTGGCAAAGATCGACTCCGCGATGGGTGTAGAGTGGATACTCCATGAGCTTCAACTCCTCGCGCTGGCGCGTCATGACATTCACGGAATTGTGCAGCATGATGTCTGCGATATTCGCCGTGCCCTCGGTCATGAAAACCGGACACTGCGGCTCCCGGCGCGTCAGCACCGGCAATGAGCCGATGTGGTCTTGGTGGGCATGGGTGATGATGATGGCATCCACCGTCCCCTGCGGAACGGTCGCGAGATTCGGAGTGGAGCCCAGACCATCGACCTTCGGATCCGCCCCCGCATCAAGAATGATATTTTTGCCCCCGACACGCAGCCAGTAACAATTTGAGCCGATCCCGAGGTGGCGGGTGAGGTTAACGAAATCCATGTGGAACGAAAGTGGGTGAGGAATGGAGGTTCCTCAATGTTTAAATCCGAACGCCAAAACAAAAGCGGGACGGGTATTACATCCGCCCCTCATCCGCATCGATGTAATGAAACATCGTTTGGATATCTTCGCGGTTTTCGAATCCGCTCTCTTTTTTGCGACCGGCAAGGCGCTCACTGAGTTCATCGCGCCAACCGCGCTTCACCATGAAGCTATTCCAAATCTCGATTTGCTCCTCTGTGGGACGCGTGCCTTTTTGGAAGCACCACTCGAGCACCTCGTCATCGGTTCCACCCGCAAGCGCGCGATTTTTCAGATCCGAATAATCCACGGCGAGAAAGGTTGTGATGCGTTCATCGAAGCCTTGGCCGAGATTCGCATGGAGGTCGGGATGCAACTCCCCGGCAGCCATGAGGCGGATTTTATCCACCATGCGTCCGAAGTAGACGATTCCACCGACTTGTTCCTTGGGCGAGCGCGGGTATTTCATAGGCCCATGCTGTCAGCGCTCCGAGAGGCATGAAAGGCTGAAAAACAAGACCCCTGGTAAAAGTTGAAGCCCGTCGCAACGAATGCTGCAACGGGCTTCTGTTCCCCCCAGAACGACATCACATTAACACTCGAACTCGGGACTGCAACAACTTTTTTAAATTTTTTTTCGACCTGCAAGGAATGGTCTTTTCAATGGCTGCGAATCACTCCGCGCGGCACGCCCAGCGGAGTTTAGCGGATGTGGCGCGGGGGTTGGTTCGGCACTCGTCGGACGAGGCTCGCGTGACCTCATCGGCGATGGAACTGTAAATCCCCTCTCGGAACCCAGCTTGGAATGCCTTTTTGACCCGACGATCCTCGCCAGAGTGGAAGGTCAGGATGGCCACACGCCCGCCAGGATTCATGCAGGAGGGCAAGGCACGCAAGAGAGCATCCAAGGCGCTGAACTCCTCATTCACGGCAATCCGCACGGCTTGAAAAACACGCCGGATCGCTTTCTCCACGAGTTCGGCAGGCCGGTGCGGCAGAGCGCTTCGGATGGCGTCGGCCAAGTCTGTCGTGGTCTCGAGGCATTTCCCGGCAAGGCCCGCTGCGAGGGTGGCGGCATCCGGTTCATCGGCATTTTCAACCAATGCCTCCTCCAGCGCGGACGGATTTATTTTCGAGAGCCATTGTGCGGCGGAAACACCCCGCGAGGGATTCATCCTCATATCGAGAGGTCCAGCGGATTTCCAAGTGAAGCCCCTTGCGGGATTGTCCAACTGCATCGAGGAAACTCCCAGATCAGCCAGGATCACATCCGCTCCCGAAAAACCCGACGCTGCGAGGGCAACATGGAGTCCGGCGAAATTCGATTTCCTTGTGGTGAAGACCTCGGCCCCAAAACCCTCGGCACGCAGAGCGGCTTCCGTTTTAGGCAACTCCAGCGGGTCGGCATCGAGTCCGAGGACATGCCCACCGGGAATCACGCGCCCAAGAAGACGGCGTGTATGCCCTCCAAATCCCAGTGTGCAATCGACAGCAGTGTCGCCGGGACGAGGATCAAGGACCTCGAGGATTTCCTCGACCATGATTGGCACATGGCTACCAGCCGGCGTCTTGCCCGAAGCGAGCACACGGGCAAGTGTCTCGGGATTTCCTGAGAGTTCCTTATATTTTTGATCAAACCGTCGCGGGTATTTGCCCGAATAGCGCGGGCGGCGGCGGTGCGGCGTCTCTTCGCTCAAAGCTCGTTGTATTTTTTATTGGAGCCCCGCGCCTTGGAAACGGCATACCGCTCCTCGTTCCGAGCCAACTTCGCCCGCATCGCGGCAG
Source organism: Terrimicrobiaceae bacterium (assembly GCA_044375335.1). GTDB lineage: Bacteria > Verrucomicrobiota > Verrucomicrobiia > Chthoniobacterales > Terrimicrobiaceae > UBA967. The sequence goes on along the minus strand of JBILMW010000001.1, from coordinate 695 downwards.
CGAGATCGACTTCACAATTGGCCGCCATCTCAAAAAGCAAAATCGCCACATCAGCCATCTCAGATTCGATTTCGGCACGCCGTGTGGCAACCCGCTCGAGGGATTGCTCCGCATCCTGCCAGACAAAGTGCTGAAGAAGCTCACCGGCTTCCGCAGCGATAGCCACCGCCATTTCCTTCGGGTTGTGAAATTGGGCCCAGTCCCGCGCGTCGCGAAAAGCGCAGATTTCCGCACTGAGTTCCTTGATACTGTCGCTCATGCCGAAATGTTATCTACGGAAACGGGAAAACCGGCAACCAAACCAACCAATTTTTTTCAGGCAACTTGAAGAGGCTTCACATTCGAGCGCCATCGTCCTCGCATGGCCCATTTTTCAGCCAAGCGGGGCGGAGGAAGCACATCGCAAATGGCCCGAAAGGCGATGCGAGCTGGCTTCCTGCTCGGAGAGCGATACAGCTCGGAGAGGCGCGAGCAAAGCAAAAGTGGCCCCTCCAAGGGTCTGCGCGCTGCCGCGCAGGTCTGCCGGGCTGCGTAGGCTTAAAGTTCGGCTGCGAAGGATTCGAGGTCGGCGCTGCGGATTGCGGCGCGGAGAAGTGATTGCAACCTGGCGGTGTCGGCGATCGACTCGATTTCCTCGCGCAGACCCTCCGGAACTCGTTCGAAACGGATTTCCAGCGCTTCGAGGATGTCTTGTT
>JBILMW010000104.1:0-9266 GCA_044375335.1 Terrimicrobiaceae bacterium | reverse complement strand
ATCCGTTTTTGCCCTTCTTTAGAGTGCAATCGAGGCTTGGGCGTTCCGAGAAAAAGCAGAAAAAAGTTGCGAGGTGAAGGACTGTCCAGTATCAACTCAGCTCTCTTCCGCGCGGTTAGCTCAGTGGTAGAGCACTACCTTGACACGGTAGGGGTCACAGGTTCGAACCCTGTATCGCGCACCATCCCCTTTCCCCCCTGCATTTATCTGCAAACTTTTGGGGATTTGAAGATCATGTCTCCGCTGCCATGGCATGGCCGGCAATCCAGCCTGTGGTCCAAGCGGCTTGGAAATTGAAGCCTCCGGTGATGCCGTCGATGTCGAGGGCTTCGCCGGCGAAGTGGAGACCGGGGACGATGCGGCTTCCCATGGTTTTGAAGTCCACTTCGGGCAGGGGAATGCCGCCACATGTGACGAATTCCTCCTTGTTCGTGCTTTTTCCTCGAACGGGAAACTCAGTGCATGTGAGGAGGGAGGCGAGTTTGAGGGCTTGGGGGCGGGACAGGCGGGCCCATTTGGTGTCTGGAGCGATGCCGGCTTGAATGACCAATGACTCCCAGAGGCGCGCTGGCAGGGCGTTCCAGCGTGTGCGAAGGATTGTTTGACCTCCGGATGTCTCGCGGCGGGCTTGGAGTTCCTCCACGAGGGCATCGCGATTGGTGTGAGGAAGCCAATTGATCCGCAGGGGGAATTCGTAGCGGAGGGCGTGAAGTTCTCTGGCGCCCCAAGCGGAAAGTCTCAGGACAACTGGACCGCTGAGTCCGGTGTGCGTGACGAGCAGTGGGCCTTGTTCTTTCAAATTGGTTCCCGGCACGGAGGCTTGGGCTGATGCGATGGAGAGGCCCGGCAATTCGCGGAGCCAAGGTGTGTCGATCTGGAAGGTGAAAAGTGATGGCACGGGCGGCATGAGGGAATGCCCGAGGGCGACAACCGGGTGGCCCTCGGTGCGGCATCCCCCACCCGCCCAGAGCAGGCGGTCGCACTCCATGCGCTCGCCATTTGAGAGGTCGAGAAGGAAGCCGCCGCCGGGGCGTTTTTCGATGGAGTCGAGCGCTGTGCCGGTGAGGACGCGGATGTCGGAATTCGCAGCGGCGCCGGTGAGGCAATCGATGATCGTCTGCGAGGAATCGGTGACGGGGAACATGCGTCCATCGGCTTCTGTTTTGAGGCGAACGCCTCGGCTTTCAAACCAAGCGACTGTGTCGGCTGGCCCGAAGCGGCTGAAGGGACCGATGAGCGCCCGCGAGCCCCGTGGGTAACGCCGGGACAGCTCGCGTGGATCGAAGCAAGAGTGCGTGACATTGCAGCGTCCACCGCCAGAGATGCGAACCTTAGAAAGCGTGCGCGGGCTTTTTTCCAAAATGACAACGCTAGCATGCGGCGAGGCCTCGGCGGCTGCGATGGCGCCAAAGAAACCTGCCGCGCCGCCGCCAACGACGACAATCTTGGGATGTGATGCACTGGCCACGCGGCATTAACCACAAACGCCGTGCTGAAGGCAAAGAAGAAGGCTCTCTGCCCAATCGGCCCGGCTTGCGCGGGTGGCGGGTTGGATTTATTGTTGAGGCATGCAACAGGGGATTTCCAACAGGTCAGCGAGGGTTTTTCTCTTGTTCGCAACGCTGGCGCTTAGCTGCGCGGTGTGCTTTGCTGAAGCGATGAATGACGAGATTGCAGTCGTGGGCGGCGGGTGTTTCTGGTGCGTGGAGGCTGTTTATCAAGGCCAACCCGGCATCAAATCCGTGGTGAGCGGCTATGCTGCGGGAAAAAAATCGAACCCGACCTACGAGGAGGTTTGCACAGGGCAGTCAGGCCATGCGGAGGTGGTGAAGATCAGCTACGATCCATCGGTGGTCTCCTACGGGAAAATCCTCGACCTCTTCTGGGACGCGCATGATCCCACGACGCTAAACCGCCAGGGAGCCGACCGTGGCACGCAATACCGCTCGATCATCATCGCGCAGAACCAAGACCAGCGCGCCTTGGCGGAGAAGTCAAAGGCCGAGGCGCAAGCGCGGTTCCGTGATCCGATTGTGACCGAGATCGTCGATGCAACGGAGTTTTTTCCCGCCGAGGGCTACCATCAGGACTTCACAGCGAGAAATCCCAACCATCCTTATGTGCAGGCTGTGATCGTGCCGAAATTGGAAAAACTCAAAAGCAAGTGACATTGGCGCTTTGGGTCTTGACGGATACCGAAATGTCGAGAAAGTGCTCGCCCTTTAAATGCTTTGGGGGGCGGAAAACCCTTGCGGAAAATAATCAACCACAGAGGACACAGAGAGCACAGAGGATGAGGTTTTTTTATGATTTTCAGAAGCGAATTGTCAGGGGCGACACTCCTGTTGCGTGCTGACCTGTCCATGGAGATGATTTCAAATTGAATATGGTCGTTTATGTGAAACCAGGTTGCTTTTGGTGTTCCGACGCGCTGGCTTGGCTCCAGGCGCGGGGCATTGAGCACACAGTGGTGGATGTCTTTGCAGACCGCGCGGCGTTTGACCGCATGAAGGAAATCTCGGGACAAACGAAGGCGCCGACGCTGGAGATGCCGGATGGCGAGGTGCTGGCGGATTTCGATGTGGCGGAGTTGGAGCGTTTTTTAGCAAGAAGGGATGCCCGGTGATTTCGGAGCTTTGTATCGTTGCAGCTGCGGGAGTGATGTCGGTCGCGATGCGCAGTTTTCACAATCAGGCGTTTTTTCGAATCGGCACGCTCGGCTTTATCGGCACATCCTTTCTTGCGGGTTGGCTTTTGGGCGGGAGTCTGGTTCTCGGGGCGGTTTTTGCATCGACATGGTTTCTCCTGCCGTGGCTTGAAATCCTGACCCGTGTCCGGCGGTTGCGGTTGCCGCTGGATCGCCAGCTTGAAAAGTGCGCACCGCCGCCAGCCAGCAGGTTTCCCGATTTTTCAGGCCTCTCGGATGAAATGGAGGCGCTGGGTTTCGTGTATGTGGATGATGTGGATTGGAATCACGATGACACGCGGCATTTTTACCGGCTTTTCTACAATCCGGAGAAGCGTGCCTCGGCATCGATCTGCATGCTGGAGCAGGACAGCTTTTCGTTTTTCTATGTCACCTTCACATCGCGCGCGGTGGATGGCCGGGTTTTCATGACATGGAACTATCCGTTTTCCTACGGCATGCACTTGCTGCCGCTGACGGTGATGAACAAGGTGGATGAGGAACTGAGTGCAGAGGAACTGGCCTTGTCGCACATCGATTTTCTGGGCAATCAAGGCGACATTGAGCTTCTGCCCATGGAGGCGGAGGGTCTTCGCGCAGAAATCGAAAAGGAACTCCGCAGGCAACTGGAGCACAACATCGCGCGAGGGATTCTGGTGCGCGACAAGAATGAGATGATCCGCTACTCGGTGCGCGGGATGTTTTTTCTGTGGGGCCAGTTCTTGCGGGAGTTCGTCAAGTTTTCCTGAGGGGCGCGCTTACTCCGGTGATTCGTTCCAGAATTTCTGGAAGGCCTCGGTCCAGTCGCGGGTCTCGACGCGGGACCGACCAGATGCTCCCATGCTTTTTCTGAGATCGGCATCCGCAGCGAGCTTGCGGATGGCTTCAGCCAGGTCGGCTGCGTCCTGGCCTTTGGTAACAAAGCCATCAACGCCGTGGGAAACGAGATCCCTTGGACCTCCAACATCCGAAACGATAACCGGAATGCCGCTGGCCTGGGCTTCGAGGATGACATTTCCGAAGGTGTCGGTGGTGCTGGGGAAGACGAAGAAATCAGCAGAGGCGTAGGCGCGGGCGAGATCTTCACCACCGAGGTAGCCGGTGAAAATGGCATCGCTGAGGAGGCGCTTCATCTCGGCCATGTAAGGGCCGTCACCGACAAGAATAGGCCGCACAGGCGTGCCAGACTCCGCGAGACGCCGTGTGGCGGCCACGAGAAGGTCGAGGTTTTTCTCCTTCGAAACCCTACCAACAAAAAGCATGGCCAATTCGCCTTCGCGCAACCCCCGGGCCTCCCAGAAACGGCGGTCACGCTTCGTGGGATGGAAGAGATGGGTGTCCAGACCACGGGGCAGAATGCGAAGACGCTCGCGGGGAATCCCTCGCTCGATCCAGCATTTGCGGTAGTCCTCGGAATTCACATAGAGCACATCAAGTTGGTTGTAGAACCAGTGCATGTAATTCCATGTGAGCGTCTCCATGAAGGAGTCGTCCGTAAGGATGCGGACATATTGCGGGAAGTCGGTGTGGTAGATGCCGACAGCACGCAGGCCGAGCATTTTGGCGGCAGCGAGCGCGCAGAGGCCCGTAGGACCGGGTGTGCTGATGATCAACTCCGAAAAACCACCTTGCTGGAGATGGTCGAAAATCTGGAGCACGGGAGGAAAGCTGAGGCGTTGCAGCTCATACTCGGGCAATTCAAACTCGCCGATGGGCTCAAAGTTTTTTAATGGAACCCCATGGTCTGCGATCTCCGAGCGGCAGGTCATAATAGTGACATCATGTCCAGAGGCCACGCCGGCGGCCGTCATCTTGCGGATCGTGGTCGCGACGCCGTTCACATCCTCAAGCGTGTCGGTGAACCACGCCCGCTTTTTATTTTTCAGAAGCTCGGGCACCTTGCCCGCGATCGGAAGCGCTGTCTGCCTCAGCCAATCGCGCTTCGGAAGGCGGAAGGCGTGAATGTAGGGGCTGAGCAAGGCCACGACAGGCGCAAGAGGAATGATGGTCTGGATGCTTTCGAGGAATTTGCCTTTGGAGATCTGTTGAATGAATTCGGTGACCAGCCGGTAGCCGATTTTGTTGGCGATGAGATTCGCCATGAGAAAGGCGCGCCGCTCCGCCTCGGCGATTCCGGCGGTGTCGCGTGCCATGGCGGCCTTGAGTTCGGGTTGATTGAGCGCCTCCGAGAGCTGCTTCCAGAGCGACATGTTGCCCGACTTGGCGATTTCAAAAATTTTACCCGTCAGAATGCCCTGCGTGAGAAATCCAAACTTGTCCAAAAGTGAGAACTCCGTCGGGTCGCGTCCTTCCATAAAACGCGAGGTGATCTTTTCAAGGAGAACGGATGTCGGATCATCCGGTTTCAAGGGAAGGCGCGCCTTGGCGTATTCGATGGCCGTGCTGTAGGTGCCGTGGGCCATCGCGAGAGGCGTGCCAGGCTGTCCAACGCCCTCGCAGCGTCCAGTGCGGATGTTTTCCAAAAAAGCCGAGGCATCGGCGGCAGCGGGCGTTTCGGTAAAGGCAACAGCCGGACTCGTGCCTCCTTGGTCATCGGATCCACCGGTGAAAACTTTTTTCCATGGCTCGGGATGCGTCGGAGAAATGCCTGTCCGAGCGTTGAACACCTCGATCTGACGCGGAGTCAATGAGCTCAGCACCTCACTCGCGGTCTGGCTCAACAACCCGCAGTAGCGGCCATTAAGCGACTCGAAATGACGGAACAGGAGAATGAGCTTTTGCAAATGCAACTCGGTGAGCTTGCCGTTGACGCTATGAAAAGGGTGAGCGACCGAGTGCGTGATGTTTTCTGAAAAAAGATACTTTTGCAGGTCATAGACGCTCTCCCTCGCCTGTTGGATGTCACGATGCTGCGACTCCGTGATACCCCAGACCAGAAGATGCACACGGCATTCGTCCTCGGGGAAAACCGTGGAAACTTCTTCGCCGATGATCACATCGGGCAGGTGCGCGATTTCGAGGCAACCATTGATGGTGTTTTGATCCGTGAGCGTCACGAAGCGCATGCCAGCCGCACGGAGCATGCTATGGAGTTCAAATGGATCCGAGGCACTGGCGGGAAAATCCAAACGCCGCAAAACCCAGTCCGCGGCCCGGTCACTATGACGGGAGTGGATGTGCAGATCGGCGCGTGTGGTGGAACGACTCATTCTTGTCCTCGCATGCTGGCGAGCCATTGCTGATATGTCATTGCACGCCTTCCCGCAAGCGCGGCGGATGTGAGGCTCATAATCTGATTCTGGATCGCGGCGTAATCCCAATCCGGCGGGTGAATACCAACGCGGAGCAAAGGAGCATTGCGCAGGCCGAGGGCCAGAAATTGATTCCAAGCGAGGCTGCACAAGCGCCGCCATCGCGCGCGCACGCTCCAGACAAGGCTGCGCGCAGTATGGACATAGCCGCTCTTGAAATCGCTCACCGTCGCAATGCGCGTGGTGTATTGAAAGCCTAGAGCACGCACCGCGCGTTCCGCATCATTTCCCAAAAGCCACGCAGGCGCTATGAACCCGGTGGGTGTCAATCCGCAGGCTGTGAATTCCGATAGCCCCAGATTGAGCCTCTCACGGGCGTCCTTTTGATTGAGATCAAAAAACTCCCCCTCGCCCGCTGTGTAGGATTGGGTGACCATTTTTTTTAAAAGGCCATCACTCGCGGCGCACTCCCTTAGGTGATAGTAGCCGTGGAGAACCGCCTCATGCCCCTCGGCAACGCGCTCCCGCAACCAACCGGCAAAGGCGGGATCGCCCGAAATTCGTCCTTGCCTGTGGTGATCCGGGATAACGAGCAAGGATGTCGTGGCGCAGCCAATTTTTTTCAGGTCGTCCAGAATACGCTCGGTCTTGCGGAGCGTGAGCGGACTCACATCGTGGATGGATACCACCAGAGCGCGATTCGTAAGTGTTTTTTGCATTTGCCAAGACAGCATCTTGCGCGAAGCTTACGGCAATGTCAGACGAAAACCAGAAGCCATCAAACGACAACCGCCAAAAGCAAGGCGGAGGTCAGGACCCACAACTCAACTGGCGCGGGCTCGTGCTCTTCGCCATCGCCTTTGCACTCATAGGCGGTGCGTTTTTATTCCGGGGAAACAATCTCGCTCAAATCCAGCAAATCCAGTATCCGCGATTCATTCAATTGGTGAAGCAAGGGAAGCTCGTCGTCAGTCCCGAGTCGCCCCTTCAGCTCGTCGTGGAGGAGGGCCGCAACACGCAATATTTCGAGGGCAAATTCAAACTTCCGTCACCAACAACCGGCGAGGAAGTTCCCGTTTCCTTCAACACGCCGATCTTCACGCAATTCAACGGTTCTGAAATCGAGCAGGCCCTCAGCGAAGCCGGCATCACTCCAGCGATCACTCCCAAGTCTGATCTCCTCGCATCGGCCATCGTTAGCTTCCTGCCGATCGTTTTTTTCCTCGTCATCCTCTATTTCTTCTTCCGCTCGCAGATCAAAATGGCGGGCAAGGGCGCGCTCAACTTCGGCAAGTCGAAGGCCCGCATGCTCTCGAAGGATAAAAACCGCATCACCTTCAAAGATGTAGCCGGCGTGGAGGAGGCGAAGGACGAGGTTCAAGAACTGGTGGAATTTTTGAAAGACCCCAAGAAGTTCCAAAAGCTCGGCGGTCGTATTCCAAAGGGTATCCTCATGGTCGGTTCACCCGGAACAGGCAAAACCCTTCTCGCCCGCGCCATCGCAGGTGAGGCGGATGTGCCCTTCTTCTCGATCAGCGGTTCAGACTTTGTGGAAATGTTCGTCGGTGTCGGTGCCTCGCGTGTTCGCGATATGTTCGAGCAGGGGAAAAAATCTGCACCCTGCCTGATGTTCATTGACGAAATCGACGCCGTAGGTCGCCATCGCGGACACGGCATGGGCGGTGGACACGACGAGCGTGAGCAAACGCTCAACCAGCTCCTCGTAGAAATGGACGGCTTCGATACCCAGGAAGGCGTCATCATTATTGCCGCCACAAATCGCCCGGATGTCCTCGACCCTGCGCTCCTGCGTCCAGGTCGCTTCGACCGGCAGGTGACGGTGGCGCTGCCCGATGTGAAAGGCCGCGAAGAAATCCTTAAAGTGCATGCCAAAAAGGTGAAAATCGCCGAAGGCGTAACCCTTGCCGTGCTGGCCCGTGGCACGCCCGGATACTCCGGCGCGGAACTGGCGAATGTTCTTAACGAAGCTGCACTCCTCGCCGCGAGAAAAGGTCTCAAGGCCGTCACCATGCGCGAACTCGAAGAAGCCCGCGACAAGGTGCGCTGGGGCAAGGAACGCCGCAGCATGGCCATGAGCGAACGGGAAAAAACCTCCACCGCATGGCACGAGGCTGGGCACGCCATCCTGAATGTCCTTCTCGAGCATACCAGCCCACTTCACAAGGTGACCATCATTCCGCGTGGTCCTTATCTCGGTGCCACGATGTATTTGCCCGAGGGTGACAAATATTCGACCCAGCAAAAAGAGGCACTCGACCTCCTTGCGGTTACCATGGGAGGACGCATTGCCGAAGAGATGTTCACCAAAGACATCTCAAACGGTGCTTCAGGCGATATCCGTCAAGCTACCAGCCTCGCCCGCAAGATGGTTTGCGAATGGGGCATGAGCTCACTCGGAATGATTAGTTTCGCCGAAGGCGGCGAGCATGTGTTTCTGGCCCGCGACATTTCCCGCCCTCGCGAATACAGCGAGCACACCGCGCAGCAAATCGACACCGAAGTGAAGCGCATCATCGATGAAGCCTATGAACGCGCCCGCGTGCTTCTCGAAGAACGCCGCCAAGCCGTGGAGACGCTCGCCAAAGCCCTGCTCGAATACGAGACTCTCGATGCCTCGCATGTGAAGGAAATCCTCGACCACGGAAACATTCAAAACCCGCCAATCGTGGAGGTCGCCCCCCCACCCCTGCCGCCACCACCATCTGACTCCGCACACGAACCGCAGTCGCCCATCAAGCCGGAGTTTCCATCCGGAGGTCTACCGGCAGCAGCTCCGGCGTAGTCGCGGCCAGCTTCCAAGCGCCTCTTTGTATCGAAGCTCAGAATGAATCCAACCGATGCCGGTTTTTCCAAAATGGGCATCGATACCGCGCAGCGGCATGTTTTCCTCTGCGTGGGACCGGATTGCTGCTCCGAAAGCCATGGGCTTGAGACATGGGAGGTTTTGAAGGAACGCATCAAAGGGCTGGGAATTCCGGTCCTGCGATCCAAGGCCGCTTGTTTACGAATCTGCTGCAAGGGCCCATGGATGCTCATCTATCCCGAAGGCATCTGGTATGGTGAAGTGACTCCAACACGATGCGAACGCATCATCGAGGAGCACTTGATTGGAAATGCGCCCATTCAGGAATGGGTCGTCCGCGAGCACCCGCTTGCTGAGTGAATCTTCCCCCAGCAACGGATTGTCAGGGCAATGGACTCCTGTCATTTCTCTGCAATGTCCTTTTTAATATTTGAACTGAAGACCCGCTGATATGCTTACCATCCGAAATCTCAAAAAATCCCACGGCGGCCGACTGCTTTTCGAAGAAGCAGACATGCAAGTCAACTATGGCGAACGCATCGCT
>JBILMW010000103.1:0-9297 GCA_044375335.1 Terrimicrobiaceae bacterium | reverse complement strand
GCGGAAGATCGACATCCACCGTATTCGAGTCGAAGGGACGGTCGCTGAGCAGGGCGATCATCGCGCCGCTTCGCAGCTTGCGGGTTATTTCCACAGCGGAGAAGGCATCGTTCCCGACCACCACGGTTTCAACGCCCCAGCGTTTGCGGAAGTCGGCCCGCCAACGCGTGAGCTCGGTCGTTGGCTCGGGCAGTGTGAGCGTGGTCATGGGATAGCCCATCTGGGACATCACAAGACCCCCGAGTTCAAAAAAACCAAAGTGGCCTGTGACGAAAAGGCAGCCCTTTCCGTCGCTGCGTGCGTCCTCGATATGTTCGATGCCTTTTTTTGATCCGAGCATTTCTAGTGCGGCGCCGGTATCGCTCACACCCAGTTCCGCATACTCGCGGAAGTTCAGCGCCTGATGGATGCACACCCGCGCAGCGTTTGCCCATGTCGCTTTCCTCGGATTCAGCAGGGCGATGTTTGCCTGAATTTCGCGAAGCACTTTGGGATGTGTGAGTGCATAGCCGGTGCCGATGAGGCGGGCGACCCACATGCTGAGAGACCTCCCGACAAGACGCCGCGCTGAAATCGCAAGTTCAAAGGCATGCGGACGATAGAGCGCTTTGTAAAACTTGGCCTCGCGGTAATCCTTGCCACGCCTCGTGCGCAAGGCCGCAGTCAGAAGCGCCAGCAAACCTGCAAAAATCAAAACATGTTTGAGTCGCATTAGTCGAAAAGGCGTCTATCGCGGCGCAAGCTTGGGCGACTACGCGGCGGCAAGCCGCGCGTTGATCCAGTCGCGGAGCACGCCGAGGCTTTGCAGGGCATCCCGCGCCGTGGTGGCATCGCCAATCGAAATCCCGTATTTTTTTTCCACGGCGATGATGATTTGCAAGGCGTCCAAAGAGTCCAACCTGAGGCCCTCGGCGCCGAATAGAGGCGTGTCCTCGGAAATAGTGGCGACATCAATTTTAAGCATTACATTCTCGGCCAGCATGGAGCGGAGAATCTCCACCGATGTTTCTCTTTCCATGGGGTCAGGCAAGAGTAGGGCGGCAGGGCGTGTGAACCTCAAGCTGATCCTGCATCCAGCCTGTCTGTGAATATGTAACCATCTGCTTTCAGCGTATTCAGAAGCTCCGAAAGTGTGCAAGCCCGCTCTCCCCCGCGCATGCCCCGCAGGTGGCTTTCGTGAAGCAGGACAATGCCGCCGGGCGTTGCGCTTTGGCGGATGCGGCTTACAACGCGGCCGGGGTCGTGCGCGATGCCATCATGTCCCGTGGCGGACCAGCCTATCATCTTCAGCCCGCAGGATTCCGCCGCGAGATGCACGAAGGGATTGGCCATGCCCACGGGGGCGCGGAATTGATGGGGCGCCGTTCCGGTTGCCTCCCGAATCGCAAGAGAGCACCGCTTGATCTCCTGCATTGCACGGCGCGGTCCGGCGGACCAAAAAGTGGCCGATAGATGTGAGTAGGTGTGGTTTTGCACGGAGTGCCCTTCTTCAACCATGCGTCGGCAGAGCGCGGAATGAGCCTCCACCTTTTTTCCGATCACAAAAAAAACCGCCCGCGCCTGAGCTTCGGCGAGGGTGTCTAAAATCTGCGGTGTTTGTCTCGGATCCGGCCCGTCATCGATCGTGAGGAGGAGTTTCCTTTCTCGAGTCGGAAAGGATTTTTGCACTCTGCCGAACCACCCGCAGTTTCGAATGACTCCCGGCAGGACAAGCATCCAGCCCGCGTAGGCTAGAAGGTGTCGCATTTTGCTCATGCGCGAAGTTCGCTTCGGCGAATGGCTTCGCCTTCGCGCATGAGTCTTGCTCGAAAATACTCCTCGAGTGCATGGCTAAAGGCTCGCGCGCTTTCGCCGGGGCCGGGACGAAAAACATCTCCCGTGGAAAGGCGGAAGTGAATTGGCATTTCCAGCGGGCTTCGGAGTGAGATGGCTTTCCCTAAAAATCGGCTCGTGCATTCGATGAAAATCGTGCGCACGGTCGCGCTGCTCTTGATGGCAGCGAGGGCGAATCCATCCTGGAAGTGCGTCAAGGCGGCATCGCGTGTTCGGGTGCCCTCGGGAAAGACAATGATATTGCCGCCTTGGCCGATGACTTGCCGTGTTTCCTTGACCATGCCCAGCGCCGGGAGGCTGGGAATGAAAGCGGCCTGTCTTGCCAGGATGGAGAACAGCGGGTGCTTCCACGGATTGGTCCCGACAACGCAGCTCGCGTTGGAGAATTTTTGAAAAAGCAGAAGCGCGTCGAAAATCGAGGGGTGGTTGGCGCAGATGAGTGAGCCTCGCCAGTCTGCGCAGTCTTCGAAGCCTTCGTATTCGCACTGAATGCAGCCCATGTGTGCGAGCCGGTCGAGATATCTCGCGCTGTGACTGCTTATTTTTTGCCGTGCCTGTAGGCTTGCCGCGTTGTTTCTGCGGGAGAGGGATCCAAAAAGAACGGAGGCGGTGAGCCAGGAGGCGCTGAACAGATATAAGCTGTAGGCTGCGTTGACTCTCAGAGAGTCGCGCAGTGGTCTGTCCGTCCGGGTCGACGAATTTTCCACGGAAGCGAACCTATTGGTGACCATCAACTGTATGTTTGACCAAGATCGACGCCTTTCACCAGAACAACCGCATCCCTACTTTGGCCACTCTGTGAATTCCTCTGCGTTCACTCATGGCGAAAGGAATTTTAGTGAGCCTTCCGTGTGGTGGTGAGGATTCCGTTGCCTCGGGTATCTATGCCGATGTATTGAAGGGTCTGTAGTTTAGTTGAGCACATGCCAGATTCATTTTCCGCTTTTCAGATCGCCCGAGCCTATGGCCGTTCCAAATGGCTTCGCGGCTATGTGGTGGGAAAAATGAGTTCGGATCCGGTTTTCAAGACGGCTTGGAAGTTTATCAGCATTCGCCGGCAGCCCGTGTGGGACATTGGTTGCGGTTTGGGCCTCCTCGGTATTTCCATGCGCGGGGCTGGACTCACCGAGCGCTACCGGGGCTTCGACACCAATGCGTGGAAGGTAAATCTGGGCAAGGAGGCCATGAGGTATTTTGGTTTTGAGGAGGTGGGTTTTGAAGTGCGCGATGCTTTGTCGGTGGAAATTCCGGAAGGTGCGACAGTCTGCATGTTCGATGTTCTCCACTACCTCTCCCCTTCCGAGCAGAAGCTCATGCTTGAGCGCTTGGCCAAGGCGGCGGAGGCCGGTTCGCTCATTCTTCTTCGCACGACCTTCAAGGATTCCGGTTGGCGTTACCTCGTGACTCTTGTGGAGGAGTGGTGGACACGCGTCAGCGGTTGGATCAGCGGGGGAGAAGTCAATTTTCCCAATCGTCGAGCATTGGTTTCCTTTTTCAAGAATCGCGGCCTGGGAATTGGCGTCACTCCGCTTTGGGGCAAGACGCCTTTCGGCGGTGAGTTGGTGGTGATTGAAAAAATCGAAGGCTGATCACTCCCCGCGCGCCCGTCGCCGCGCGAATTCGAAAAGCGGTGCTGTCATGAGTGTTGTTACCACTGCCATGACAACCATCATGGTAAAAAATCGCGGGGTTATGATTCCCGCCTGCAACCCGATATTCAGGAGAATCAGCTCCATCAGGCCTCGGGCATTCATGAGTGAGGCCACTGTGAGCGCGTCGCTGTGCGGCTCTCCGCACCACCTCGCGGCGAGGTAGCAGGCTCCCATCTTGCCCGCCACCGCCGCCAGCACCACGGCCCCGGCCATTGCCCAGTCCGTGAGAGAGTTCAGAAGATCGAGGCGGGTGTTCAATCCCGAGTAAGTGAAAAAAACCGGCAGCAAAAGCAGTGTCGTAAGCGGTCCGATTTTGCGAATCGCATGATCCGCGAGCGGCCCCCGAGGCACGCACACGCCAAGGATGAATGCCCCGAATACCGCGTAGAGCTGGATTTTGTCCGTGAACCACGAACCCAGCACGAGCAGGATCAACAACAGGGACATCCCTCGCGAGAAGTCCGCTTCGTTTTCCATCGCCTTGGAAAAAAAGCGCGGCACTACGAAACGGCAGAACACCACATAGGCGACCGCTCCGCCAATCGTCCAAAGCACGAGCAGGAAATTTCCACTTACGGTGGCGATCACTCCGGCCAGAAGAATCCATGCGGCCACATCGTCTATACTACCGCTCGCAAGTGCCAGCGTTCCGGCCGTTGTTCCTGCCAATCCCCGTTCCTTGATGATCCGCGCCAGCATGGGAAAGGCTGTGACGCACATCGCCGCACCGGTGAAAACCATGCCCAGGCCTTGCGAAATGCCCTCTCCGTAAAAGCCGCCCTCCGCTCCAATCCACAGCGAGAGCAGCGCGCCCAACGCAAACGGTGCCGCCATTCCCGCAAACGAAATCGAGGCCGCTGAGCGCAGGCGCGAACGCAGGAGATCGCCACGGAATTCCAAGCCAACGACGAACATGTAGAGCGAGAGCCCTAGCTGCGCGACATCGAAGAGAATCGGCTTCGAAGCCGCCGGAAAAAGATACCCCGACACGCCCGGCGCCAGCGCTCCAAGAAGCGAGGGGCCCAGCACAATGCCCGCAATCATTTCCCCGATGATCGCCGGTTGGCCCACCTTGCGCATCGCCATCGAGCAAATACGGCACGCCAGAAGGATCACGCCGAGTTGGAGAAAAAAGTGGCCGAGCGGCAAACCATGCACGATGAACATGGCCGCGCACGATGCACAGCGACAGTTGCCATGGCAACATCGCTCGCCGCAAAAAATCAAAAAATTGTCATTGCATCCAAAGTTGCGCCTGCTAATTTCTTTCCCCTTTTCCAATGCCAAAAGCAATAGCACGCAGCAAAACGCGCAAATCCGTGGCCAAGCGCTTCAAGATCACCGGGACCGGCAAGGTTGTTCGCAACCACGCTTCCCGGCGGCACCTGATGGCGAGCAAAAACGCCAACAAGAAACGCCACATGGCGAAATCCGCAGTGGTCGATGAGACCGATGTGGACCGCATCAAGGCCTGCTTGCCTTTCAGCCACTAAAGCGCGCTGAACCAAAATCCCTTCGACTGCCTCGGGGTTTGCCTGAGGATCACGGAGCCGGTGAGTCGGGGGATTTCAACTAAACAAACAACCGCTCCAAGGAGGCTCCGCGCCAAACGCGGAGTTTTATGACATGCCAAGAGCCACAAACGCTCCAGCCAGCCGGGCGCGCCGCAAGCGCGTCGTAGCAGCCTCGAAAGGATATCGCGGCCGCCGTTCCAAACTCTTCCGCTACGCAAAAGATGCGCAGATGAAGGGAAAATATTGGGCCTACCGTGACCGCAAGACCCGCAAGCGCAACTTCCGCGCCCTGTGGATCACCCGTCTCAGCGCCGCAGTCCGCGCCGAAGGTATCACTTACAGCCGTTTCATCGAAGGCCTCAAATTCGCCAATATCGAGCTCGACCGCAAAGTCCTGTCCGACATCGCGATCAATGACGAGCCGACCTTCAAGGCGATCGTGGACAAAGTCCGCACCGCCCTCGATAACAAAAAAGCAGCCTGATTCGTCGAAGCCCGTTCGTCGGGATTGACCACAGAGCGCACAGAGAACACAGAGGACGGGGCACATTGCTCCGCTTCCTCTGTGATATCTCTGGAAAGTTTAATAGAGTAATCTTGTGCAATGCTCTAACATTGATCCTATTACATCCAATAAGTCTTTCTTGGGCTGCGATTTGGGTGAGAAAATCAGAGGCGGGCCCAGAGAATCAAGGCCCGAGCCAGTCCGCGCTTTGCAAGCAGGTTCGCTTATTTTGTAAATTCTGCAATTCTGTTGAAATAAATCGTATCAGGCCCAACACCCAATGACACCGTCACCCGCTTTTTCCTCCTCCGTGCTCTCTGTGTCCTCGGTGGTTAAACCTCTTTCCCATGCAACAGCAAGTTGACGCCCTTCGCACCGAGGCCCTTGAGCTCATCGCTTCGGCCCATGATGCCGCTTCCCTCGAGGCGGCCCGTTTGAAATACCTTGGCAAGAGCGGTGCCATCACTGCTCTCAGCGAGGGCATGCGCAATGTGCCTAAGGAGGAGCGGCCCGTCATCGGGAAACTTCTCAACGACCTGCGTGCTGCGGTCACGACCGCTTTGGAGGATTCCCAAAAGCGCCTCCTTGAAGCCTCCGACCTCGCCGCCTTTGCTTCGCTCGATCTCTCGCTGCCCGGCACATTTCCTTCGCCCGGCACCTTGCATCCACTCACGCAACTCATGGATCGTGCCGTGCGGTGTTTCCGCCGCATGGGGTTTGCGATTGCCGATGGCCCTGACATCGAGACTGAGTGGCACTGCTTCGATGCGCTCAACACGCCGCCGGACCATCCTGCGCGCAACGAGCAGGACACTTTTTATCTCCCTGATGGCCGCCTCCTGCGCTCGCACACCTCGAGCGTGCAGATTCGCGTCATGGAAACAACTCCGCCGCCGGTGCGCATCATTGCTCCTGGTTCCGCCTACCGCCGCGATGAAGTGGACGCCACGCACCTCGCCCAGTTCACGCAGATGGAAGGTCTCTATGTGGCCGAAAAGGTCAGCCTCGCCGATCTCAAGGGGACGCTGGAATTTTTCTTCCGCGAACTTTTTGGCGCGGGCACGGACATTCAATTCCGTCCGCATTTCTTCCCCTTCACCGAGCCGAGCTACGAAATCGACATCCGCACCGAGGCCCTCGGTGGCGACTGGATGGAACTCGCCGGCTGCGGCATGGTCGATCCGGCCGTCTTCGAGGCCATCTGCGAGCGCCGTGGCGACCGGGTCTACGATCCCGAAAAAGTCAGCGGCTTCGCCTTCGGCTTCGGCCTCGAGCGTCTGGCTATGAACCTCTCTCGCATTCCCGACATCCGTATGCTTGTCGAAAACGATCTGCGCTTCCTGAAACAATTCTAATCCTGTCGTGAAAATTTCCATCAACTGGCTGCGTGATTATGTGGATTGCCAACTGCCGGCGTCCGAATTGGAAACCCTCCTGCGCCGCGCGGGGCTTGAAGTCGCAGGCATCGACCAGCGCGGTGCCGCCATCGACCATGTCGTCGCCGCCGAGATTCTTGAATCTACCCAACACCCGAATGCCGACCGCCTGAGCGTCTGCAAAGTGAACGACGGTTCGCCCGAGCCGCGCCAGATTGTTTGCGGTGCCAAAAATTACAAAGTCGGAGACAAGGTGCCTCTCGCCCTCCCCGGCGCTGTGCTGCCGGGGGATTTCAAAATCAAAACCGGCAAGCTCCGTGGCGTTGAGAGTGAAGGCATGATGTGCAGCGCGAAGGAACTCCGTCTCGCGGAGGACTCCGATGGTCTTCTTATCCTGCCGCAGGAGACCGCTCCTGGAACGCCGATCAAAGACCTTTTTCCTGCCGAGACCATTTTGGAACTCGAGATCACTCCAAACCGCTCCGATTGGCTCAGTCACCTCGGTGTAGCGCGCGAGATCGGAGTTTTCACCGGTTTGCCGGTCAAGGCACCGGAGCCCGCCCTGCCGCCCACTGCCAGTGCCGAGGGTTCGGTTCGTCTCGAAGGCGAGGGATGCGCCTTCTACACGCTGCGCCGCATCTCTGGCGTCAAAGTCAGCTCCAGCCCGCAATGGCTTCGCGACCGCTTGGCGGCCGTGGGGCTTCGTTCGGTGAATAATGTGGTCGATGTCACAAACTATGTTCTCTTCGAGCTCGGCCAACCGCTCCACGCCTTCGATGCCGCAAAAATTTCCGGTCCATTGCAAGTGCGCTCTGCATCCGAGGGCGAAGCCTTCCGCGCCCTTGATGGCCGTGAATACAAGATACCGGCCGGTTCGCTGGTCATCGCTGATGACAATGGCCCCGCCGCCTTGGCAGGTGTCATGGGCGGGGAGGGGAGTGGTGTGAGCGAGTCCACCACCGACATTCTTTTGGAAAGCGCCGTCTTCGAGCCTTCGAGTGTTCGCCGAGCCTCTCGTGCGCTGGGGCTTTTCAGCGACTCCAGCTACCGCTTCGAGCGCGGCGTGGACCCCGAGGGCGTCATTCTTGCATCAGCCCGTGCTGTGGAGTTGATCCTGCAGGTGGCTGGTGGCACAGCCGAATCCTCTCTTCTCGTTGCAGGCAAATGCCCCGAACGCGGCAAGGTGTCCCTGCGCCACAGCCGTGTGCGCGATCTGTTGGGCATCTCGCTCTCGAATTCCGAGATCGAATCCAGCCTCGCACGCGTCGGTTTGGAAAAACTCGCCGCCGGTGACGAGACACGCTGGAGCATTCCCGGATACCGCCGCGAACTCCGCCGCGAAGCCGATCTCATCGAGGAAATCGCCCGCGTCGTGGGAATCGAAAAAATTCCATCCCTCGCTCAAGGCCCCTTCGCGGCAAGCTCGGATGCCGACACCGCCTACGATTTTGCGATGAACCTCCTCCGCAGTCTTGCCGGAATGGGCTTCCACGAGGCCCGCACCAGCACGCTCGTCTCTGCCGCCGATGTCTCGCACTTCGGCGACGCCGTGGCCCTCAAAAATCCTTTCGGCGAAGACCAGTCGCAACTTCGCAACAGCCTTGTTCCCGGACTACTCTCGGCCCTCCGGCGCAACCTCGATCAAGGTGCGAAATCCATTGCTCTCTTCGAATGCGGTCGCGTTTTCAAGGCCGCCGGCGAGGGACAACGCCTCGCCATCGTGCTCGCCGGCGAACGCCACAAATCCAACTGGCGCGGCGAGTCGGTGCGTTCGTGGGATGTCTTCGATCTCACCGGAGCCGTGCGCCAACTCGCATGCCTGCTTGAACAGGATATCGTTCCCTCACCGGCTCCCGTAGCCCCGTTTGGAGCGTGCGCGGATGTTTTTCTGAATGGCAAAAAAATCGGCATCGTTGGCCAACTCGCTCCTGCCGTGGCCCGCGACATCGGAGCCTCCGCCCCGCTCCTCGCCGCCGAGTTCGACCTCGATCTATGGCGTGCTGCCGCATCAGCCAAAACCCAAGTCGCCGCGCTTGCGAAGTTTCCAGGTTCCGCCCGTGACATCGCCTTCGTGGCACCGTTGGCCCTGCCCTACGGCGAAGTGAGGTCGCTCATCGAGACCCTCAAAGAACCCCTCCTCGAATCCGTCCGCCTCTTCGATCTCTTCACCGATCCGAAGGGCGAAAAAATCCCTTCCGATAAAAAATCGATGGCCATTTCCTTGACTTTCCGCAGCCCCGAGCGAACGCTCACTGCAGACGAAATTCAGGCTGCAGCTGACCGCATCAAGGTCGCCCTGCGAGAGAAGCTGGGTGTGGATTTCCGAGAATAGATCTTTCCAAAAAACAGAAAAAATTTCGCGGCTCCTGCCGCAACAAATTTGCCCTTCTGTGTTCGCGATTAAACGGAGCGAAGTC
>JBILMW010000013.1:0-29055 GCA_044375335.1 Terrimicrobiaceae bacterium | reverse complement strand
GCCGGAGCCTCGGACTTTTGGTTTGCTGTGTCTTGTTTCATGTGGAGCCGACAGTATGGCGTGGTTCACGCCAGCTGTCGGCTACATGTCATCTCCCAGAGTCACGATGGGCGCTGCCGCGCCGGGTTTGCAATTGGAAATGCACTCTCTCGGAGCAGGGCGACCGTGCGGGCTGTGGCGCCGCGATGGACTTCGAGGCAGCGGACTCCGCGCTCGACCATGGCTGCGCGGGTCTCGGGTGCTGAGAGAAGCGACTCCACGGCAGCTTGCAGACTGGCTTCATCGCGGATCTCTATGGCTGCTTGTGAGCGTAGCAGGCCTTGGACAAGGGAGGCGAAGTTCCGCATATGGGGGCCGAAAATAACGGGAACTCCTGCGGTGATTGGTTCGGCGGGGTTTTGTCCCCCACGATCGCAGAGGCTTTTTCCAATGAAAACGACAGTCGCGCAGAGATACCAACTTGCGAGTTCACCGGTCGTGTCCACGAGAAGGACATCTGGTTTTACAGATGTCTCCGTGCGGGTGCGGCGGGCGACTTTGAGTCCCATGCGCTCCATCTGGTTGGCCACCGAGTCGCCGCGTTCTTGATGTCTGGGCACGAGGATCAGAAACAGGTCGGGTCTGGATTTTCGGAGTTCCAAAAAGACACTGGCGAGAATTTCCTCCTCACCGTCGAAGGTGCTGCCGCCGAGAAGAACGGGTGCATCCGCTCCGACACCGAGGGAATCCAGCACAGGGCGGAAATCTCGCACAGGCCGGGGACCGTTGGCCGAGTCGTCGAATTTGATGCTGCCGTTGACATGAAGTTTTTCCCGCTTCACGCCGAGGGATGTCCACCGTGCGATGTCCTCGGGTTCCTGCAGGCAGAGGGCGTCAAGTTGGTTGAACAGGGGGGCAGTGATCAGGCGAGCGGCGCGGAATCGCTTCTCCGAGCGTGGCGAGAGGCGGGCGTTCACCAAGATGGCTTTTGCGCCGAGGCGGCGGGCTTCGCAGACGACATTCGGCCAGACTTCGGCTTCCACAAGAATGAGGGCTCTTGGTTTAATGAGACGCACCGCGCGGCGAGCAACAGGGAGGAAGTCGAGGGGATTGTAGATGGGTTCCAGCCATGTCGATTTGCGCGAGGCGGCGAGCTTGAAGCCGGTCGAGGTCGTGGTGGATAGAACGAACGCCAACGAGGAATCGGCATCGCGCAAGGCTTGGATGAGCTTGAGGGCGATATTTACTTCCCCGACGCTGACGGCATGGATCCACACGCGACCGGTGTTGGCGATCTTCTCACGAACGCCGGGCGAGTAGATGGCGAACCGCTGGCCGAATTTGTGGCGGTATTTTCCCCTGCGGATCATTCGCACAAGGAAGCCGGGAAGCATCAGCAGGACTGCTGCAGGGAAGAGGAGGTTGTAGAGGAATCGAACCGGACCAATCATTTTCTGGCGAGATACAGGACTTCGCTGCCTCCGTAGCGCTTGGCGCGAAGGATTTCAAAACAGGATTCGGCAAGGGCGGGACCGCCGGATTGTTTTTCCAAGACAAAAAGCCCGTCGGGCTTGAGTGCGGATGCGAGCTTGAGCGAGGCTGCTAATGCGCCCGCGTGGTCGGTGTCGCCTTGTTTTTTGGCATACGGGGGATCCGCAAAAATGATGTCGAATGAGGCCTCCTCGGCATACAGGTCGAGGAAGCGGTAGGCATCCATCGTCTGCACCACGGCTTCGACTTGGGCCATACGCAAATTCTCCCGGATGCAACGCACGCAGCGGTCGTTTTCATCCACAAAAACGGCGGACTCTGCGCCCCGGCTCAGCGCTTCTATTCCCATGCCGCCCGAGCCGGCAAAGAGGTCGAGAACATGTGCGCCGGGAACCCGGTCGCCGAGGCTGGAGAAGATAGCCGCACGCACGCGGTCCATCGTGGGACGGAGTCCATCGGGTGGGGCTTTGAGAGGGCGGCCGCCCGCGCTGCCGGCAATGATTCGCATAGGGTGTTCAGTTCGTCGGCGCGGGAGTTGCGGCAGGTTTGGTGTCTTTTTTCTTTTTCTCCTTCTTGGGCATACGGAGGAGGTTTTTCAGGAGCCCCCCGACATCGTCGCCCAGCCGGATACCGACTAATTTGTCGAGGAGGTCGCTCTTCGGACGCGACATGGAACCGGTGATCGAGAACGGCATGTGTGCGTAGCCTTCGCGGTCGGAGGTTTGGAATTTCGACCCCATGAAGCCGAGGGATTCCTTGAGAAGTTTCTGAGTCACATGAAAACGGGCGTCGAGGTCGAGAGATCCATCGAAAAGGGCCTGTCCGCTGGCGTCCATGAGGAGGTTGGCGGTCTCAAGTTCCAGGCGGTCCACAAGGATTTTCCCATCGCGGATAGTCAGGGCCGTCTGGGCGTTTTGAAGCTCAAGCATGCGAAGCTCGTTGATGCGGAGAAGTTCGCCCAGTTGACGGAGCGGATCGATGGGTTGCATGCGGACTTCGGTGAGGTTTGCCGAGGCCTGCCCAGTGAATGACTCCGGTTGGCCAGGAATGCCTTGGAGATTGGCTTTGGCGAAGAGGAGGCCTTGCGTTCCCTCGGCGGTGAAGCCTGCGTCCTCGGCGAGTTTTTGAAGTGTAACATTCTCAGCCGTCAGCGATGCAGTGAAGAAGGCTTCCGGCGTGTTGGATATTTCAAAGTTTCCCTTCACGGTTCCATTCGCCCATGCCGCCTGCAGGTTTGTGATTTTGAGGTCGCCGTCGTGGTATTCAAACTGACCAGTGATGTCCTTCTGACGCACCGACTCGAAAAGAGTGGCGCTTTTGATGCGGAATGATCCTCGGGCTACGCCGTCGGGTGAAACCTTGCCGTCAACAGACAATCCATCTAGGAGAACCGCCCTACCGCCTTGTGCCGGGTAAAGTGCGGCATGCCCCTCGAGAATCCGGACATTTTCGAAAAGGACAGGTTTCGGAGTTTTTGTTTCAGGTTTTTCCTTGGGCTGCGGGGTGGGAGTCGCGGGCAATCCTGTGTCTGGGCTTGATGAAATAGGAGGGGTCGGCTGCTCTGTGAGCTGAACTTGTTGACTCGCTGGAGCTGCCTTTTTTTCGCGATTTTGGAATGGCATGGCAGCACCGCCTGGCCAGATGGCGCTCTGTCCCTGAACGAGCAGAAGTGAAGGTTGCTCGAAGGTGATGTCTTTGAGTAAAACCTGTCCACGGAAGAGCGAGCTCAGGCTCACACTGCATTTCATGGAGCGGACCGAAAGCAATGGCTTTTTCGCATCTCCAGTCTGTGGGATCTTGATGCCGGAAACGGTGAGGCCCGACCAGGGGGTGTAGTATGTCTTGCTGATCACGGGCTCGATTCCGGTGGCACGGACAACGGCTTGGCGGAGTTTGAACTGCACTCCGCTGGACTGAAGGTAGATGTTCAGACACAGGACAGCCGTTGCGTAGAGGGCAAAAATTATCCCTGTGATGATCAGAATTGGCTTGGCAATCGAATGCACAGAATGAAGCTACCGCTCTTCCTTTGAAAGTGAAGTGTGAATAAGACGCTCGTCATTCTGAATCCCGCCGCCCGCAGCGACAAAGCCAGTCGTCTCCGTGAGAGAATCGCCGCGCTCTCGGGCGGTGCGTCCATGCGCCTCACCTCGGAAGCCGGTGACGCCCGCGAAATCGCGGCGGAGGCCGTTCGGGAAGGATTCGAGGTCGTCATCGCCGCAGGAGGGGATGGCACGCTCAATGAAGTCGTCAACGGCATCGGCGGCTCCTCGGTGCGTCTGGGAATTCTTCCGGTTGGCACGATGAATGTTTTTGCCACGGAGTTGGGCATTCCCCAGGGAAACCTCGAGCGTGCTTGGAGTGTGATCGAACAAGGCAAGGTCGTGGAAGTAGACCTCCCCAAAGCCAACGACACGCATTTCATTCAGCTCGCCGGGGTGGGGTTGGACGCCGAGGTCGTCCGCAAAACCACTGCCGATTCCAAAAGGGCGCTCGGACCGCTCAGTTACCTTCTCACGCTCGTTCAAGTCGCCGCGCACAAGCCATCCCGTGTGATGCTGGAAGCCGAAGGCGGGCGAATCATCGAGGGTTCCTTCGCGCTCATCGGAAATGGCCGGCTTTACGGCGGTCCGTTTCCTGTTTTCCAACGAGCAAGCCTTTTCGATGGATTGCTCGATGTGCTGGTCTTTCAAAACCAGAGCCACTGGGATGTCGTGCGCTATTTTCAGGCCATAGCCTTTGGCACACACCCGCAGTTGCCAGATGTGGAATATTTCCAGACAAGCACCATGCGGGTTACAAGTTCGGGTGATGTGCCAGTGGAACTCGACGGCGAGGTGGCTGGAATGCTGCCCTGTCTCTTTTCGGTGAGCTCCCAAAAACTGCGCGTCCTCGCGCCGTGAGGCGAATCCGCTTGCCTCTGCGGCGCAGCAGGAAGTAGGTTCTGCACCGTTCAACGGCGGTGTCTTTTCAGAATTCCTGAAGACAACCGGCCCAAAACGACTCCGCGCGATTAGCTCAGCGGTAGAGCGCTTGCTTCACACGCAAGAAGTCACAGGTTCGAACCCTGTATCGCGCACCACCCCCAAAACGGCCTCAATTTCTCTCTGAGGTAGATAAATAAAGGCTCTGCGGTCTTTTGCTTGCCTCCTCTCAACCTTGCGGATTTCCGCAGATCCCGCGAAATTTTTGTTACCTTTTGTTACCAATCCGGGACGCTCCAATGGCCAACCTTGCTTCAGCACTGGCGGATGAAGATTTGAAAACTGAGCGGAAGGGTAAAAAAGAATCCCCTGCTGCGAGTCGGGGAAAAACTCGGAGCGCTGCTCAATCTCGTTAGGGTCGCATCTTTCAAAAGTGACAAAATCCCATCTCTAAGCCCATAAATAAAGGCTCTGCAGCCCGCAGGCTCCTCTGTTTAGTTTCTGCAGTTCTATGCAGTTTTTGTGATTCATTTGTCCTGTTTGTCCTGCAAATCTACCCCCTCTTTTTGAGGCGAAGTTTGTTGCCTCATCCCGCAAATCTACCCCCTCCGAAAAGTTGCTCCCGATCGGGAGCACTAGGGGGCTTTTTTTCATTCAAGGTGCGCGGGATGAACACACCCCAAAAACCCGAAAACGACATCCACTACGCCGACACGCAGCACCCTGTCGAACACATCGAACCTCTCCCGCAAGATGGGGACGATAGCATTGAAAAAATCTGCCAAGTCCTCGGCAGAACCTTCGAGTGGGTCGCCGAAGCGGACGAGCCTTCCGAGAAGGGCCTCCGTGCCGCCGTGGTGCTCTACTGCGTCCGTTCCGACCTCATTGGGAGGGAGAGCCTCGAAGACCTCGCCTTCTCGCTCCATTACACTGAGAGCGAGGTCGAGAATCTCGTTGAGAACTTCTGCCATGAGATCAACTGGCGGTAGCCGAATCTCCACGAATCGCAATCGACCACCATGGTTCACCCGGCTCCCGAGCAGATCTATCCCCTGATCCTTGAAGATTACTTCTTCAGCCTGGTGGACCGTGGGGTTCCCGCCGGGGAGACACCGATCTTCACTGGCAACCTCGAGGGAGAAGACCTCACGTCTGCTGTGGGGCGCCGGTTCGGTCTCTCCGAACAAGAAGCCCTACTCCACCTGGTTCACGCCCGAGAGGAGGTAGCCCTATGAGCAAAGACATCTACGAGCTCATCACGGCCCGCTTCATCGAGCAGCTCCAGAAAGGGACCGTGCCTTGGCAGAAGCCCTGGATGGGAGTCCAGAATATCGTCTCCAAGAAACCCTACCGGGGCATCAATGCCCTCATCCTGGGAGGGAGTGACTTTGAATCCCCCTACTGGCTAACCTTCAAACAAGCGCATGACCTCGGCGGCAAGGTCAAGAAGGGTGAGCACGCCACTCCGGTCATCTACTACAAGCTTTTCGAGAAGCGGGATGACCAAGGAAACCTCATCCTCGGAAGCAATGGACGCCCCACCCGGATACCCTTCATCCGCTGGAGCAATGCCTTCAACCTCGACCAGACCGAGGGCATCGCGCCACCTGCCCAAACTCAGGCCGTTGTTCAGAACCCACTCCACCCTCTCGAAAAGGCCGCCAAGATCGTCGAGGAAGCCAAGACCTGTCCCATCTACCACACGGGATTTGCGGCGGTCTACTCGCCCGGAGAGGATGTAATCCGGATGCCAGCTCAGAAAACCTTCCGGAGCCCTGAGTCCTATTACCAAACCCTCTTCCACGAGATGACCCATTCGACGGGGCACGCCTCCCGTCTCGATCGGGAGGGAGTCACGTTGCCGGTCAAGTTCGGTTCAGAACGATACTCCAAGGAGGAGTTGATCGCGGAACTTGGGGCCTCGTTTCTGTCCAACGAGGCTGGAATTCTAAACCAGGTCCAGTTCGACAACTCTGCCGCCTACCTCGGCTCATGGATCGAGAAATTCCAGAACGATCCCAAGATGATCTTCACCGCATCCTCCCAAGCCCAAAGAAGCACCGACTTCATTCTGGGGTTGGAACAAAAGGAGTCCATTGGAGAATCCCAATTTCCGGCAGGTCTGCCCACGCCGACCGAGGAGCCAGCCCTTGCCCGGAAAATTCCAGCTCAAACACCCCAAACGAAGGGCATCCATCTATGATTCCTCGATCCGTGCATCCACACGCCTGGCACGCTCATTGGCCGGAGTCAGCCGCTACGCTTTTGGCACTGGGTTTCGCTAAAGCTTTCACCCGGTGCCAGCCTCCTCCATCCAATCAGCTCACCCTGCTAAAAGACCAGCCATCATCCCGCCCATTACCGGGAGACCTCAGCTGCGCTTTCGGTTTCCCGGCAATCGGCTCTTTACCCCTCACCAGACCCGTTGACTTGGCACCCAGAAAAACCAGTGGTTGGGCCAACAGGAACCCGGAAATTCGGGCTCTGTATGTAACAGAGCAAAGTGATTTTTCCGGAAAAAATCACAGCTCCGCCTTTGCTGCGCAAAGAACTTGTTCCTGCGCGTGTCAGGCACGCTCCGAAATCCACCCGGCAATTTCGCAAAATGACCATTCAGTCCGTTGATGCACCAGGCTTCCGTCGAGTCGAAATGAAGCTCTCTCCGGAGGGCATGAAGAGGCTGCAAGCCCTCAAGAAAACGCTCGGATTTTCCAAGAACTCCGAGGTCATGGAGGCCCTGCTTTTTGAAGCCTCAGTGGATCACAAAATTGATCCCGATGTGAGCGACCGGCTCGAACAAAAAATCGACTATCTCATCGAGCGAATCGAGATGATGACATGAAGGACGGCATCATTTTCCCGTTCAAGAAGACGTGGAGATCGCGTCTTGATTTGGAGTATCTCGACGAGACTTCCGAGCGCAAAGTCGCAGCAAGACTGGATCAATCCTGTCTCGAAGACAGCGCGAATCCGAACGAGATCGGCAAGAGGCTCCGCCAGTTCGCGGACTATGCCTCCAAGGAAACTCTGGGCCAGGTTCACGCTGGGGGATTCCTCCATCATCGGATCGTTTTGAATCCAGACGGGAGCCGGATTTCGCCAATGGCTCTGAGCAATTCCGAGAGGAAAAAAAGGATCTGCGATGCTTGGATGAAGTACATGCGGGATTTCAAAACCTCATCGTCCAATCCCGTGATCCAGCACCGGTTGGTCTTCACGATGTCGACGGCTTTTCACGACAAACTGGTCGGGGCCGGGATCAATCCTGACATCGTTTTGAGGAGTTCCCTGAAGACCGTTTTGAACCGCTTTCAGCAGCGGTTTCATCCCAAGGATTCGATCGGCTACGCCTACGGACTGCACCACGACACGGACAATCTTCATGCCCATGTGGCCATCTGCCCGCGAACAGCCAAAGGGCACTATGTGGGCCTCAGTATGTCGCGCACTCGTGAGTCGGGAAACAAGAACCAGATGACTTATCTGATGCGGGCTTTTGATCGGGAAAACCTCAAATGGGACAAGCTTCTCTCCAGCCCCGATAAACTCCGGAAGGCACTCGGAATGCATATGGAGAGCGAGAGGATGGCGATCGCTCCGAAGATCTCGGTCCAGCAATTGCAGGTGCTCCGGGAGGATGAATCTCTCCATGCCAGTCGCCTCCGAAATAGCTACCAGGCCATCCAGAAACTGGAGCGGGAATTACTGCAGAAGCGTCAAGCTCAGCGCACCGTTCGGTTGATACGACGCATCCCGCGCCTCTTTGGATGGCGCAAGCCAGCCCTCATTCGGACCGCTGAAAAAGTCGCCGGAGAAGTTGAAAAATTCTCCATCCGGGAGATGCAGTCCCTCCTTTACCGGATGAAGCAAACTTACAGGGAAGATCACCGTATTTACAGCCAGCGTTATGGCTTCCAAACCACCCAAAACGATTATGCCTATCACCGGCCCCAATCGAGACGACAAAGACAAAGCCAACTATTCTGAGTTCATTTATTGCGAGGGATTCGCCTTCAAGCTCAACCAGGTCGAATCGTTCTACCATGAGCCCACGGACGAGCGAGATGGGGTGACCATTGTGAACCTTCGATCATTCAAGCAGGAGATCGCCGATCCCAAGCGCAAGCTCTTCGACTTTCTGATGAAAAGATTTCACCCGATCATTCCGGATGAGGCTTGCTGACTTGATCATCTTTTTCGGCAGTATTGCCGGAGCCATCGCCGGGCACTTTGTGCTCGTTCCACCCTACTCGTGGGGTGTGGTAACCCTATGCGCGCTCTTCGGAGCATGGAGCCTCTTTGGAGAGGCCCACGCGGGGAATGTCGTGGTTCGCTTGGGAGGACTGTCTTGGTCGATGGAGGATTTCGTCCGAGGGTGGCTCATCACGGGAAGGACCGGCTCGGGCAAAACCCAGTCAGGGATCAATTCCATCACCTACCAGATTTTCCAGAATGTGAAGGATTGGGGAGGCATCTGCCTGGATCAGAAAGGGCTCTACTGGGAGATTCTGGTTCGGATGGCCGCCCACTTCGGAAGGAGTGGTGATTTGGTGCTTCTGCAAACCCGTCCCGAGGGAGAAAGCATGCTGTGGAGGCCGCCGCATTCCATCAATCTGACCGGCAATCCCAAGGTTCCCGCCTCTACCTATGCCAAGGTGATTGTGGATACTGCGATCTCGCTGACCGGGGGGCGTGGCGGGAATCCCTTCTTCCCGATCAAGGCCCAGTTGGCCATCCAGATGGCCTTTGAAATCCTCCGGCATCTGGAATGTTTCGTCACCATTCCGAATATCCATCGGCTCCTGCTCAGTCCTGCCGATACCACGGAAACTCTTCGAATGCTGGAGAGGCGGGTCGACCAGCGATCCAAAGAATTACTCTCATCTCTGCAATCTTATCTCGAGCAACCTCCCGAGCAGTTGGGAGGTGTTCAGGGCACTCTCAGCACCTACCTGGAGTTTTTTCTCAATCCAGAAATCGCCGAGGTATTTTGTGCAGATGAGCCGACCTTCTCGGTTGGAGAAATCGACCGGGGGAAGATCGTTTGCCTCGCGATGCCGCAGAAATTTCAGAGTGAGCGCCTCTACATCAATACGATTCTGAAGCTCTCCTACTATTTCCATGCCCTCAGCCGGTTCGACAAACCTGCCGAGGAACGGAAAAAGGACAACCTGCTGATCCTCTTTGCCGACGAGGGACAGGAGATCATCACCGGGGCCGAGTCGGCCTTTGCAGATCATCGGGCAGCAGGAGTCATCCGTGAGGCCAAGGCGACGATCGTTCTGGCCACACAGGCATACACCTCGCTGTTGGGATCCCTAGACAAGCGCTATGCCGATGTCCTGATGCTCAATCTCAGTAACGAACTGATCTTTACGGTCGCAAACCATGATTCCGCCGTGATTGCGGCGAAGAATATCGGGGAGCACGAGGTCATCGAGAAATCGTGGGGATGGGCCTCTGGGAAGCGTTCCTACAACTACCAGACACGGATCAAGCCGTGGTTCGAGCCCTACCTCTTGAGGAAGCTCCCACGCTTCAAAGCGATCGTCTGCCACTGCGAGAAACCCTTTCGGAAGCGGCTCCTGCCTCCCATCACACCTGAGGGGTATTACCCCAAGTGGTTCACGAGCCTCCGTCCCGACTATGCCCTGCGCCAATGGTGGCGTGGAAAACCCAAAGCTCCATCCCATTCATGAATCCCGATCCCGCCCTTATACAAAAACTCTCCGGTCTGGAGGGATACCTCGCATCCAAGATTCGAGGACAGGGCCATGTCATCCCGAGAGTTTGCTCCGTTCTGGAGCGCGGGGAGCTTGGGCTTCAGCCTCCGGATAAGCCCTTGGGGTCGTTTTTGTTTCTTGGTCCGACCGGCGTCGGAAAGACCGAACTGACCCTGGAATGCTCGCAGTATCTTTTTGGGGAAGGGGCGCTTCATCGCTTCGACATGTCGGAGTTCCAGCACCTCGACAGCGTGAAGCTCTTCCTTGGGGATGAAACCGGGATGAACGGACGGCTTGGGAAGGTCTTGGAGTCACATACTCGGGGTATTCTGCTCTTCGACGAAGTGGAGAAGGCCCATCGGCTGATCTGGGATTTATTCCTCCAAATGCTCGATGCCGCACGGATCACCTTGGCCGATCACCGCACCTATGACCTGAGCGGTTTTTATGTGGTTTGCACAAGCAACATCGGCTCACACCAGCTGATGAGACCCACACGGTTACCCTTTGCGACACTGGAGCGGGCTGTTCTTGCGGAGCTGCACCGTCACTTTCGACCGGAATTGATCGGGAGATTTGATGAGAAGATCGTCTTCAGGCCTCTGACCCCGGATACCCAAAGGGAGATTGCCTTGATCGTGATTGGGGAAGAGATCGAGCGTTACCGAAAGATGGGAATCGAACTGACGGTGGATGACGAAACCGTTGAGATGCTCATTCGTAAGGGAATCACCAAGGCTCTCGGAGCACGCCCCATGAAGCGGACAGTTCAGAAGTATCTGGGAGATGTGGTCAAGGAGAGGTTAAAGAAGAGCTGAACCCCTTTTTGAAATCGCGAGGGGTGTATAGGATTCCTTCATGTGCCGGCACTTTATTTGAAAGGGGATCAAACCCAAGAAAGTTGCAGAGTTTTTTGGGGGCAAGGATGGGGAGGAGAACTGGAGGGAGAGCTTCAATATCCATTCGAGGAAACTGGCCTCGCGTCTCGTATTCCTCCACATTCCAAAAGGCGGAAACGCTGATTGCATGAGCCCGCTCAACGAGGTGGCCACCATGCCAGCAAGCGTATTGTTTTTACTTTCTCAAAAGCGCATCACACCCGCGATACATGCCCTCGCCCATGAGCGCGGAATCATGCTCGACAGCGTCATCGAACGCCTCGACGCACCTGATTCCGCGAGCATTCAAATCCGAACGAGGCTCAGTGCCAGATCACACAAATCCATTACAGCCCGCAATCTCATCGAGCCGATCCTGGATGTCCAAACCGACTGGCGCTGGCAGAAACTCAAAATCACTATCGATCCGACTGGCAGGATCACCGCCGCATACGGCAAGCAGCGCCAGTCTCATGCCTTCACCAAAGCCAATAAAACCGGCACATGCCGCCATATTGAGATTCTTGCAACAATGGCCGTGCACGGCGCATGGCAACCATCCAGAACACACTTCGAGGCCGACAAGAAGGCGTTCAAGCGCCTTCAAGCCGAACTCCAAGCGATCCTCCCGCTATCAGGCGACCCATTCAGGAAAGAAGGCGCTCTATTTCATCCCCTCTTTGAGCTCAGTCTTCCCAAGGAACACTGGCGGGACACGAATGAGGAGAATGAACTCGGCTCGGAAGAGGATTGAAGGCGGTCCCTTCAAACTGCGGCTTCATTGAAAGCGAGTATTCCTGAAAAAAATGAAAAATGCTGGGCACAGATTGTGCGTCCGTGCAGGCGTTCGCGATTGAGGTGCGTTTCGAAAATATACGCGGAAATTTGGAGTGATTGCAGACAGGCGACCCCAGGCGGTCGGTGGGTCAGTTCTGTGGGCATACAATGAGGGTGGTTTGCTGCGCGTCGTTGGTGTTTTTTGGGGAAACTTTAATGTTCACAGCGTAAAGATTCGTGCTGCCGAAGGGAGTCGTTGCTTGTGTGAATGACACATTCGCGGTGTAGACAGACATGGTGTCGCTGCTGGGAACGGGATTGCCTTCGTTGTCGAAATTCAAGGTGTAAGATGGCGTGGTAGTGAGGTCGGAAAGCCGTGCTTGTTGTGCATTCGCCGCGAGTTGGTTCATGATCTGCCGGCTGACGGTGTCGTTGATCGCGGAGGAATAGGATTTGAAACTCTGGCCGATGAGGCTGAAAGTCGCGACGATCGCGAAACTGAAAATTCCCATGGCGATCACCACTTCGACGAGCGAGAAAGCCAGTTTCCCCGCTTGAGGGCGCTTGCGTCCTGCTGTGTCGGAATGGGGCGGTGAATCGGGCATGGGGAGAGATTTGATTTCGATGTAGCTGCAAACTTGCTGTGATACTCTTCTAATATAGAAAAATTGAGATCGATCAAGAAAAAATCCATTAGACCCGCTCGCCGCGTCTCACTGATTCAAAAAGTTTTTCTTTTTTAAAAACACTTGTCTTTCTGATACCATCGCAATATATCGGCGTCTTTCTGCTCTTAAACTGTATGCTCTCCCAATCCTTCTCACGCTCCCATTGGAAGCGCTTCCCAAGCGTCTCTTGCATTGCTGAACCTCAGAGGATGTTATTATGAGTGCGGAGGTGAAAACTTGGAAGTGCGGTTCGTTGGTTTACACGAAGCGGGGCCTGATCGCCCTTTTTGGTTGGCTGCTGTGGGGGGATTTTTGTTTCACGTTCATGGAGGCTGTGGTGCCGAGCATTCTGCCGTTGCATCTTCGCAATCTCGGGGCTTCGAACACGCTTATTGGAATCGTTCTCACGACTCTGCCGGGCATCTTTAATGTCACGATTACGCCATGGGTGAGCTTCAAAAGTGACCGCCACCGGAGTCGCTGGGGTCGGCGGATTCCGTTCATGCTTTTTACGCTGCCGTTCGTTGCCCTGAGCATGATCTTGATTGGCTTTAGTGATCAAATCGGAGCTTGGGTGCACTCGTCGTTTATGTCGGACAGCGTGATTCAGCAGGCCAAGGTGGTCATTGTCCTTCTGACGGTGTTTGCAGCGATGTTTGAGTTGTTTAACATGTTTGTAAGTAGTGTTTTTTGGTATCTCTTTAGGGATGTTGTGCCCGAGACGCACCTCTCGCAGTTTAACGCCTATTTCAAAGTGATCGGCACCACAACGGCCACCCTCTATAATTTCTTCATTTTCAAGTATGCGGAAAGCCACATGACCGAGATTTATGTGGGTGGTGCGTTGCTATATGCTATCGGGTTTGGGGCTATGTTGTTGAATGTCAAGGAAGGGGAATATCCGCCGGTAACGGATGTGACGGAAAAAACAACCTGGAAGGAAAAAATCCAGCTTTATGTGAGGGAATGTTTTACGCTCCGCTATTACTGGGACATTTTTCTTTGGCAGACTTTTCAGGCGATGTCTTTTGCCTGCGGGGTTTACATTGTGTTTTACTTTAAATCCTTGGGGTTCAGCTTGGATCTGATCGGAAAAAAAGGGGCGCTGGCTGCAGTGACCGGCCCTGTTTGTCTCCTCATTCTGGCTCGTTTTGTGGATCGTTGGAAACCCGTGCGGGTTGCGGCCTATGGCTTGGCGTTCGGCGCATTCTTTTCTCTGGGTGGTTGGCTTTGGCTCGCGATTCCCCATCCAGAGCCGATCATATTTTTTTGGATTTTTGTGAGCGGCGGGATCACGGCCGCGCTCTCTGGAGCTGCAGGACAGGCCGCGCAGGCA
This sequence comes from Terrimicrobiaceae bacterium, assembly GCA_044375335.1. Lineage (GTDB taxonomy): Bacteria > Verrucomicrobiota > Verrucomicrobiia > Chthoniobacterales > Terrimicrobiaceae > UBA967. The sequence goes on along the minus strand of JBILMW010000013.1, from coordinate 15,279 downwards.
CCTCTGCTCATGCTCCTCTTTCCCAAAGATAAATACGGCCAGTATAGCGGAGCGATGGCGCTGATCCGTGCCGTGGCTTTGATCGCTTCTGGCGTTCTGGCCGGATTATTTATGGATTTTTGGAAGAGTGTGTTCCCGGATGGGGATTTTGCCTATCGCTTCATGTTTCTTTGGCAGGCCCCGCTTACCATTTTGTCTTTTTACTTTTTCTACCGAGTTTACCGCGTTTGGAAACGCAGGGAGAAAGAGGGCGAGTTCACGCCACCGGAAGAGAAGTTTCTCCTCTCCGACCTGCCTCCGCGCACGGACCAACCAGCGGGACTGCTTAAACCTGTCGTTTGGTTCAGCGTCATCCAGATCGTCGGTAACATTGGCGGCCTGCTTGTTTGGATCGGTTATTATGGTCATTTTGTTCCAAAGCCGGATTATGTCCCGTTTTTCGCCATCGCGCTGGGTATCAATATCGTCCTCTTCCTTGCTTATCTGCGCTTTATGAAATTCATGGAACGCCCCTGATGTTTCGGGTCTGAACTCTTTCTCAATAAAATCAAAACTTTATTTATTATATTTTTATGAACTCAATCATCATTAAAAACCGCCGATTCACCTGCCTCTCACCGACTCTTGTCCGCGTAGAATATTCTCCAGATGGCATGTTCGAGGACCGCCGCAGCATGGTGGCTTATCCAGAAAAGAAGCCGATCGCTTTTCAAAGCGTTACCGAGGATGGGCTCTGGAGCGTGCTGAACACGGGTTTCCTGCAGATCCGCACGACGCAAAATGACAAGGCCTGCAGCCGCACGAATCTCGAGATCCGCTGGAGCGACGGCAAGCTCACCCAGTTCTGGCGCCCCGGCGACCGCGATTACCAGAATCTCGGCGGCACGCTGCGCAGCCTCGACCGCTACAGTGGCGACGCCACGGTGCTCGACGGCGTCCATACGGCCACCATGGAGTCGCCTGACATCAGCGGCACGACCTGGCCGGCATGGATTCAATGCGAGGTCGATCCGCTCTACACCGAGCTGCACCCCGCGCCACCCGAGAATTTTGAGAAAGGCTATTATCTGGACCTGACTCGCCAGCTTCGAAGCGACGGCCGTTTCATGGAGCATTCCTTCAATTGGTATAAGGACGCCCGTAAATTCTGTCCCGGCGTCCTCTCGGCGGCCGGCTACTTCCTGCTCAATGACTCCGAAGGCGCCGTGTTGGACTCCGATGACTTCCCAGTCGAGCGCGAGCGTCCCGGCAGCCAAGACTGGTATTTCTTCGCCTACGGGCGGGATTACAAGCAGGCCCTGCGCGATTATCATCTGCTCTCCGGTCCTGCTCCGATCCCCACGCACCGCAGCTTTGGCGTCATCTTCTCACGCTGGCCTGCTTTCACCGAGGCGGAGATCAACGACATGGTGCGCGACTTTGAGGCGAATGGCTACCCGCTCTCGACTCTTGTCATGGACATGGAGTGGCATACCGAAGGGTGGGGGACCTGGGACTTCAATCCCGAGCTAATCCCCGATCCGGCCCGATGGTTTGCGCTCTGCAAAAAGCACGGCTTGGAGGTGAGCTTCAACGACCATCCGCTCGATGTGCACGACGAGGACTCCCACTTTGACGACTATGTGAGCAAGGCCGGCCCTGATGTGGAAATCCGCGTGCGGGAATATAACGGCAAAAAGCTACGAATGGCCAAGGTGGATATCACCAACAAACAGCAAAACAGCGCATTCCGCGAGGTCTGCCATACTGAGATTCTCAAGCTCGGGCTCGACTACTGGTGGAACGACGGCTCACGCGGCCAGATGAACACGACCAGCGGCCAGCTTGTGACGAACAAGACCTTCTTCGAAACCTCCGAGCGCGACGGCAAGCGCGGCATGCTGCTTGCCCGTTACGGCGGACTCGGCTCCCATCGCTACGGCGCGTTCTTCACCGGCGATGCCACTTCCGACTGGCATGTGCTGCGCCTCCAGTGCGAATTCAACATCCGTGCCGCCGGCGTTGGCCTCTCGCACATCAGCCACGATATCGGTGGTTTTGTGCTTGGGCGCAGCCAGATTTTCAAAACTCCGGACGGCAAGGAAATCATCGACCCCATCCGCTACCTGCGCTGGCTGCAGTTCGGCGTCTTCGGGCCGATCCTGCGTTTTCACAGTTGCCCCGGCAGCGGCAGCAGGGTGCCCTACGAATACGATGCCGAGCTTGGCGGTGCCTGTCGCCACTGGCTCCGCGTCCGTCACAGTCTCTTGCCTTATTTCTATACCGCCGCCCACGAGTTCCGCGAAACGGGAATCCCTCTCACTCGCGGTCTCTTCCTGGAGGAACCGAACAATCCCGCCGCCTACCGTTTCGACGAGTATTGGTGCGGGTCCGGCCTGCTCGTCGCGCCCGTGCTCGATCTGAGCGACTCCCGCACGCTCTACCTCCCCGAGGGCGATTGGTGGGAGTTCGACACGGCGACCAAAGTCAAAGGCGGCCGCGAAATCACCCGCGCCGTCACGGTCAAGGATGTTCCCGCCTATGTGCCCGCAGGAACCATCCTCACCCGTCAGAACCCCGACGGCGACATCCATGCCACGCACATCACCGACCTCACTCTCGATGTCTACCCCGGCGCGAACGGGACGGCCAGCCTCTATGAGGATGACGGCCGCTCGGATGCCTATAAAAACGGCCACTTCTGCAAAACCCGCTTCACCTTGGAGGGGCTGCGCCTTTCCGGTGCCATGGAAACAGGAACCCCGCTCGGCGCCACCCGTCGCATCACCGTCCGGATCCGCCTCGACAAAGCACCCGCTAAAATCACCTTCAACAAAACCACCGCGCTCCCAGGCGAAGGTAAGGACGGTATCTACACGATCGCCTTGCCCGAATATCCCGCCGACAAGCTCTGGGAGTTGGTCATAGAAGAATGAAAAAGTAGGCAGAGTTTTCAGCGTTCAGTTTTCAGTCGAAGGGAGCACGGTCGTCCCGAATTTCACGACCCGCGCGGCAGCGCGCAACCCCTTGGAGGGTAAACCTTTGCCTTGCTCGCGCCCTGCTCGCTGCGCCCTCCGGGCCATCTGCGATGTGCTTCCTACGCCACGCCCGTGGCTTCGGTTGGCTTGACCCAAGACTGCACCGCTCCGCCACCACGCCGTCCCGTCCCCATCATGACGCCCGCGGCAGCGCGATCGTTCGCCAGGGTAGGGACGCCGCGCTCTCCGAGGCGTAGGCTACGAGCCGGAGGCCGCCGGGGTCCGACTTGCGCGGCAACGCCGCCATTGCATCTAGCAGAGACGCTGCTTCGCAGCTGAAATTTGGGACGCCAAGGGCCTGACATCCCTACCATGGGATTACGAGACGCTGCTTCTCTCCGACCCGTAGGCTCTACGAGCCGGAGGGCAGCTGAATCTTGGGCCATGCGAGGACGATGGGCCCTCCCATATGCACGAAGCGCGAAAGAGGGGAGCACGGTCGTCTCGACCGTGAAAGACACTCGCGCCTCAACCTCATCGATGGGCAAGCCAGGCCTTGCGCCTGCACAGCTGAGAGGGCCATGCTCCCCTGGGACGCTGCTTCGCAGCTGAAGTTTGGGACGCCAAGGGCCTGGCATCCCTACCCGGGATTACGAGATGCCCCACCTCCCCGCAGGGCGTTCCATTTTTCCATTGATAGCTTCTATACAGCGAATATACTCTTTCCGATGTCCCGCGATCCGCTTTGGTTTTTTAAAAAACACGCCCGCCGGTTGGCGTTGTGGCGTGTTTTCGCGGACGGGTTCACGATTCTCGAATTGTTGGTGGCCATGGCGATATTGTCCATCATGGTCGTATTGATGCTCGGCGTGCTGCAGTCCACCAGCGACGCATGGCGGCGCAATACTGACCGCACCAAGGCCTTCGCCTCCTCCCGTGCGGCCTTTGAATCCATGACGCGCAGCATCTCCGCCGCCACTCTCAATACCTATCAGGACTACTACAACTCCGCCCGCCAAACTCGCCCCTCGGGCAGTCTCACCTTCGTTCCGGCTGTTTACGGGCGCCGCTCGGACCTCCACTTTACCACAGGAACAAACCTCGTCACCGCTCAGAAAGGCGGCGCGATTTTCATGACCGTGCCATTTGACTACGAAAGCAACAACACAAACGACTACTCCTCCGGACAACTTAATGGCATCGGTTACTTTGTGCGTTTCACCACGAATTCTCTCCGGCCCGCCGGAGTTACCAATAATCCCCACCGCTATCGATTGATGCAATTCTTGCAGCCAACCGAGCAGTTCATGGTGATGAATACCAACACCGCCCATTTCCCGAATGGCTGGTTCGCCAACGATGTGAATGCCAACACCAACATTTTTCCCATCGCGGATAATGTCGTCGCCTTTGCCGTTCTCCCCCAGCTCTCAGACCGCGAAAATCCAACCGGAACTGCTCTTTCCACCGACTTCAGCTACGATACCCGCATGACATGGAGCAGCGGGGCGCAGCCGACCAACCAGCACCAACTGCCGCCAGTTGTTCAGGTCATCATGGTCGTGCTGGATGAATCCTCTGCCAAGCGGATTGAAAACGGCTCGACCGAGCCAACCGCCGCCCTGGGCTTTGATCCCGCCTCGGTTTTCACCAGCCCTGCCAATCTAGAAACAGACCTCAAAACCATCTCTGATGCGCTTTCCGCAAAGCGTCTCAACTACCGCATTTTCCGCTCCGAAATCCCAATCCGTTCCGCCAAATGGACCATCAATTGACACCTCCTCTTCGCCCGAAGCCGCAATCTGGCGCGGCCCTCATCGTCACGCTTACCTTACTCTTGCTCATCACGGGCCTGGCCATCTCGCTGTTCATGACGGCCAATACCGAGCTTCAGAGCGCCTCCCAATTTAAAAACTCCCAAGGCCTCACCGAGCTTTCCGACATCTGCGTGAACTTGGTCATGGGACAAATCAAAGACGCCACCACGACCAACGCCGCCGGCACCCCAGCCAACCGTCTCACCTGGGCCTCCCAGCCCGGCATGATCCGCACCTACGGCAGCAGCAGCACAAACTCCTACAAGCTGTATTCGTGGGTGAATCCGCGCACCAATGTAAACGACACCACAACTGTCCCTGCAGACTGGTTCTCCAAAGCAGCCCAATACACCGACCTGAACGCACCGATCCCGAATTCCACAAATTCCACAAACACTGACTTATACCGCTACCCTATTGCCTATCCGACTGGCTCCACTGCCGCGCTGGGTTACACAGTTACGAATGCTCCCGTTGGGGTGGTGAGCGGCGAGGCCTTCACTAACTCAGTCCCCATGCCTGTCCAGTGGCTCTATGTCCTCAAAGACGGCACCATGGTTTATCCAGCCTCCGCTACAGGCAACAACGCCACCATCTCCGGCGCCAGCGCCGCCAACCCCATCGTCGCCCGCGTGGCCTACTGGACCGATGACGAGACCAGCAAGGTGAATATCAATACTGCTGCGGGAGGGCCATTCTGGATGACTCCAGTCTATGGATCAGTAGATATGGTGAACCCACCAGGAACGGTGAATGCTCGAGGCGAGTTGTCTGTCTGGTCAAGCACAGGCGGTTATTTGGCTCAATACCAGCCGATGCAGTTCGAGTTTCAGCGTTATCCTGGTCACCCTGCCCGCACGGATCTCCGTGCCCTATTTCCTGACCTGACCATGACGGATCCATCCACTTCATCAAATAGCATTTATTCCTTCGCTCCGCGTGTCCAGTTTGGCGGAAGTATGAGGGCAATGAAAGCTGGCGCGAATAGCGCAGCAAACACGGTTGCTGTTGCTATGGATGCCGACCGTATTTTTGCAACCACAGGCGAGGCGAGGTATGCCGCTTCGGGAAATGGAACGCGCACAGATTTTCAAGCCACAGGGACATGGCCCGATCGGATTGAGAAAAACAAGTTTCTTCTGACGGCTACCAGCAGGGCTCCAGAAATAACCCTCTATGGCACTCCGCGCATATCAATCTGGCCTGAACCCGCCACGGCTACACCTGCGGCTCGGACTCCATATGACGCTCTTATAGCGCTTTGCTCGAGTCTGCCAGGTAGCAGCGGTAGAGATAACTACTTTTTTGACCGTGCAGATCCTCTTTCTCCAACCTCCGATATTGGGCGGTCGAGAAATTCCCAGCTTCTGGGTTATCTGAATAATATGATGACGGTTCCAAGTATTCCTGGGACTTCATCCACTGGGTTTTCGGCGAAAGGCGATGCAAATGATCTCGCTCAGATCCAAACTCAATTTTTTGACTACATCCGGTGCATCAATTTAACTGACACTCACCCCTCGACTGGCAACAATATTAGTTACACCAAGGCCAGCATTGTGGTGCCTTCGGAACGCGGAGGCACCCGAGGCTTTGGGCGCTTTTATACTCTCAACCAGTTCGGCTTGATCTTTGCAGCCACTGCAGATGCAGCTACCCCTTCAAGCAATGTGACGGAAAATAAATCTCTCCAGAGCGCGCCCGGCCCCCTCAATGCCACCCTCCTAACACCAAACCAGACCCGCGTAATGGCCCTTCCCGTCATCGAGTTGATGAATCTCGCTGCGGGTTGCGGTGCTCCTCGACCTTCTTTAGCTGGAGGTATCAGCCTGCGTATCCGTGGGCTGGATGGGTTAACCGTAAACACCGCGACGCTCGGGTTCGCTAATTCCTATGACATTGGAAACCTCCCTGATGAAGGTTATTACAATTTTTCAGGTAATAATTTAGAAAATCAAAATGGCGGACCGCTGACACATGCCACTCCCCTGCGAACGATGACCGGCTTCAAACCTCTTGCTCCAGTTAATGGCTTTAATGGAACAGCGGGCGGGTATCCAGTCAGCCAAGCCTTCACGGTGCCAAGTGGAAGTTCGATGACGATAGCATCTTCAAACCCCATTTATGTGGATATCATCACGACATCCTCCACCAATACTATTGCAATCCCCGCATTTTCTTCCAGCGTGACGGCACCTCAACTCAGGACAGCGAATGTCGCTTTTCCTTCCACGATCTTAGACTCCGCTGAAGTAGCGTGGTCTTTTCACAATGAATGGATCGGCGTTCCCATTAGCTTAGGTGGAGGAAATAGAACCTTAGGTAATGGCGTGTCAACTGGGGGTAATAGCACTATTAAGGGAAGAACGAGCAGTATTAATCTTAATATGGGTAGTTTCGGTTTAATTTACAATGAGGACTCGGTCTTATCCCTTGCTACAAAAACATCCGATGCCCGTCTTGTTATGGCGAATCCCGGTAATGGGACAGCTAATTTTGATGTCGTCCCTGCCCTTACAGGCAATCCACGCATGAGGCATCGCTTTTTTTCCCCTAGGGCAAATACTGCCAATGCTGCAAATATTGCCACAACATTTTGCCCAGGAGCAAACTATGAGCCCTTGGCATTAGGGATCATGAATTCATCGACCTCCGGAGGCCGGTTTACGATGCTGCCCAAGTTGGCAGACTGGCCTTCTGGCGTGCCTCACCCCAATGACTGGAGCGATTTCGATAACGGCTACACTCAGGTAGCCGATGGCGCTTATATCGGCAAACCCGACGAGGGGGAGTTGGAAGGAACGGGTGGGGTAACGGGATTGGTAGGCGATGGGCAAATGGGAGTTAACGGGCCTTATTTCAGTCAATCAAGGGGTAACAGCATTCAAGTGACTACGGGAGGAGGCGGAGGGTTGACTGGTTCTAACGCAACTGTTTGGTCTTCTCCAAATCGGGAAATAGCCTCTCCTGTAGCATTCGGTTTACTCCCCAGTGGGGCACTGAAGGGGCGGGCTTGGCAAAACCTTCTTTTCCGGCCCGCGCCGACCAGCCCGGCAGGCTCTCTCAACCCAGGGCGTCTTCATCCCGGAGCCGCTGGTATGATGTGGGATGGAAGCAGTGCTTCCTCTGCTCCGCCGGATCACTACCTGCTCGACTACTTCTGGATGCCGGTCGTCGAGCCTTGGGCCATTAGCGAAACCTTCTCCACGGCGGGGAAGATCAACATGAACTACCAAATCGCCCCCTTCTCTTACATTAAACGCCAGACGGCCATGCACGCTCTTCTCAACACGGAAGTTATCCCGGCTGTTCCCAGCATTGTTTCGGCATCCGACCCTAAAGGAGCGTGGCAATCGGGATACTCCAAGGCGGTTTTAACACTCAATCAACTTCGCCCATTAAATTCGTTAGTGATGGAGCGAGAAGTCAATATTCCTGAGACTTTGAAAGCTTTTGATCAGCGACTCAGTGCTGGCAGGCTCTTTGCCTCCGCAACTGAGATTTGCGATCTGTCCCTTGTTCCCAAGGGCGTGAACAATTCGACCAACTCGGTCAATGACCCCACATTTGCCGCAGTTAATACCTTCTGGTCAAATAATCGTATGACGAGCGATAAACTCCGCGAACTCCCCTATAACAACATCTACCCCCGCCTGACGACTAAGTCGAACACCTACACCGTCCACTACCGCGTGCAGATGCTCAAAAAGCTTCCCGGCGGCGATCAAACGACCTGGGATGAGTCCAAGGACAAAGTCGCGTCGGAACTCCGGGGCAGCACGCTCATCGAGCGTTTCTTGGATCCCAACGCCGTTTACCCCGACTACGCCACGGCTTTCTCCACTTCCGCTTCGTTGGAAACCCTCTATCGCTTCCGTGTGTTGCAGCGTTCGCAGTTCACGCCATGATTCCGCACTCCACCCAGTCAACCCGTCCTCGCCGGTGTGCCGGTTTTTCGCTCATCGAGTTGTTGGTCGTCGTGGCGATTCTGGGCCTCATGGTCACGCTCCTCGTCCCCGCCCTCGGCTCGATCGTGAGCGGGCGGAATCTGGAGTTGGGCGGCAGCCAAGTGGTGGACAGCCTCTCGCTGGCACGCCAGATCGCCATGTCGCGCGGCCGCCGCGTTGTCTGGGAAATGGACGCCGGAACGAACGGCCTCTACCGCATCATGGAATTCAAAAGCGGCACCTGGCAACCCGCCTCCCGCATCCAAACCCTACCGGAAAACATCCGCCCGGATTCAAGTATCGCAAATTCCACTCTCTTTTCGGATGCCATCAAAATCCCCTGCACAAATAATTTCTCCAACAGCACCGCCAGCGTGACAGATGTGATCTCCATCACCTTCCGCCCCGACGGCACAACCCTGCTCTCGCCCAACGCAGTGAACTCCCTGCGCCTCAAACATACGCAAACCACCAACAACTGGTTCATCATCACCGTGAATGGCGTCACCGGAAAAACCCAAGTCTACAGACCGTAAGCGCGAAAGAGGGCAGGCGATGTCCCCTGTAGCGGCGTCTCTATGAGCGCCGGGGCGTCGACCGTGCAAGACACAGGCGCGGCAGCGCGCTCGTTCACCCAGGGTAGGGGCGGCTCGCCGAGCGGACCCAAGCCTCAGGCGGCGCAGCCGCCGTTTTCCGGATACGAAGGCGGCTTCGCCGCAAAATTCGGACGTCGACGGCGCGACATCCCTACCTGGGATTACGAGACGCCGCTGCTCTCCGACCCGGAGGGCGGCTGAAAAATGGGCCATGCGAGGACGATGGACCCTCCCATATTCACGATCCGCGCGGCAGCGCGCTCGTTTGCAGGGTAGGGACGCCGCGCCGCCGGGGTCCGACTTGCGCGGCAATGCCGCCATTGTATCTCCAGCAGAGACGCTGCTTCGCAGCTGAAGTTTGGGACGTCGACGGCGCGACATCCCTACCTGGGATTACGAGACGCCGCTACAGGATACGCTCTCAAACTTTGCAGTATACACCCTCATATTTTCAGGTATACTGCGTTACGCATGTCCAAAAAAATTTCCCGTCCCTCGGTTCGCCAGAGAATCAAAGAACAAGTTGTCCGTATGATTGCCGACGAGGCGTTGTTGGCGGGGGATAAAATCATTTCGCAGAATGAATTGGCGGCGCGTTTTTCGACGACTCCGGTCACGATTCACAAGGCGCTCACGGAGCTCTCCCGCGAAGGAGTGGTGACGCGTCGCAAGGGCGTGGGCACATTTGTGGCCGACCGGAAAACCACCAAGGATGCGGCCGGCAGGAAGGTGTGCCTTGTCCTGCACCGCTCGGGTCTCGACCGGCCGGACCTGAATCCGGAATATTGGCCCTACTTGCAGGATCTCATTTTTGACTTCATGAAGGCGTTGGACAACCGCTATTCGTTCAGCCTCAAATTTGCCGGGGAGGAAACGAATGTTTCCGAGTTTGTGAAGGAACTCAAGGGCTACGAGGCGGTGTTTTTCCACTACTCGAACGAGGTGCCCTTTTCGGTCATGCAGGCCGTGGCGCGCAGTCGCGTGGCGCCGGTCGTAAAAATCGGCAAGATGCAAAAGGATCTTCTCTGCCTGTTGCTCGACAACGACCGCCTCGAAGGCTTCCGCATTGGCACCGCACGGCTCGTGGAATTGGGAAACAAGCACATCGCATTTGTCGGATCCTCTCAATGGTGGGGCGACATCGCCTTGGGCGGTTATCGTTTCGCCTTGAGTGATGCCGGGCTTTCAGAGCCTGCAGGGGGAGTCATTCGCGTCGTCCCCGAGCGCCAAGGCGGCGTCGAAGCAGCCAACCAACTCCTCAAACTCGATAAACTCCCGGATGCCGTCATGGTGGACTCCGACCTCCGCGCCGTCGGCCTCATCGAGGAATTGCGCAAACATGGAGTCAATGTGCCGGAGGATCTCAGCGTCATGTCCTACGATGGCCTCCAAATGTTCACCTACCACCCGCCGTATCTCAGCGCTGTGAAGGCTCCCTACGGCGAAATGATTAGCGCCGCCATGGAGGAAATCGCCAGCCACAACGGCGTCTCCCTCGGAAAAAAAGTCATCACCTTTTCCGGAAACATCCTCGAAGGCAAAACCACCATCGACCGCAAATCCGCCACCAAACCGCGCCTCAAAACAAAATAGGGCGCTGGGGAGCAGGGGGGTAAGTTTTAAGTTTTAAGCATTAAGTTTTAAGAAAAGGGGGGCACGGTCCGCGCGGCAGCGCGCAACCCCTTGGAGGGTCATCGTCCCGCATGACCCAAGACTGAACCACGCCGCCATCAAGTCAACCCTCACCCATCACGTCGCGAAAGTTTTAATTCTTAAGCGTTTCTGCTCGGATGTCCTTGAACCACGAATATCCCGAATGAACACGAATAGCGCGCTGCCGCGCGGGTTTGTAGCGGCTGTCTATGACTGCCGAATCGGAGCTCCCCCCGGCGCTCATAGAGACGCCGCTACAGCAATCGCGCGGCAGCGCGCCACTCCCCAAAAAAATGATTTTGCTGTCCATGATTTTGTCAAACCTCCCCGGCGCTCATCCTGCCCGGATGTCCTTGAACCACGAATACCCCGAATGAACACGAATAATACCAGCAAGCAGAATTTCCGGCGAAGCCGCTTCTCATTCGTGAAAATTCGAGCAATTCGTGGTTGAATAATGTGTTTCGCGAGGACGATGTCCCTCCCAGTTTCAGTCGAGTTGTTCGCGAATCAAGCATGCTGAAATTTTTCCGTGCTTTTTGGCTTTAAAGGCACAAAACGAATCTCCACCCTTCGATTTAATGCCTCGGCTACACGGGCAAGCATCGACATCGAGTGTCCCTCATAGTCTGCACTCTCCAGGCGAGAAATGACTGATGGCGTCGTCTTGACGAGTTTTGCCAACTCCCTTTGCGATAACTTGGAGCGGATTCTGAGTTGCCGGATTTTTCTGGCAACAGCATCTTCACAGCGAGCCTTTTCCAACTCGGCGCGCATTTCAGGGTTTCCATCAACAAACTCTCGATGGATGATCTCTAAAGCATTGGATGTTTTATTCATTGGGTGTAGGTGTGTTTTGCTGGGTTTGCCTCGAACTCCAATCGGCGTTTGATGGCCATTTCAATTTCTTTTGGTGGAACGATACTTTCTTTCACAATCCCGTGAGAAAGCACTGCTGCCTTATTGCAGTGAAAGAAATAGAGAATTCGGTAGTGAACGCCTTGGCAACTCGCTCTCAATTCATAGATTTTATCACGCAGGAAATCAGCCTCGGGCATCCTTAATTCATGACCAAGCTCTTGGAGACGCTCGATTTTTGTTACGCACTTTGCTAGCGCCTTGGGCGGTATGCGATGCAGCCACTCAAGCGTCGGCACTTTGCCATCCGCCGCTTGATAGAAAATGACCTCCGTCTTGGGCATATTCTCACAAAATTCCTTTCCCCAAAAATGTCAAGGAAATATTCGCAAATTTGCGATGCCTTTTATCAAAAAACTGTTTCGAATAGCATGGACGAAGGGCAGCTGCGAAAATGGGATATGCGACGACGATGCACACTCTCGGCGCTACAATCCCCGCGCGGCAGCGCAAAAGAGAGGAGCACGGTCGTCTCGACCGTGAAAGACACTCGCGCCGCAGCCTCATCGAGGGTCAAGCCACGCCTTGCGTCCATCCTGCCCGGATGTCCATGAACCACGAATACCCGAATGAACACGAATAGCGCGCTGCCGCGCGGGTTTGTAGCGGCTGTCTATGACTGCCGAATCGGAGTCCCCCCCGGCGCTCATAGAAACGCCGCTACAGCAATCGCGCGGCAGCGCAATCGTTTGCCAAGGTAGGGACGCCGCGCCGCCGGGGTCCGACTTGCGCGGCAAGGCCGCCATTGCATCCAGCAGAGACGCTGCTTCGCAGCTGAAACTTGGGACGCCAAGGGCCTGGCATCCCTACCTTGGAATCACGATAACGCCGCTTCGCAGCTGAAAAATGGGCCATGCGAGGACGATGGGCCCTCCCATATGCACGCTGCCCCGAATCACGCTTTGCCCCCTCCTCCGTGTCTCTGCGCCTCTGTGAGAGCCTCTGGGCCGACACCGCTGCGCGCCCAAAAAATTCTGTCTATTCGTCCCAAACCACCCGAAACCGGAAGCGGGCGTCATCTTCATACCACATCGGGAAATTTGTGCCCCAGGTGTTGTTCAGGAGATTGAAGTGGATGCCGTGTTTGGAAGGCTCTGGTTGGTTGTTGTGGAAATCCAGCAACGAAGGTTTCCCGGGAGCGACAAGTCCGGCATCGGCGCTTTCGATATGCCAATTTCCGGAGGAATCCTCCACGGAAACTCCGCTCTCGATGAGGTGCAGGTGACGGCTCCCGTTGGGCACGACATCGCTCACCTCCACTGGCCCGCCGAGCTTGTGCAGATGCCACTTGGCTTTGCTCGACGCAGGCGGGAGAAACGCAAACCACAGCGCCTCGGGGATGCGGCAGGCGGGCTTGTCGAGCCAGTGCAGGTCGAAGCTCAATGATCCATCGGCCTCGACGGAAATCGTGGTGCGAAGTTTCGCTGGAGCGCCGAAATTTTTAACCGCCTCCTCGGGCAGCGACGACTCGACGAGCAGTCGGGTGTTGTCACGCGATGCGTGCACGCGATCCACCGTGGGCTTCCACGAGCAACCGCGCTTGAGCACGCGCTCGAGGCCTGGCTTGCCGAAATCGAAGGGTGCCCAGATGCCGTTGCGCTCGGCATCCGTGAGGTATTGCCTCTGGTGCCTCGCGTAGTCGGCGGATCCAAAAACCTGATAGGTGAACGCCCCGAAAAACGCCTTGGCGGCGCCGGGCAGCTTTAGTGCGCCATCGTCACGCAGGGTGGGGGAGTGCTTGCCCCAATCCAGTTGCGCCTTGTCGGTGGATACAGCTTTCCATCCTGCTCGCGAAATGCTGCGCGGCGGGTGCATCTCGGCGACAGCAGCAAAGGCGGCCGGTGCGAGCGTTTTCTTCGGCAGGAGGGCGATCGCGCGGTGCACATAGTCACGCTGTTCCTGCCAGGAGGCCTCCATGCGTTTGAAGTCCGCACGCTTTCTGGCGCGTTGGAATTCCGCCTTCAAGTAGCAATCTTCAATCTTGCTCAGCGGCTTGCCATTCGACATCCAGGTTTTTTCATCGAGCCCCCAGGTGTGTTCCATGCCGAGAAGCAGATTGTCATCAAACGCAATGCCCATGCGGCTCGCGGGATCAAATTTCCCGTCACGAATCCACTCGCGGCGCAATCGCGCGAGACCGCGCAGGGCGGCGAGTTTCCAAGCATCCGATCCATAGCCATGAATCCATGTGTCGCCGATCTCGGAGCCCACCACGGGCAGTTTTTTGCGGATGCCATCAAGCGCCGTGGCCATTTCCTCGAGCGTGGTTCCTCCCAGCGAGGCGCGGGGAAAGCGTCGGCGGATGTCGTCGAACAACTCGCCCAGGCTCTTCGCAGGCGGTGGACCCGAGTTGTCGCCCGTCATCGCCACGATGTAGGCGCTCTTCGTTCCAGGAATATGGCGGATGCCGCCGTAGCTGTCTTCGTAGCACACCAGCAATTCCTCGCCCGAGGGGTGTTGCCAACGAAACAGCGGCGGCACCTCTGGCACCGTCGAGGCGGGATTCACGCCGATGTGCAGAAACTTCACTCCCGCCGCCGCCAGACCCGGAATAATGCCCCGCGTGTGACCGGGAACATCCGTCATTTTGGCAGCAATCGTCCGCACGCCGAATCTCGCGTCGAGGCGCTTGGAGACAGCGAGAGCGGCCTCCAGCAGCGACTCGTCGAGAATCTCGCTTTGAAAAGTGAAAGGCAGCGCGTGCCAGCGGATCAGGCCCAGGCGGATGGCCTCCTCGAAGTCGCGCAACTCGCGGCCCTTCGCATATTCCAGATATTTCGTCACGAGCCAGCTTCCCGTGGTCCAGACAAAGCGCTCCTTTGGACCCTTCGCGCCATTGCCATCCTTCATCTCCAGCGCCCGCTTGGTCGCCGCCGGCATGAATTCCGTCATATATCTGCGATACACATTCTCCGCCAGATCCGTGAATCCGAGGTCCAAATGCGTCTTAAAAATCACGCCCACCTCCCGAGTCGCTGTGTCTGGCTTTGTGTGTGGTTCGGGAAGACTGTTCGTAATCATTTTCCTGTATATCCCAAAAACCGAAACCCCGAGCAAGTATATTGGAAGTTTTAAGTTTGTAAGTCTTAAGTTTTAAGTCTTCCGCCCTGCGACCCCATCCTGTCCAGATGTCCTTGAACCACGAATACCCCAATGAACACGAATAGCGCGCTGCCGCGCGGGTTCTGTAGCGGCTGTCTATGACTGCCGAATCGGACAACAATCCCGGCGCTCACAGAGACGCCGCTACAGCAATCGCGCGGTAGCGCGCAACCCCTTGGAGGGTCAACCTTTGCCTTGCTCGCGCCCTGCTCGCTGCGCCCTCCGGGCCATCTGCGATGTGCTTCCTACGCCACGCCCGTGGCTTCGGTTGGCTTGACCCAAGCCTCAG
>JBILMW010000102.1:0-9448 GCA_044375335.1 Terrimicrobiaceae bacterium | reverse complement strand
CGAGGGATAATTCCTGGCTCTGGCGTAGAAGACATCCGCCCGCACCGAGTTCGCGAGGCTGGATGCCAAAGTGAACCGGTGTTCGGAAAATTCTTTGTAAAATTGATGGAACGCCGCCTTGCGCACGGCGGGATCGCGTTGCTGAAGAAATGACGAGAACGAACTCTGGGTGAGTTCCCGTTCGTTGCCGTCCTCGTCCTTCAGCTTTCCGAAAAGCATGTCCACATTGGTGAGCTGTGAGAATGTCTCACTGTGTCCGCGCACGGCGGATGTGCCCAGCGCCAGTAAGCGTTCCTCAGCCGCGCTCAGGGTGTGCTTTTTCCGGCGGCGCAATTTGCGGAGCGGGATTGTCCAATCCGCAAGAGCGGCATCCGCGAGAAAGGCCTCGAATTTTTCATCAGGGATTTCCTGGATTTCAGGCGAGATGAAGGAAAAAGCCTCGCCGACCCGCACCAGAAGGCTGTCCAAGCGAGCCTCGCGGGAGAGCGCCTCGGCATTTGAGCTGTCACCGGAAACGCTCAAGGCCGCGTATTGGTTCAGTTGCTCGACAAGCAGGTCGATGCCCTTTTCAAATTCCAGACACTTTGCCAATCCGGCAGCCGACTCGCCCAGGCGTCCTCGAAATCCGGCGACTTGCTCATACGACTTCTGGAGTTTCGCGAAATCCTCCTCCCAGCCTGCATCGCTTGTGTAGAGAGGCGTTAGGTCCCATTTGTCGGATTCTGAAATTTCGGTGCGGAGTGGCGTGTGCGCGCTGGACATAAGGCCGCAAACCTAGCACGGCCTTGGGAAGCTGCAAAAGTCCCGAATGTCGATTGGCTCAGGAGAGGAATTTTAACGCCCATCCCAACCAGAACGGGATCGTCACAAGGCTGGCCAGGGATGTGGCAAGGACCACCCGCAGAGCGGTCGGCATGTCGCCGTCGTGCATTTTTGCCAGCACTACTGGAAAGACGGCGCTCGGCATGGCGGATTGCACAACAAGCACGGTCCGAAGCGCAGGATCCAGAGGGAGGAAAAGCGCCGCGCTGAGAATCAAAACGGGCAATAGGCCCAGGCGAAGAGCAAACGCCAAGGTGATCGTATCCCAACCACTGCGCAACATGCCGGGTCGCATGTGGTCGGCCAGCACGGCGCCTGTCACCAGCAATCCGACAGGCACGGCACACACACCAAGCATGTGCCAAGCGCCATCCACCGCTTGTGGAATCCAACGGGCAGCACCTATGGCATTCAAAAATATAGCGGCGGCGACGGAAACGATGGGCGGGCTGAGGAGGATTTTTTTCCAGTCTCCTTTGGCCTGACCGCCTGGCATGAGCGCAACGCCGAGAGTCCACATCGCGATGTCTACGCCCATGTTGAAGGCAAGGAGAACGCCGACGACATCGCGGTCGAAAAGTGCGAGGCAGATCGGCAGCGGGATGTAGCCGTAATTCTGAAGGCCTGCGACGGAGGCGAAGGTGCGGTATTTTTTTGCATCCCGCAAAAACAGTCGCCCGCCGAGGAGGCAGACCAAATAACCCAAGGCCGGCACGAGGAATCCAAAGAGCGGCGGTAAAATCCAGTTCGCCGGGCGCTCGAGCGCCTCGTTGCCAATGATGACATCCAATGCTAGGCAGGGCACAAACAAGTTCACAAGCACACCAAGCAAGGAGCGGTCGCCCTCCTCAGTGAAAATGCCCGTGCGCCGCAACGCATAGCCGGAGGCGATGACCAGAAACACCGGCAGGACGAGATGCAGCAAATTCGGCGACGCGCTCATTTCTGCTCGGCTTCCTACTCGCAGAGTTGCCTGAAGGCGACTTCGTCCAGCACCGGGACACCGAGTTCCCGGGCCTTCTCAAGTTTGCTTCCGGCTTCCTCGCCCGCGAGGAGGTGGGTGGTCTTTTTGCTCACACTGCCGGTGACTTTTCCGCCCAAGCGACGGATTGTTTCAGCGGCCTCCTCTCGTGAAATGGAGAGCGTTCCGGTGAGGACCCAGATTGTGCCTTCGAGGCGGTTGTCACTCGGTGCGGATGGTGCGTCCGCCTCGCCAAAGTTGAGTCCCGCCGCGCGAAGCGATTCCAAGAGACTGCGGTTTTCTGGGCTCTGGAACCAGCCATGGATGGCGGATGCCATGATTTCTCCGATGGAGTGGATGGTCAGAAGCGTTTCGTTGCTGGCGCTCGCGAGGGCGTCGAGTGTTTGAAAGCGGTTGGCGAGATCGCGGGCGGATGTTACGCCGATGTGCGGGATGCCAAGACCGTTCAGGAGTCTCCAAAGAGGCTGTTTGCGACTTTGTTCAATGGCTGAAAGGAGGTTCGATGCGCTTTTCTCGCCCATTCTCTCCAGCGCAAGCAGGGATTCGCGGTCGAGGGTATAAATATCGGCGAGGCTTTTGAGCAGTCCGGCATCGACCAGTTGTGAGACGAGCGCTTCGCCGAGACCTTCGATATCCATCGCCTGTTTCGACGCAAAATGTTCGATCCGGCGGCGTGACTGTGCACCGCACGAGTGGTTAGTGCATTTCCAGGCGACACCCTCCTTCGAAACATGGCCACCACAGGATGGGCAGCTTCCTGGCATTTCAAAAATCTTCTCTGAGCCGTTGCGGAGTTCTTTTTTGACCTCCACGACGGCTGGGATCACTTCGCCGGCCTTTTCGATGAGGACGGTGTCGCCTATGCGGATGTCTTTGCGTTGAATCTCTTCCTCGTTATGGAGAGTCGCGCGCGAGACCGTGCTGCCAGAGACAAAGACGGGCTGGAGCTCTGCAACAGGGGTGAGCGTGCCTGTGCGGCCGACTTGGATGGTGATATCTAGGAGTTTGGTTTCGGCGCGTTCGGGTTCGTATTTGTAGGCGATCGCCCAGCGGGGGGCTTTGGCGGTGGACCCGAACTCGCGGCGTAGGGCGAGGCTGTCGAGCTTTATGACCGCTCCATCGGTTTCGTAGGCGAAGTCATGCCGCAGTTCGCCCATTTTTTGCACAGCGGCGTTCACGGAGTCCTCGTCCGAGCCTTCCAGAATCTTCTCTGAAATCGGGAGGCCCCATTTTTGAAGTTTGGCAAACATCTCGCGGCCTGTGGCTGGTTGCTCTCCAGTCCATGCGCCTGTGCCGTAAAAAACGGCCGCGAGTTTGCGGGAGGCGGTGATGGAAGGGTCGAGTTGCTTGATGGAGCCGGCGGCGGCATTTCTGGGATTCGCAAACGGAGGTAGGCCCTCTTCGTCGCGTTCGGCGTTGAGGCGTTCAAAAATGGCTTTGGGCAAGTAAACCTCACCGCGAATCTCAATCTGCCCGGGCGCTTCGCCGTGGAGCTTGTGCGGGATGTTTGAAATGGTGAGGACATTTTGTGTGACATCATCCCCCGTCACTCCATCTCCCCGTGTCGCGGCGCGAACGAGGCGGCCTTTCTCATAGAGCAGGGAAATGGCAACACCGTCGACCTTCGGCTCGATGGTGAAGTGGATCGCTCTATCCTCAGCGAGTTTGCGGACGCGGGTTACAAACTCGCGGAGTTCCTCTGGCGAGTAAGTATTGTCGAGGCTCTGCATCGGCACGATGTGCGTGGCTGGGGCAAATTCCTCGAGCGGTTTTCCCCCGACCCGGCGGGTGGGGGAGTCCTCGCTGGCAAGCTCGGGGTGGGCGAGTTCCAGATCGGCGAGTTCGCGCAGCAAGGCGTCGAACTCGCGATCCGAAATCTCAGGCGCCGCATGCTGGTAATAGAGGCGGTTGTGGCGCTCGATCTGTTCCCGCAGTTCCAGGACTCTTGCGGAGGCCCGGGTGGAAGCATGGTCAAACAATTCCAACGGCTCGGAACTTGGCTTCGACATGGCGGAAGTGGCGGTCTGGCGCGCAGGCGTCTTCGATCTCCTTTGCCGAGAGGTGTGCCGAGACGGTTGGCTCCTCGGCGAGGTTCTTGGCGAGTCCGCCCTTGTCTTTCCAGGTTTTCATCGCGGCGCGCTGAACGGCTTCGTAGGCGTCTTTGCGCTCCATGCCTTTTTCGGTGAGCATGAGGAGCGCGGACTGGCTGGCGTAGAGGCCGCCGGTGAGCTCCATGTTGCGACGCATGTTTTCGGGATAGACGATGAGTTTGGAAACCAGCTTGGTGAGCGTCACGAGCATGTAGTCGAGAAGCGTGCAGCTGTCTGGCAGGATAATGCGCTCGACCGAGCTGTGGCTGATGTCGCGCTCATGCCAGAGGGCGACATTTTCAAGGGCGGCCATGGCATTTCCTCGAATGACGCGGGCGAGGCCGCTCAGGCGCTCGCCAGTGATGGGATTGCGCTTGTGCGGCATGGCGCTGCTGCCTTTCTGTCCCTCGCTGAAATACTCCTCCACCTCGAGCACCTCGGTGCGTTGCAGGTGGCGGAATTCCGTCGCCCAGCGGTCGATGCTGGAAGCGATGAGTGCGAGATTGGTCATGAACTCGGCATGGCGGTCGCGCTGCAAGATCTGGGTGGAAAGGGCGGCGGGCTTGAGATTCAGGCGCTCGCAAACGATCCGCTCGACCTCGGGATCAAGGTGAGCGTGGGTTCCCACGGCTCCGCTGATTTTTCCGACTCGAATGCGCTCGCGCATTTCGCGCAGGCGCTCGAGGCTGCGGGTGAACTCATCATACATGAGTGCCATTTTCAGGCCGAAGCTGATCGGTTCGGCATGGATGCCATGGCTGCGGCCGATCATGGGAGTGAATTGGAATTCCTTTGCACGAACGGCCACGGCTTCGCGCAGGGCAAGCAGGTCTTTTTCCAAAATGTCGCAGGATTCCAGCATCTGCACCGCGATCGTGGTGTCGAGCAGGTCCGAGGAGGTCAGACCTTGGTGAATCCAGCGGGCCGCCGGACCCACGCGGGAGGCGACATCTTCGATAAAGGCGATGACATCGTGGTTCGTGCGTTTTTCGATTTCGCGGACGGTGTTGATGTCGAAGGCGCCCTTGGCACGGATCGTGGCGGCATCCTCCTTGGGGATCGTGCCGAGTTCGGCCATGGCCTCGCAGGCGAGGGTTTCAATTTCGAGCCAGATTTCGAGTTTGCGCTGTTCGGTCCAGACGGACCTCATGCCGGGCAGTGAGTAGCGTTCAATCATGATGAAGGCGCGTATTTAAACCCGAGGAATCGCGCCGGTGCAACCCGCCCGTCAAAAATCGCGGGAATTTGCATCATTCCACTTGTCCTCCGGCAAAACAGGGCGGATATAAAACGCATGCTCAAGCTCCTCTGTGCCACCCTCCTCGCGCTCTCACTCGGTCTCGTCGGTTGCAATACCAAGGAGCGATACGCCAAAAACAATGCCGCCGCACAAGCCTGGCTCGCCGCAAATTCCTCCTCAGGGCACATGCGCGTCGCAGGGAACTGGACGCCTGACGACGAGGGCTGGGGTGAGGCGAGATTCCAGCAAAGCGGTCGCCGCATCACGGGAACAATCGGCCTCTACACTGTCGAGGGCCATGTGAAGGGCGAGGATGTTTATCTGGTCATGTCAGAAAATGGCTGGGCCTATTACTCTGCGGTTTTGAAGAAGAAGGGAAACACCCTTGTCGGCTTCTACTCGGATGCCGTGCCGTTCAGCACGAGGGATCAGGAAACATTCGTGCTGACCCGCTCGAAAAACTGACTCTACATTAGGCGATGGGATTCGTGCGCAGCCTCTGCCCGGCCAATTGGGGCCAAAGATTGGTCGAGCCGGAGGCAGCTTTCAGACTTCGAGGGCCTGACCATGGGGCGTGAACAGCAAAAAGCGTCTCCGCGAGGAAGTAGGCGGGTTCGTAGTAGTGCGACCTTAGCCGGCAGAAAATCTTCCATGATGCCTCGCAGTCGTCCCGCAGGGTAATTCCGTTCTCGACTAGAAATCCCATCGCCCAGTCCCACTCGCGGCGAGTGATGCCTGGATCCTGAGCCGATTCGTCAGACTCCGCCTGGCGGTGGAGGATTGCGGATTCAATACGCCAAGTGCTCATGCCCTGGCCGTCAATTCGGGCATTTGTGCGGGCAAGCTCGCTGAGTCGGAGCATGTGGAGTGTGTCCGCCCCCTCGGCAATCAGTCGCACAAGTTTCAGGTCCGGTTCCTCGCGCGTTGCCGCGAGACGGATCGCGGCGGCATCCAGAACGCTCAGAAGTGTAATGACCCAATGTCGGTTTGGCATTGGTGAACGAAAATGATTCAGGATCGAATAAATGTAATGCGTAACGCGCAGGCTGCACATCCAGTCGATCAGCTTTTCGCTGGATGTCGCGTCGACCGATCCCTGGATGAGTTTGAGACGGACAAGAAACTCGGGGCCCCAGGACGGCTCGCCGCAGAGCAGTGCGAGTTCGCTCATGGTGGTCTCCCTCGCCGTATAGGCCGAGTAGAGGGTCAGCAGGTAGCCGATGAATACGCAGATCACCGTGCTGCCCATGAATGCCGCTACAAAAACCACAGCGAGTCCCCAGGGGCCGAGTGACTCCGTGATGCCCAGTGCCGTGAGTCCTGAGCCTGCCTGACTCAGGGCTTGGGAGAAAGCAAGGCCGGTGATGCCATAGAAAATGAACGCAAAGGCAGCCACAAAAATCTCGAGAAAGACTACCAGAAAAAACAAAACGGTTGAGGGCCCTTGCACAGCGAGGAACCTGTCGAGCATATCGTAGTTCCTCATCCGTGACGCGCAGGCGTGGAAAAAGACATACATACCCTTGGAAAGCCACCTCGTCAGCAGGCTCGAGGTCGGCCTTGGCACAAGCATGACTCCCACAGCCGCAGCGATCGCCGCCCACAGCAGCCAGATGCCACCGAGCAGGGAGGCCAAGCGCAATGCGGCATTCATCCAGCCCTCCGCCTGGCTGGAGGCAAGAGCAAACGGGAGTAGGCCTGAAACAAGGATGGCATTCATTTTTTAAGAAACTCAAAATATCGCCGCCGGATCACGAAGAAAACTTCATGAACCTCAAGCGACGACATTGCATTTCGCTGCAGAATGGCCTTATCGTGCGCGCACCATGATCCCTCTGCTCATCGCCGGCGGTTCCATCATCAGCACATTCACAGCGCCTGAGTTGCCTGAGATGAAGAACCACACACTGAACGGAACGCCTGTCAAAGCCCAGGAAGTCGTCTGCCGCACACGCTGGGGAACGCCCATGATGCCTGACGGCAAGGGAAGCTACAATCTCACTGCCGCGCCAAACCCCACCTACATCCAGCGCAGTCTCATCCAG
Source organism: Terrimicrobiaceae bacterium (assembly GCA_044375335.1). GTDB lineage: Bacteria > Verrucomicrobiota > Verrucomicrobiia > Chthoniobacterales > Terrimicrobiaceae > UBA967. The sequence goes on along the minus strand of JBILMW010000102.1, from coordinate 2,269 downwards.
CCGCCCAAGACCGATGCCCCGATCTACCGACCAGGCGCGCCCTATGTTTTGCCAATCCAAGCGGCGCCTGCGGACGCCCAACCGGCGCTTCCGAAGTAGTCGGGCAACAAAGTTGTTTCGTTTGCGCCAAGCGGCGCGGGCACTCGCACATTGAACAAACAGACCACACCCGGAGTATTCAGCATACACTGGTTTTCCCTGCTCAATGCGGTGTCCTTCCAGCTCATTCTCGGAGCGCCCATGATTCTTTATGCCAAAAGTCTCGGGGCCTCTTCGACCGTGATCGGTATTCTCGCGGCATTCACCCCGCTGATGACCGTGCTTCAGTTGCCCGCCGCCAAGTATCTTCCGATCTATGGCTATAAGCGCTTCGTCTTAATGGGGTGGGGGCTTCGGACCATTTGCATTTTTGTCGTAGTTGCCGTGCCGTTGTTGGTTTTTTTGGATGAGGTGGCAAAAATCGTCCTCTTGGTCGCCTCGCTCTTTGTTTTCAATTTTCTGCGCGGCATAGCATCCACCGCTTGGATGCCATGGATTGCCGCTCTCATACCCGAGGAAGAGAAGGCTGTTTTTTTATCGCGCGACCAGATTTTCATTTTCTGCGGATCCCTGATCGCACTTCTTTGCTCGGCATTGCTCATGTCCGGCGATGTGTCTTCCATGGAATACGCGCTCGTCTTTTTGGTTAGTGCTCTGACAGGCACAGGCGCGCTTTTTTTCATCAAACGAATCCCCGATGTTTGCGGCAGCGAGCAGATGAGAAAATCCTCTCAGGCGGTGCCCTGGAAAGAAATTCTGCTTTATCCGCCGTTTTTCTCGCTCCTCGTTTTTAATCTCCTTTTCGTCATTGTCGTCGGAAGCCTGGGAGTCTTTACCGTCGAGTATCTGCACGAATTCCCGGGTTTCAGCGTATCCGCCGTTCTTTATATGAGTGGCGTTTCGTTCGTCGGTGCGCTGGCAAGCCTGCCATTTTTGGGAAGGATGCTCGAGCGTCTCGGCGCTAAACCCGTCCTCACGCTTGCACTCGTCCTCTTTGGCGGAGCGATTGCCGGCTGGTTCTTCGTGGCAGCCGGCGTCATCCCCTGCAAATGGGCCACCATCTGTGCGCTGAACTTCGTCTGCGGCGTCGCCGGAGCAGGATTCAATGTCGCCAATGCAAAGATCATCTTCGCAACCATGCCGGTGATGGGACGCAATCACTTCTTCGCCCTCTTCACAGTCATCAGCAGCCTCGGCCTCGGCGCCGCCCCCGTCGTCTGGGGCATCTCACTCGACTTCATCGGCACCTACGAAGCCATCACCGGTTCCCTCCACTGGAAACGCCACAGCATCTACTTCGCAGCCCTCTTCCTGCTAAACCTCGCGACCCTCCTCCAAGTCCGCCGCCTCCGCGAGCCGAAGCCTGTGTAGGATTCTCTGAAATTCCCGACACGCAGCGCGTGAGGGGGCTCAAGCGGTTTGCAGCGCTTCGGGGTGACTTCTTGCTACTGCTAGCAAACGGAGGGCAGCCCCGCTGGGTTTGCGGGTTCCATTTTCCCAGGAAATGGCAGTGACCTTTGGAACATTGAGAAGGGCTGCGAACTGGGACTGCGAAAAGCCGAGCGATGCCCGAGTGGCACGAATCTGTTTTGGGGAAATGGCTTTGATTGGTTGTGGAATAGTAATGTGAGTTTCCTTTACAGGTGCTGTTCCAGCGGCAAATTCTTCGACGCGTGAGATAAGAGCGTCAAAATTCAGGCTTATGTCTTTTGGTTTGGTTTTCATCGGTTGTATTGAGTTTTGATTGATTCGACCGCAGATCGTAGTCGGGAAAGTTGATCCGCGCTGATATTCGCGCGCGAAGATTTGGTGTATAGCATGAACAGGACGAAAATACCGCGGTTTGGCAGCCAAAGATAAATAACTCGGGCTCCACCGCTTTTTCCGCGACCGGGGAGGCGAAATCTAGCCTTGCGCAGACCTCCAGAGCGCTGAATGAGGGCGCCGGATTCAGGATTGGCGGCAAGTTCCATCTGAAACTCCCGAAGGCTTTCCTCATCGGCCACGCGCACCACTTCCTCAGTGAATGCCTGAAGCTCGATAAAGCGGAAAGTCATGACTCGAAGTTATACAATGTATTAGCCTTGTCAAGTTCTACGACACTAACCCAAGTTTCGCAAGAATCTCAAAAAAATAGCGCCAATTTGGCATTTTCGCGATCGGAGGTTTTGTAAACCGTTTATTATCAGCGATCGTGTTTTTCAACTTTCATTTGTAGTGCCTAAAAATT
>JBILMW010000256.1:0-2523 GCA_044375335.1 Terrimicrobiaceae bacterium | reverse complement strand
GGCCAGTGTGCGTGCATCGCGCTTGTCGGTCTTGACGCGCTTACAGCGGGGGTCGAGCCGCTCGGGCGTGACGACGAAATTTTTGACGCCCATTTCCTGCAGGGTGCGATGAAGGTGATAGCCGAAGGGTCCGGCCTCGTAGCAGGAGTGGAGCTCAATGTCAGGGCCGCCGGAATCCTTGATGAATTTGAGAGCTTGATCCCATTTCATCTTGAGCGGGGGCTGCGGGGTTCTGTCGCCGATTTGGCGGCACACGGTGATCTGGGTGGCGTGGACATCCAGACCGAGCTTTATTTTGATGATTTCCTTGGCCGGAGCCTCGGACTTTTGGTTTGCTGTGTCTTGTTTCATGTGGAGCCGACAGTATGGCGTGGTTCACGCCAGCTGTCGGCTACATGTCATCTTCGTTGAATGTGGTCTCGCAGGGAATGTTGTTTGATGGACTCAAAGGCTTTGATATCGAAGCGGTAGGGAAGAGGAAGTTCGTCAAGTTCTGCTGCGATGGATTCGGCTTGCAGGGCATCAATTCCCCAGAGGGCCAGGTCAATATCGGAAGCAGGCGTATGGCAACCCTTTGCGCGTGAACCAAAAAGTTTCACCTGCGAGACTTCGGGGTGTTGGTTTAACACGGAACAGATGAGGGAGGATTCTCGATCGGTGAGAGTCTTCATTTTTGCAGTTCTTTGGACAAAAACTCATGAAGTGCCTGAAGAGTTGGAAGATAACGATCTTCCGTGGCTCGGATGGCTTCCTCAAAAACGGCGAAGTCGTAAGTGTGCGAGAGGAGGTTGCGGTGGTTGAGCATATCGATCCAAGTTTGCCCATCTGTGATGATTTTTGCAACAAAAGCCTCTTTAATAACTTGGCGCGGTGTTGCAGGTGAGATCGTCACTCCGCTGTCCTCCAAATAATCCTTCATGCATTTCCAAGCCAACTCGAGAGTGTATTCCAGTCGCTGTGCTGCTCCTTCCTGCTCCAATGGAGAGAGGTTCTCTTGACCATCCGCAAGAGCTTCGCGCAAAAGGCCAAGAGCCCGATCAAAATTTTCAAAGCGTTGCCGCCAGCGGATATCTGGATTCATAAGAAGGGGTGTTTTTTAGACAGAATTGTAAGAATTGTGAAAGCAATTTTTAAGACAGAATTGGCAGTCGCGGCAGAATCATTTTTCATAAAGGCTCCAGAGCAGGACGGGGAAAGACATGGGAAGTTTCTTTAAAAGGGTCGAGGGTCGAGGGTCGAGAGTCAAGGGTCGAGCGTGATGCGATGTCTCTGTGTCTTTGTGGCTCGGTGAGAGGAGGTTTTCAGGGGTTTCAGGTTTCAGCAGGTTTTAACCTCCGAGAACACGGAATATGGGGCGAAAAATGGAGCGGAAAAAGATATTTTTCGATTTAGAAAAGTCAGTCGGTAAGGGGTCACCAAAGTATTTTAGCGGAGTATTTAGCGAAATTTGGGTCAATCGTAACAATTGAACAGTCTTCAGACAAGGCTTGGGCAATCATTATCCTGTCAAAGGGATCCGCATGGTGCTTAGGCATAGTCATTAAATATTCAAAATGAGAGAAATGCAATGGGAGGAGATTAAATCCATTTGCACTGGCTACTCCTGGGAAAATGGATGAAAAGTCAGTTTTTAATGTCAGCTTGCCAATGGAAATCTTTATGGCCATTTCCCATGGGACGGCTGGGCTAATCAATTTAACGTTGGCATCATCTTGCATGACTTTGCGAGCTTTTTCTGAGAGGTTGGTATTCCCTTCGCAGAACCAGATAAGAGCATGCGTATCAATGAGAATTTTCACCTCAGCTGATGTATTCTTTGAAATCCTCGATAGGATCATCAAATCCTGGAAGCATGTTGATTTTGCCGCGCAAACACCCAAACCCTTTCAATTCGGTCTCGTATTCGATTGGCGTTGGTTTGATGGGTTCCATCTGCGCGCTCACGCGGACGCGATATTTCAGCCAATCTGAGGGCAACGGGAGATGCAAGGTTCCATCAGCCTGCGGGTCAAGTATAGCCGTGAACGAACTCATAGAAGAAACCTATTTCGACATGTTAAAAAAGAAAGAAAAAAATCGAAGGTGGCGGAGCGCTTCGCCATAAGTCCAAAACGAGGCAAAAATCACAAGGCTCCAAAGAAGGGGCGGGGAAATACAGGGGAGTTTAAACTTTTCAGGGATTCTCACAAAGGCGCGGGGAACACTGAGAAAAGGGCCGTAGAGGCAAAATCATTGACAGCAAAATCATTTTTTTGGGTTTGGTGTGCGCTCTGCCGCGCGGGTCTTGTAGCGGCGTCTCTATGAGCGCCGTGGGATGTTGCTCGAGCAAACTGCTGCCGTGGAGGACTTCAGCGCTCCCAGGCTTTCTATGACTGCCGGCTCCAAGTCCGTTCTTATCAGTGTCAATCAGTTCCATCGGTGGTTCTATAATATTCTGTAGAATAATGTGAAATTTCAGTTAGGAGTGGTCCAGTATCCGCCTCGGCCCGGTTTTGATATCGCAAATTGCGATGTCAAAGATTG
>JBILMW010000101.1:0-9562 GCA_044375335.1 Terrimicrobiaceae bacterium | reverse complement strand
CCCATGCCGATGAAGCCCGCTTCGCTGATCGGGGCATCGACCACGCGCTTGTCTCCGAAGCGTTGCCAGAGGCCTTCGGTGACTTTGTAGGCGCCGTTGTATTGAGCCACTTCCTCTCCAATGATGACGACATTTTCGTCACGGATGATTTCCTCGGCGAGGGCATCGTTGAGGGCTTTGCGGTAGGTGATCAGAGGCATGGTGCTGTGTGTTCTAAAAAATCGTTTCGGTCAGGAAATGCGAACGCCCGAAGCGGGCGGCGGCGTGGTTGTTATTCGCTGAAGAAGTGGCGTCCGGTTGAGCCGGACTCGGTTTTGTTGTCCACTTCCCAGTAGACATCCTCGAAAATTGTCTCGGGTGAGGGAGAGTCGCTATCGATCGCAAACTGCGCAGCCGCGTCCGCTTCGTCTTTCGCGGCCTCATCGATCGCATCGGCCTCGGCTTCGGTGAGGACACCTTCATCCATGAGGCGTTTTTTCCAGAGGCTGATCGGGTCGTGGTGTGTCTTGTAGCGCTCGATTTCCTCGGGCGAGCGGTATTTTTTGGCATTCGCATCCGCGACCGAGTGGCCGTAGTAGCGGTAGGTGTCGACCTCGAGAACGGTCGGGAGCGACTGCTCGTGCGCGCGGCGCATGGCGTTTGCGGTCTTGGCCCGCACTTCGTAGAGATCCTCACCATTGGCGATATCCCATACGATGCCATATCCATCGGCTCGCTCGGCGAGGCAATTTCTCATCGCCGAAGAGCGCTCCAGCGTGGTGCCCATGGAGTATTTGTTGTTTTCGATGATGTAAACGACCGGAAGCTTCCAGAGTGCGGCGAGGTTCAAGGATTCGTGGTAGGCGCCTTGGTTCACAGCTCCATCGCCCATGAAACAAAGCGCGCAACCTTTCAGACCTTTGTATTTAAGTCCGTAAGCGAGTCCCAACCCGAGCGGGGTCTGGCCACCGACGATTCCATGACCGCCCCAGTAGTTTTTGTCGGGCGCGAAGAAGTGCATCGATCCGCCCTTGCCGCGTGAGCAGCCAGTGGCTTTTCCAAAAAGCTCAGCCATGCATTCATTCATGCCCATTCCCACGGCGAGCGCGTGACCATGGTCGCGGTAGGCGGTGATGACATGGTCGTTCTTACCCATCAGAGAAACGGTCCCCACGGCCACGGCCTCTTGCCCAATGTAGAGGTGGAGGAATCCGCCCATCATGCCTTGGTTGTAATACTTGAGCGATGTCTGCTCGAAGCGCCTGATGCGGATCATTTCCCTAAAAAAACCAATCTTCTGCTTCGGTTTGAGCGAGGCATTGATTTCCGCGCGGGCGTAGTCTGCTGGATCCACGGCTACTTCGTCATCGGTGACACTTGGCATAGGGCTTGAGAGTTTGGGCATGGTGTTGGTTTTCGATCCGGCAGTCCGGACGAACGGGGGGTAGTTTTTCCATTCTCAGCCCCCTTGGCAATGCAGAAATACAAGCCGTCGCCGCCTTTTTTCGTTTCATCCGCCAGCTCGGCGTGTTGACCTTTGACGCATGAAAAATGTGCTCTTCATTCAACATGGGGATGTCGACAAACCCGGTTTCGTGGCCGAGGTGCTGGCTGATCTTGGTATCCCCTTGCGCGTTGTTCATCCCTACGCCGGTGAGGCGTTGCCTGAGGATGCCAGTCATTTTGACGGACTCATCCTCGGGGGCGGGGGGCAAAGCGCCTACGAAGTCGAGCTTTTCCCTTACCTCGAATCCGAGTGCGCATTGATCCGCTCCGCTCTCGCTTTTCAAAAACCAATCATTGGCCTGTGTCTGGGTGGACAACTGATCGCGAAGGCTCTCGGAGCCGAGGTTCGCGGGGCTGAGAGCAAGGAGATTGGTTTTTTTCCGGTCACCCGTGTGGTAGATGCGGCGAGTGATCCGCTCGCGGTCATCTTGCCTCCGGTTTTCGGCGCTGCGCATTGGCATGGAGATGTCTTTGAAATCCCCAGCGGTGGTGTGCGTCTGGCCTCGACGGCTCTCACGCCTAACCAGATGTTTCGTTACGGCCGCAGTTGCTACGGATTCCAATTCCACCTCGAAATGACGCCGGCGCTCTTCGAAGAGTTGGTCTGGGATTCGCCGGATTATCTGATCGATTCAGGCCTCGATCCGCAGGACTTGATCCGCCAGGCCCGCGAGGTTCTGCCCGATCTTGAAAAATACGCCCGCGCCGCATTCAAAAAGTGGACTGAGTTTTTATAGGGCTGGATTTTCAAGCGCGTGGCGTGCGGCGGCCTGAAGCTCCAGCCAACGCGGAAACTCGGGATTCGCAGCGTGCAAAATGTGCCTCAGGAGGCTCCTCCACTCCAAGGTGGCCCGCTCGATATCGCCACGCCGAATTGAGTCCGTCTCGCCTTGCAAGGCGCGCATTCCGCCGCTGCGGTGCAAACTCAACGCCTCACAAGTTCCCTCGCCGAAGCCCGGACACAAGCCTCCCTCAAGATAGCCTTCGTAGTCGACATGTCCGTAAACCTCCCGCGCCGCGCTTGCGAGGCGCAGGCTCGGCCCATCCGCAAAATCCCCAAAGCGCGGCCCGCCTCTGAGGTTTGCCAGATGTGAGACAATGTCCTCGACGGGGTAGGAGAAATCCTCCAACGCCGCTGCGATCATGAGTCCCTCGCCCCCTTGAAAGCGGCTGAAGAGCCGGCCTCGAGGAGTTGGCGAGCCCGAATCGTCCACAAGCCCCAGTTTGCTCCATGCGTGTGCGGGGGATCCCGGAGCGGGATTGAAGACCGCTGTTTTGCCTACCTCGCCCAGGGAGCTCACGCGCCGCCGGGGAGGCTCCAGCAGGGCGGTGCCATCCGCCATGACGACCGCATCCATGGGAACACTCGCCAGTGAGAGACGAACCATCAGATTCGGACCGTGAAGGGCGGTGGAGTGGAAAAGGCCGGGCGACCAGTTGTTTTCCAGAAGCGGGATGATATCGCGAATCAGCTCCGCTTCGGAAAATGTCTCGGATTTGCCCAAGCCAAGCAGCTTCTGAATCCAAGGCAGTGGCTGAAAATGTATGCCGGAGGAACGCGCAACCGGCACTTCCTTTCCATAGGCAAAACCGGTTTGAACCCCGATCTTGCAAGCTCTGCCATGCGACAGCGCTTCGAGACTGCGAGGTGCTCGCAGGGCGGGAATCCATCGTCCCTTGTGGAGACAAAGGCACTCACCAAGCGGATGCTTTTGCTCTTTTGCAGCTTTCAGTAAATGCCAGGAATTATCCGGCCCAAGGAACTCGACTCTGGTTGGCCCGTGCCGCTCGCTTGATTTTGACGCGATCAAGGCGCTCGCCAAATCAGGAGCGATTTTCTGGCGGCTGAAAAGCCTCTCGCAGACGAGGGACGCGCGTGCAAGCGGACTTGTGCCGTCGTCGGCAGCCGCCTCCATGACGCGCAGCAAAGTTGGCCAATCCATTTGGTTGACCCGCCGTAGTTGTCGAGGCGAGGCGTCGGGAAGTCCCGGGAGATTTGGTGCGGTGATCACAAAACCCCGTTCATCAAGACCCCTTCGCCCGGCCCGGCCAAACATCTGGAGTAACTCATCGGAGCGGAGCGTGCGCTGGAACCGGGCGTCGCCGTAGCTGGTCGAGGTGACTATCACGGATCGAACCGAAAAGTTGATTCCCGCTGCAAGGCCTGTGGTGGAGACGATGACATGCAGTTTTCCAGCCTTTCCCAGCGGCTCGATCCAGTCGGCTCGGGCGGAGTAGGGGAGGCCACTGTGATGGAATGCCACGCGGTGCTGCAGTAGTCTTGCAAGGTCCCTCCCGAGCAGGTTTTGATCCTCCAGTGTCATGCGAGCCGGGCTGTCTGCGGGCAGCGCGGCAGCAATCTGTGTCGCCATCTTTTCCGCATCGCGGCGGCGTGGCGCAAAAAGCAGAAGGGGCGTCAATCCCGCTTGGAGCGCGGCCACAGCTACCCGTGGCCAGAAGCCATGCACCGAGTCCGGGATGCGAGGGAGGTTCTCGACTGGAAATTCGTCCAAGGGAATCGGGCGCTCCCGGACTTGGATCAACTCCACACGCCGCCCGAGTCTTTTCAACCACTCCGCAATATCCGAGGGATTCCTCACACTTCCACTCAAGAGCAGTAGACGCGTTGAAGGCTGCGGCAGCGCCGTGGCCATCTCGTAATTCAGTCCCCGTTGGGCGTCGGCAAGCATCTGGTATTCGTCCAGAATGAGAAATCCCGGGGAGTTTCCACTGAGAATGCGCTCGCGCTGGGTTTCCAGCGTTGCCACCAGCACGGGAGCTTGAAGGTTCTCCGCGATATCGCCTGTGGCGATGCCGGCATTCCATCCGAGGGATTTCCACTCACGCCATTTGTCGTTTGCAAGGGCGCGGGTCGGGACTGTGTAAACGGCCTGTCCCAGTCGGGCGGCCTCCGGTGTTTTCAAAAAAAGTTCAAATACCCGCGTCTTCCCGGCACCAGTTGGGGCATCAATAATGACATCACTCCCGCCCTTCAGATGCCGCACCGCATCCTGCTGCCAGAGATCCGGCAGGTTCAGCGAGGCGAAGGGAATCTGCGCGGGGGTGGAGTTCCACATCAGCGTGGCGCGGGATTTTGCGGAGGGGAGGGCTTGAAGCCTGCAGGCGGCTCCGGTCGCGCTCCGACACGGATGAGTTTGATGTCCTCCTCGCGGTTCTTGCCAAGTTGGATCGCAGAGGCGCTTTCGAGCCAAAGCGTCATTTTATCAAGCGTGGGAAGCCGGGAGGGAGTCCGGTTTTCATTGAGCAAACGCATGGCCGTGGCATCAATTGCCACGGGGTCCTTGCTCACAAAAATGGTATGGTGGTCGACGAGAAATCCAGGATTTGGGAAGGGTCCGCCGGCATATTGGAGCACCAGCGCGTCAAGGATCGTGAGAACGACTTTGCCGTGGATCATGGCATCCGCGTAGATTTCCGCCATGTAGGGATCGCCGAAATCCGGCGAGCGGGTAAAGCGCCGCCAGTTGTCGAGATTCGGGAGTGTCATGTTCGCCAGCGCCCCGTTTACGCCGGTTAGAAAGCTATCTGTGAGGGAGGGGACATTGATGACCTTGTCCACTTCCTGACTTAGAACCTTGGCGTAGTAGCTCGTGCTGCTGAGCTGCTCTCCGCCGATCAGGAGGTCCTCCATGCGGGAACCCTTGCGGTCGCCAAATGAGCTGTCGCCGTAGATCAATCGGCCAATGACGGGTGCGGTGACCTGGGATTTCTTGTCATAGCCTGTCGCCGTATCGACCCATCTTAAACGGTAAAGTGGATCATTCCGCGAGTAGCCAGCGGCAAGGAGGTCGTCGAGGTTGCGATCCCAGACGATGATATTCGCGGGCTGGACGCCAGCGGAAACAAGCCCCGAGGCGATGGCTTTTACCACGGCTGGATGCGTCCCGCTTACAGGGCCACCGGAGGCGGCGACTTTTATACCCACCCGCTCGCTTGGTTTCACGAGGGAAGCCCAGGCAGTTGCCGGAGTGGGTTTGCCGGTGGCTGCGCAGACTAGATTATCAACCATTCGGCGCACGACTGCGGGATTCGGAGTGCGGCGCGGCCCGAGGGACGAGGTTTCCATCGCATAAAAAACCTCCGCTTGTTCTCCAGCGTATGCTCCCGCAGGCCATGCGAGCATCACCGCGAAGAGAATTTTGGAAATGGAATTTAAAAAGCTCACCGATGGATTTTGATATAGCGCTCAAGTTGAACATCGAAGCCTCCAAGATCGATGCGCTGTTTCATGTCGAGCTTGAGCCGGGCGTCTGATGGGCGGATGGAGAGCGGATTTGCAAAAACAAGAACGCCTCCCGGTTGGAGGACTCTGGCGGCAGTCTCCAAAAGATCGCCAATGAGTCCGGCAAGGTTGGGAATGGGAACCCGGCGACCCATGGGAGGATTCGTGATGATCTGGCTTATCGAGTTTGATGCGAGGTCGGCATCCCGGAAATCTCCATGGAAAAAATCCGCCTCCACGCGAAGGGTAGCCGCCGCAAGGTTGGACTTGGCGATATCAATCGCAGCGGCGCTCCGGTCAGACCCCAAGAGCTTCCGCACGCCTCCGAGTAGGCCGCGTTCGATCAATTCCAAACCCGATCCGCAGAAGGGATCCCAGACGACATCCTTGCCTGAATTTCCCGCCAGCCGCGCCATGCAGGCGGCAAGCGGTGGATGCGAGGCCGCTGGAACATCAAGCCTGCGATAGGAAAAACGGGGGTCGGGCGAAAGCCTTGGACGGAGTTCCACAAGGAATTGGCCGTCATACGGGTGAATCTCAACCGCCCAGGGAGCGCTTCGGGCGTCGTTCAAAAGGTCGGGACACAACGCGTAGGCGCGATTGGCGATCTCACGAACAAGTGCCCGCTGGTGGCCGAGGGATGGGAACTCGAGTCGATAGCGGAGGCTTCCCTGCGTGAGTGTTTGAAGAAGGTGAGAGGAGGCGGTGAGAACCTTTGCGATTGGTGCGGCATCAGGTCTCAGAATCTTTCCGAGAACAAAAGCCAGTGTTCCAAAGCACCGCAGGGTAAGTAAATCAGAGAGGCTGAAGTCGGCCAGGGGGGAGAGTTCCACCAACCCAGGTCGAGTGGATTTGACTGTAAAAAGAGACCTCATTTTCGGCGATGATTCCAGTTCTTGCCTGATAAATCCCTCAAGTCCCCGGCGGCTGCGCAACTGGATTTGGAGGCCGGCAACCTTCTCGATCTTTTCGTCCAAGCGAATCGTCGATGGCGACTCTTCCCGGGCGATGCTGGCTTTCACTTTCAAGGCGGTTTGGACTGGAAGTTTGTCAGCGACATCCAAAGTGGCTTTTCTGCCGATTTTATCCAAGGCGCGAGCCAGATATTTTCTCTCCCGCTCTGCGGGATTGTCCCTCTGGAGCAGCTCGATCAAGGCTTCCTCGTCCGGCGCCTCCGCTCCGATCTTGGGAAGTGCAGCCATGGCGTAGCGGCGGATTTTTTCATCCGGGTCCTTCAAGAGCGACCGAAGCCAGGCCGCAACTTCGGCTTTTTGAGATGGCGAGCCGCTTTCCAAGAAAACCACGCCGACGGCGCGCACGAGCCCGGCATTCCTTGTTTTAGAACCCGGTGTCTCGCGGTTGAACTCCGGCACATGATTGCTCCAAATTTGCTGCCAGCCAAGGCGGCGCACTTCCTTGTAGAGATCCTTGGCGGCATTCGTGCTTGCGGTCTTCATGGGATCTTGTCCTCCGGCTTTTTTGCGCCACCAAAAACGGGAATGCGTGGAATGATTTTTGGAGACCAACGCGGGTCTGAAAAAGTGCCGTCCGAGTGGTATTCGAAAAGTTTGCTCACCGGAAAAAACACGATGCCAGGCACGCCCTGCGCATTGAGTCTCATGTCCATGTCGAGTTTGCCTGTGAGGAAATAGATGTCGCCATCGCCGAACATCGAGAAGCCGCTGCCGACAATTTCGATGTTTTTCGTGCTGACCTTCTTGTTGGCGACTGTGAAGTCCGCCGTGGCAAGGCGGGCCGTATTGTAGGCCACGCCGGGCAGAATGGCTCCAATGATGCTTGAAAAGGGGCCGAGCGTGGGAATCGCAAACACATTCCCGTCTTCGATACGAATGCTGCCATTTCCTGTCATGAACTCCTCCTCTCCCATTTTGGTTTTGAAATTATACCTTCCGCTGACCACGCCCTTCGAGTCGTCGTAGTTGAAGTAGAGCTTCGTGAGTTTTGAAAAATTCACCCGCTCCAATTGGACATCCGCTGTGAAAAACGGCGACTTGGGGTCGATCGAGACATCCGCTTTTAGCGTGACCTCCCCGCCCATCAGCGGGGCGCGTGTCACTCGGGCATCGACCTTGCTTCCGATCACAAGGACTTTTGCCGATGTTTTTCCGAACGAGAGCGTCTTGCCGAGCAGATCGTAATCCATCCCGGCAGGGGACTCGACTTGGATCGATAAATTATTCTTCGTCGCCAGTCGCATGTGAACCTTGCCTTGAACCGCCACATTCGGATTCGAGCGAAAGCGGTATGGGCTGATTGTCTTCGCGATTTTGGGATCGATCCACATCAGCACATCATAGGGAATGAGTGTGGAACGGATATTTTCAAGGCGCACCTCCTGCCTGCCGACATCGTAGTCAAATGAACCCGTGCCTTTGCCCGGGCCGGTGGTGATGACGATGTTTTTGTAGCTCACACAACTGTCAGCAATCACAAGATCGGCCGTTCCCGAGTCGATCCAGGCGCCGCGCATGGCGGTGCGTCCAAGTTTCAGGTGCCCCGTTCCTTTCATGAGCGCGAAATCCAATTTCGGCGCGCGGAGCGAAATCTGAATGTCTGGCAGGTCGGCGATTTGCATCTTGTCCAAAAATTCCCGCGTCGGGCCGTCCAAAAGCGGGCTCAAATCGGTCGGGGGAATCGAGGTTCGCGCCTGCAGACGATAGTCTCCCGGAGCAATCCAAAGGTTGCCGGAAAAGGTCCCGCGCTTTGCTGCAAACGAAATATCGCGCACATGAAGGCGTTGATCCGCCCATGCAAAACCGAAACCCAATTCGCGAAATTCCATTCCTTTAAACTGAAGGTTCGGCGCCAGAAAATTGCCGATGACCCGCAGCCCGGCGTTGGGCTTTGTGAAGTCTGCCGTGACCTCCGCCTCCAGTTCAGGGACTCCCTGAAAATGCGGGCGGTCCTTGTTTTTTTCGGGACCCATGACAGTCGCCAGTATTGGTGCCGGGTTGAGGTTGGATCGAATGGAAAGCATCGCGATTGAGGTGGCGCGCTCCCATTCCCCCGAGGCTTGCAGTAGTCCACTCGCGTCGTGGATCTCAATGATCGGAAGGCGAACCCTGCCATCCAGAAAATCACCCTGAATTTTGATGTTCGAGAAAACCATTGCCTTGTGTTCGATCTGCGGGCAGGTGATCGAGAAGTCTGGAAATGCCAGCGTTGAGGGATCAGCGGCATCGACTGTGAATCTTGCGCTGATGACAGGCTCCCCGCGAGCAAAGGAGGTCTCCGCAAGCCAGCGGAGGATTTTTTCAAAGGGAGGATTTTGTTGATTCTGTTCCGCCGGCACGGGATTCTCGGGCAGTCGCAAGTCGAAGGGGTTTTGCACCTCGCCGTTCAGGCGGACCTTGATCCCTGACACTGTGCCCTCGAAGGAACTCACACGCATGCCGGCACCGAGGACAATGATTTCGGCATGGATGTCTTTGATTTCGACCCGTTGGCCGTCAGTAGACCTTGGCAGTGGAATCGAGGCGTCCGCCGATCTCAGCGACAGGCTGTCGACCACGACACGCCTCTGCATGAGTTCGCCAAGGCTTACCGAGATGGCAACCTGGTTGATCGATGCCAGCGTGTTGGAGTCATTGCCCCGCTCTCGGACCCGGACATCCCTCGCCACTAGGCCCAGAAACGGATTGATCGACAGGTGGCCTATGCCGACTTCCAGTGTGGGACTGCTTAGTGCCTGGCCGAGCGCCTCCTTGGCTCCGAAGCCGATCCCGTGGACGCGCTGATAGTAAACGGCGGCGGGAATGCCGACAAAAATCAACACCAGTGCCAAACGCACGGTGGATTTGAAGAGAAAATAGA
>JBILMW010000265.1:0-2575 GCA_044375335.1 Terrimicrobiaceae bacterium | reverse complement strand
CACTGAGATTGCAGGGATGAGGGATGAGGGCGCTGGCTCCGCCAGCTTGCGGGAACAGGGGGCCGGCTACGCCAGCACTGAGATCGCAGAGATGATGGATGAGGGCGCTAGCTCCGCCAGCTTGAGGAAACAGGGGGCCGGCTACGCCAGCACTGAGATCGCAGAGATGAGGGATGGAGAAGAAGCCCCGCAATCTCAACCCTCACCCCTCACCCCTCATCCCTCACCCCTCACCCCTCATCCCTCATCCCTCACCCCTCAACCTCAACCTCAACCTCAACCTCAACCTCAACCTCAACCTCAACCTCAACCTCAACCTCAACCTCAACCTCAACCTCAACCCCTCTACCAGCTGCGCGCCGCAGCCAGCTACTGGTTTGCGCAACTAGGGGAACGGGCCGTGGAGCGGACGGGGGGAAGGTTTGGATGGAAGCGGGCGGAAGAGGCCGAGGGCATCATGGTGGTGTACCTCGGCGGATTGGAGGTGCTGGCGATGACAGATTTCGAACGAACAATAACTGAAGAACCATGAAACTGACACGTACCCTTTGCGGCATGCTGAGTGCCGCGGGCGTTTGGGCTGCCCCGGCGGCAGCCCTCCCCACTCCTTTCGCCTTACCGGCACAGGCCCTGTCTGCGGACACCACAACGGCAGTGACCATCGAAAACCTTGATACCCTCCGCATTGAGAAGCGCATTGTCATCCGCATGCGGGACGGCGAGGGGGACATGTTGGTGGTTCAGGTGGATTCGACGCTCGGCAAGGGAATCCAAATCGAGATGGACCTCGAAGGGCTCGAGGACATGGAAGACATGCTTGAGGAGCTGGAAATGGGTTTAGAAGCTGCCTTCACAAACATCGAAACAGATGTGGATGGCGAGTTCGAGTGGGAATTCAAGATCCCCCTCGAAGACGATTCCTCGTGCGATGACGACGAAGAGGGCATCCGTGGACTTTGGAAGGGCATCTCATTCGGAACGGGGCTGTTTTACACGTCCCCCAACGCCATCGCGCCGGGCCTGCCCGAGGTGTCGGGATGGGGAACCCCCGCGGCTTGGTCTCTGGCGGACGACCGGATCGGGTCGAATTGGCGCATGGAGTTGAACCCCATCGAATACCGTGCGAAGCTCATCGGCGAGCGCTTCGGCTTGACGACGGGCTTCGGCATGGACCTCTGGCGGGTGGGAGTCGAGGACGGCGTCAAACTGGCTTACGCCGATGCCGCGGCCACCACTGGGCTCGAGGCCGTGGCCGTCGACTCGCTCAACATGCGGCGACACGCATTGCGGGCCGGTTGGGTGCGCGTTCCATTGCTGCTCGATGTACACACCTCGAAAACGTCCGGCGAAGGCTTCCACCTCGCTGCGGGAATCGTCGGCGGCGTGAAGCTCTACAGCAGCTACCGCCGCGTCTACGAAGACGCGGTCGGGGGCGACTGGAAAGAAAAGTACAAGGGCTTCGGCGTCAACCGATTCGCCGCTTCAGGACGGATTCAAGCGGGGTTCAAGCACGTCTCACTAGTAGTGGAAGTGCCCATGCTGCCGTTCTTCGAAGGCGAACTGGAAAACAACGTCGGAGCGGTGACCGTGGGCCTGCACTTCGGATCGCACGAGTGAGGTGTACTTTCGTCCCATGGTCGGGACGCTGTACAACGCAGGAGCCGTGGCGCTGGGAGCCGCGGTGGGACTGGCGTTTCGCGGTCGGCTGACGGAGTCGGGCAAGGATGCCGCCTTCTTAGCAGCCGGACTGTTCACGCTCGGGCTCGGGATTCGGATGGTGGCCGGGATGCAGCAGCCGCTCGCGGTGTTTTTCGCGTGTTTCGTGGGCATCCTGTTAGGCAGTGCGTTGGGGGTGCAGCGGCGGTTGGACGCGCTCTCGAGCCGTTGGGCGGGCGATTCGGCCGGAGGCGCAGACAACGGATTCCTGAAGGCGATGGTCCTCTTTTGCGCGGGGTCGATGACCGTCATCGGCTGCATGGAAGACGGTGTGCACGGGGAGCCGGGCGTGCTGCTGGTGAAGGGCACGATGGACGGCATCGCGGCGGCGTTCCTCGCGGCCGCATTCGGGCGGGGGGTGCTGTGGGCAGCGCCGGGGGTGCTGGTGCTGCAGGGGGCGCTCACGGCGGCCTTCGCGGCCGCCGGAGGCCAAATGGACCCCGCGACCGCCGCTGAGTTCTCGTCGGTGGGTGGGATATTGCTGGTGGCGCTGGGCCTCGATCTCGTCGGGGTGCGGTCGTTCCGGATGGCGGACTTGCTGCCCGCCCTCGTGGTGCTCCCGCTCGCCGTGGCGGCAGCCCGGTGGATCGAAGCGGTCCTCGCACAGTTCACCTGACGCCATGCCGTTCAACAAGTACGCCCTCCTGCGGTACCGCATCATCGACCGGTGTTTGACGAACACCGCGCGCCCCTATCCGACGAAAGAGGACCTGCGCGAGGCCTGTGAGGAGGCCCTGTACGGCGATGCCGGAGGAGGAGCCATCAGCCTGTCGACCATCGAAAAGGACCTGTACGCGATGCGGTTTGAGACCGAGCTGGGCTTTCATGCGCCCATCGCGTTCTGCCGGCGGAACCACGG
>JBILMW010000100.1:0-9657 GCA_044375335.1 Terrimicrobiaceae bacterium | reverse complement strand
TCGAAGCGACCGTGAACCGAGTCGTATTTGAGCATGTAAGCGAGATACTCGGGTTCAAGAAGATCGTTGATGCCGACAACTTGAATGTCCTTGCTGAAATTTTTAACCGCCGCACGGAAGACCATGCGCCCAATGCGTCCGAAGCCGTTGATACCGATTTTAACCATGTTGTTTTATTGTAGAGTTGTTTTTGATGTTCCGGACGGGGAAACGTATTAAAAATGGCGGGAGAGGCAGCGTCAATCGCGAAAGGCGAGACGCTGCCCATAGGGAGCAACTATCCGCGAGAGCGAACTCTCAGCAAACGATGGGCGTGAATTGCTTGTGCTCGACAAGGAATTCCTCGTCAGCGCCGGAGTAGAGATTTCCAAAAGTGGGTGTTGGAATGCGGGGCGTGGGATTTGTTTTGCTGCTAAGTGAGAAGGCGCGGCGTTCGCTGATGGCGTTGTGCGCGCGTTTCCAGAGCATGGATTTCATGCACTCGTCGGGCAGGCGATTGATGAGTTGCGTGGCTTCGTCCCAGCGTTTTTCACCGCTGAGGAGCATGGCGGCGTTCATGATGGGGGCGTCATCGAGGGGCCACTTGCGGGCGCAGGCGGACCAACTCTCAATAGCAGCGGCGGTATCGCCGAGGCGGTAGTGCATGCAACCGGCAGCCAGAAGGGCGTAGCCGGAGGTGCGGTTCACAACGGGCATTTCGGGCAGAATATCACGGAGGAATTTTTCAGGCTCCTCGCGGTATGCCCACGAAATAAGGGTGCGGAACGACTCGGGGCATTCGGCTTCCTGGGCGCGGAATTCCTCGATGAGCGGACGCAGAAGCGGAATCTCGGGAAGGTTTGCAAGACTGGCTCCTGGAGTTTGAAGCAGGTGGCAAACGAGGTGGTTGCGGGCGCAGCCGAAGCGGCCTTTGGAGGCTTGGAATTTCGCGAAGGTGAGCTGTTGATCCAAGACCATGGATGCGATGCGGTCGCGGAGCGCACGAAAGGCTTCGAGGCGCGGAGCCACGACAGCACCCTGCCAGTCGGCGAACTCGGCCGCCAGCGCCGGATTGGCGGCTTCGGCGGCGGGGGCAACTTCGAAACAGGTGGCGTAAACGGGATGCAGCAGCGCGTGGAACTTCGGCGGCATGGCGTAGATATCCAATTGATCCACACAGCGGAGCGGCAACACGCTCTCGTTGAGCGCCAGGATTTCATCGAAAGGCAAATCGCAGTAGCGCATGGCCTGACGAAGCGTGAGCGGGATGGACGGGATTTTTTCCCAGAGCGAGGAGAGCTCGCTATCGAGGAAGATTTTCCGGTGGGCATCCCCCGCCTCGGTGTTCTGGAACGAGAAGCAGCCGAGCATGTGGATGAGGGCCTCGGCGTGACGGCCTAGGCGATTGGCTTTGCATGCCAGGCCGTAGAGGCGAACGAGGGACTGCTCGTTGTTTTCCGGGGCGATGGATTTCTCGATATCGTAGGCCTCTTGGAGGCGTCCGGAAAAATTGAAGGCGAGGGCGATTCGGAAAAGCTCTTCCGGAGGGAGGGGCTTTTTTTGGTCGAGCAGAATATCAGCCGACACCGAAGCGCGGATGAAGCGGCCGAGGCGGTTAAAAATATAAATGGCGGCCGAGTGGACTTCGGCAGTGGGGGCCTGCGCGAGGAGTCCCTGGATCATTTGTTCGGACTCTTTTTCGAGACCGATATCCAGGAGGGCGAAGGCTTCCTGAATGCGAGAGGCAATTTCTTCTTGGCTCATGATTTTTTGGAAAAAAGTGGTTACTGAACTCACAGCAATTCCCGAACCAACTTTTTGGCGACTTGATGACCTCTGAAGAGATTGACCACAGAGGACACAGAGAGCTAGGAGGGGGAGAGGTTTATCGATTTTTAAGCTAACGCTAATTTAAGCTCAAGGAAACGCTAAGCGGGCAAAAAGAAAATGGGTGGGAAAAATGTGCCTTTCCGGCGGTAGCTGGGGGGGGCCTTTATTGCGGCTCTGTGCGCTCGACGGCGGCGTCTTCGAAGCGGGTGTATTCCTCGAGGAAGGTCAGCGGCACATCGCCGGTTGGGCCGTTTCGCTGTTTGGCGATGATGAGTGTGGCTTTGCCTGCAGCTTCTTTTTTGGCCTCCTCGTCCTCAGCGTAGTATTTATCGCGGATGAGGAGTCCGACGATGTCGGCATCCTGCTCGATAGTGCCAGATTCGCGGAGATCGCTGAGGCGGGGGCGACCGGCGCTCGAGCCAGTGCGCTGCTCGGGATTTCGGTTCAGCTGGGCGAGGACGATCACGGGGAGCTTGAGTTCCTTGGCGAGGGCTTTGATGCCATAGGAGATTTCCTGAATTTCGATCTGGCGGTTCTCTTGAGCGCGGCGGGAACCGGATCGCAGGAGCTGGAGGTAGTCGATGACGATGAGCTGGATTTTTTCGCGGTTGTGCAGACGGCGGGCCTTGGCGCGGAGTTCCAAAATGCTGAGGCCGGGGGTGTCATCGACGAAGATTTTCGCCTTGGAGAGCTGGCCGGCGATGTTGATGAGATTCGTCATTTCGCGATTGGCGATGAAGCCATCACGCAGCTTGGAGCCGTTCACCCTCGCCCTGGAGCAAAGGAGACGCTGCACGAGCTGCTGAGCGCCCATTTCCAGGGAAAAAACAGCGACGGGCTTGCCGGCATCGATCGCCACATGTTCGGCGATATTCATGGCGAGCGCGGTCTTGCCCATGGAGGGACGCGCGGCGATGACGAACATCTCCCCCTCGTGCATGCCACTCGTCATGCGGTCGAGTTCGTGGAATCCGGTCGGGAGGCCGGTAATGCCGCCCCCTGAGCGCGAGAGCTTCTCGATATTGTCGATGGCGTCGCTCACCATCTGCTTCATGGTGGGCATGATGGATTGGAAGCGCTGCTCGCCAATTTCGAGCACGCGGGCCTCGACCTCGTCGAGGAGAATTCTCACATCACCCTGCTCGTCGTGGGCACGGGCGACATACTCGGTGCAGGTCGTGATGACGCGACGGAGGAGATATTTTTCGAGAATGATCTCGCGGTAGTAATCGGCATTCGCAGCCGTCGGGACGAAAGTAAAAAGCTCGGTGATCGCAACCGCGCCACCGACCTCGTCGAGCATGCGCCTGTCCTCGAGCGTCTGGGTGAGCGCGATCAGGTCGATCGGCTTCCCGCCATTTCGCATCTCGACCAAGAGCTCAAAAATTTTCTGGTGGGCCGGCAGATGGAAGTGCCGCGCCTCCATCTGCGCCATGGTGTCGTCCAACGCCGTGGCGGAGTGCAGAATCGAGCCGAGGAGCCCCTTCTCGGCATCGAGACTCTGCGGTAGCGGACGACGGGCGTCTGGAAGATAGGCCGCTCCGCGCTGTTGGTAATCAGGCTTCTTTTTTCCGCGACCCTTGCCTGCCGCATCGCCATTTGAAGAAGGCGCGCCGGCGTTTTGTTCAGGAGTGGAGGACATGGTCAATCAGGAAAAACTTAAGAGCTTGGGGAAAAGAATGAGGCCGGACGGAAAGATAACTTCCACGCACGGCCTCATGGTGAATTTGAAATGATTACGCGGGGCCGAAAAATCAGGCCTCGGTGGTGACTTTACGGCGATATTTCTTTTCCGGAGCTGCCTCGGTCGATTCCTCGACTGCGGGAGCGTTCACCTTAACCTCAATCTTGAGGTTTGCTGTGACATCAGGGTGGAGCTTGACGGCCACAGTGTGAGCGCCGCTTTCCTTAATGGCCTTCTCAAGAACGACAGCGTGCTTGGGAAGGTCTTCGAGTTTGAGATCGGCAGTAATGCGGTCATGGATGTCTTTCGCAGTGACAGAACCGAAGGCCTTACCTGTTGCGCCGGCATCCAGCGTGAAGCTGATCGAGAGCTTGTTAATCTTGGAAGCGATTTCCTCGGCAGCGGTCACCTCGCGGGCCTCACGCTCGGCGCGCTTGGCTTTGAGATGGTTGATCTGACGGAGGGAACCGGCAGTGATCTCAAGGGCCTTGCCTTGAGGGTAAAGAAAGTTGCGGGCGAAGCCACGGCGGACTTTGACGATGTCGGCCTCTGCGCCGAGCTTGGGAATATTTGCGGTAAGAATGACTTCTGTGAATGCCATAGGATCAATTTTGTGAACGGAGGGGAGAAACTATCGAGTGAGGCAAGGATGTCAAGAAACCGAAGGCTTTATTTTTAGCGCCCTCGATTCCAAGCGTGAAGCCAGTTCCTCCGCCTGCGCCTGAAGCATCCGGAGGGAACCGTCATTCCAAATGAGAAAATCCGACTGGGCGATTTTTTGCGCGTTGCGCCATTGCGAGGCGACGATTTGCTCGACTTGGGACAGCAGGAGGCCTCTCGACATGGCGCGGCGGGTTTGAATTTCCAAGGAGCAGGCGACTGTAACTACGAGATCAAAACCGGACGAGGCGGCGGTTTCGAAAAGGAGTGGAATGTCCACAAGCAGGTCGCACCCCTCTGCTCGAGCATGCTCCGCCAGAGCCTCCCTCCGGGCGCGAACGAGGGGATGGAGAATCGCTTCAAGTCGGGCTTTGGCTGCAGGGTCTGAAAAAACAAGGGCCCGAATGGCGGCACGGTCCGGCGTTCCATCCGCTCGATACGCCGTGGGCAGGATGTCGCGAATCACGGCTTCGCGCACGGTTGGGTCGGAATCAAGGAGTTCGCGGGCACAGGCGTCGGAGTCGAAAATGCTCGCCCCCAGGATTTCAGCCAAGGCGCGGCTGAAAGTTGATTTGCCCGAGGCTATGCCGCCGGTGATGCCGATTATTGCCATAGAGTTTGGGACTTTGATCTCCTCATATCACTCAGCGCATCGCCAACCACGCTGGGGTTTCGTATTTGCTCGAAGAAAGATCTGCGATGAGTGGCTCCAGTGAGGTGGAGTTTTCAAAGCGGGAAACTTCCGCAGAAAGCGAGTTGGCGAGTTCAAGCGGAACCGCGCCCGGGAGGTGAAGCGAACCTTGATAGAGAACACCGGCTTTCGAGCGCCGGAGCGCTCCGCCACAGATTTTCGAGGCGCCGGCGATAATGTCAAAAGCAACGGGGCTCTCAAAACAAACAGGCCCGCATCGGCATTCCTCGGGGAGCACCAGACGCGCATCCGGGAGTGTCTTTTGAATCGCCGAAAGCAGACCCTCATGAATCGCACTGTAAATGTCCCGCGAACTGCCCGATGCCGCCGCCTCGGAAGCGGGAATGACAAGCGCCAGCGTGACATCGCTGCCATGAAAAACCATTCCCCCGCCACTCCATCGACGCATGACGGGCAACCTGCGCGCCAAAGGCTCAACCGCCGCAAGCCTCTGTGCGTATCCAAATGTCACCGCAGGTGCAGCCCAGCGATAGACTCGCAAAACCGGCATCTCGCAAAAATGCAACAGTGCCTCGTCGCACGCCATCTGCCTCGCAGGTGTGCGCGGCGAGGAATCCTCCCAGAGCTGAAGACGGCTAAGTATTTTTGGCATTGGGCCTGTTTTGAAAAAATGAAACGCGCCTTCTACTTGTCGGCGACGGGCTCCATGTTTAGGCTCCGCGTCCATGGCAAAGCAAGCACTCGGCAAGGGCCTCGGCGCACTCATCAACAAGCGCGTGGCCAGTCCGGCTCCAATTGAAGAACACGGCGAGAGAATCCAAAGGCTCCCGCTTGCAAGCATCTCCCCCAGCCCGCTTCAACCGCGTCTGGATTTTTCCTCGGATCAATTGCACGAGCTGGTCGAGAGCATCCGCGAGCGCGGCATCATCCAACCCCTCATCGTCCGACAGGCGAATGGAGTCTATGAACTCATCGCCGGTGAGCGCCGCTGGAGGGCTGCAAAAGAAGTTGGTCTCGCGGATGTCCCCGTCATTGTTCGCGAAGCCAGCGACCGTGAGGTGCTGGAACTCGCCCTCATCGAAAACCTCCAACGCGAAGGCCTGAATCCGATCGAAGAAGCAGCCGCCTACGCCAGGCTGCATCAGGAATTCAGCCTCACGCAGGAGGAAATCTCCCGCCGCGTCGGCAAAAGCCGGGCCTCGGTCGCGAACGCCATGCGACTTCTCGATTTGGAACCGGACGCACAATCCCTCCTCAAACACGGCCGAATTTCCGTGGGACATGCCAAAGTCCTCCTCTCGCTGAAAAACCACAGCGAACAGAAATGGCTCGCCGACCAGATCGTCCGGGGAAGCCTCTCCGTGCGAGTAGCGGAAAAAATGGCCGCGCAAAAGTTGGCGGATACCGGCATCACCCGGCCACGCCGCAACGGCACTGGAGTGACCACCGAACCCGCTCCCGCCATTCAACGCGTCCAAAACCTCCTTACCCACCGACTCGCCACCCGCGTGCAAGTGAACCACTCCGAAAAGAAGGGTCACATCCAGATCGAATACTATGGAACGGACGACCTGAACCGCATCCTTGATTTGCTGGGCATCGCAGAGGATTGATTCCCATGCCCGTCTTAAAGAAATTGTTCGCACCTTTCATCCGCGCCATCGACTCGGACTATTTTCCCGACGGTGCCGAGAAGGTGCGGGAAATGCCGGAGCGCTTCGAGTTCTCGCGGGCGGTTCCTTTTATCATCCTGCATCTCGGCTGCCTCGGAGTCATCTGGACAGGCTGGAGCTGGGCGGCTGTTATCACCGCCGCAGTGCTGTATTTCACCCGCATGTTCGCGGTGACTGCCATCTATCACCGCTACTTCTGCCACCGCGCCTACCACACCTCGCGGATCACCCAATTCCTCTTCGCCCTGTTTGGCCTCACCGCCGTGCAGCGCGGCCCTCTCTGGTGGGCCTCCGTGCACCGCCACCACCACAGGCACTCGGATGACGAGCACGATGTTCACTCCCCCGGCATGAAGGGTTTCCTTTGGTCCCACATCGGCTGGTTGACGAGCAGCAGGAATTTTCCCACCGACTACGACCGCGTGAAGGATCTCGCAAAATATCCCGAGCTGGTTTTCCTGAACCGCTTCGACTTGATCGGGCCGGCACTTTTATTTGTCGGCCTCTACGGCTTCGGAGCCGCGCTGGAAGCCTTTGCACCTGGACTTGGAACCTCGCCATGGCAAATGGTCGTCTGGGGATTTTTCATCAGCACCACGGTTTTGTTCCATGCCACTTGCACGATCAATTCCCTCACCCATTGCTTCGGAAAAAAACGCTTCGATACGGGTGATGACAGCCGGAACAGCTTGCTTCTCGCGCTCCTGACACTCGGTGAGGGCTGGCACAACAACCACCACCACTTCCAGGCCTCCGCGCGGCAGGGCTTTTACTGGTGGGAGATCGACATATCCTACTATGTGATCCGGGCTCTTGGCGCATTGGGTCTTGTCTGGAACATCAAAGGCGTCCCCGCCCGCGTCTATTCCGAATCCGGGGTGAACCAATCCGCTCCGCAGTGAGAGAGCGCATCGGCATCATTGGCTCCGGCATCGCCGGCATGGGCGCAGCGTGGCAACTCCGCAACCACGCCGATATCACACTCATCGAACGCGAGGCCCGACCCGGCGGACATACAAACACCGTGACGGTCGAGGAAAATGGACAGGAAATTCCGATCGATACAGGATTCATCGTCTTCAACCATGCCACCTATCCCCATCTTGTGCGGCTCTTCGAGGAACTTGGCGTCGAGACAAAGCCCTCGGAAATGTCCTTCAGCGTCCAGCACGTGCCGAGCGGCCTCGAATACAATGGCATGGGGCTCGACAAACTCTTCGCCCAGCGCGGCAACATTCTCAACCCACGCTTCCACGCCCTCGTTTTTCAAATCCTGCGCTTCTTCCGAGTCGCCCGCGCACTTCTGGAAAAACCCGACTCGCTGAACTGCACCGTTGGCGAATTTGTGAACAAGCACGGGCTGGGCGTCGATTTCCTCAACCTCTACCTCATCCCGATGAGCTCTGCGGTGTGGTCCACCGATCCGCGCCAGATGCTCGATTTCCCTGCATTGAGCCTCATCCGCTTTTTTCAAAACCACGGATTTCTCGGTGTCACGACCCACCACCCATGGTTCACCGTCAGCGGAGGCTCGCGGAGCTACAGAGACAAGCTCCTCACCCACCTTCGACCCGTCCAACTTCCCTCCAAAGCCGTCGAAGTGAAGGAATCCGAAACCTCGGCCACCGTCCGCATCGAGGATGGAACACTGCTCGAGTTCGACCGCGTCATCATCGCCGCCCATGCCGACGAGGCCCTCGCCATGCTGGCAGCGCCCGATGAAGCCCAAAGCCGCCTGCTGGGCGCGTTCGGATATCAAAAAAACACCGCCACGCTTCATACGGATCAGTCTGTGATGCCACGCATCCGCCGCGCCTGGGCGTCCTGGAACTACCGGGTCGAGCAGGATGCCCACGGCGACCGCGAGGCGACGACGCACTATTGGATGAACGCCCTGCAAGGCGTCAGCAAAACCCGCGACTACTTTGTCTCCGTGAATGGCGCCGACAAGATCCGCCCCGAGACCATTCTCTACCAAACCGGCTACGAGCACCCCGTCTACACACTGCGCGCCATGGAAGCGCAGCGCGAACTCCCGACGCTGAACACCCGCTCGCCTCGGCAACGAATTTTCTTTTGCGGAAGCTACTTCCGGCATGGGTTTCACGAGGACGCCTACAGCTCCGCCGTGGACCTCGCCGCAGTGCTGCGCCCGCTCCTCGGCCAATGAACGAGCCTGCGGCATCCTGCCTCTACGAGTGCACTGTGATGCACCGCAGACTGCACCCCAAGCCGCACGAATTCGTTTACCGGATTTTCCTCTTCCTTCTCGACCTCGACGAAATCCCCTCGCTCACCCGCGCCGTGCCGATCTTCAGCGCGGAGGAACCGAATCTCTACTCGCTCCGCAACGAAGACTACTTCCAATTCCACTCACGCGGCCTCCGCGCCAATCTTGAGACCTTTCTCCAAACGCAAAACATCACCGAGCGTCCCGCCCGCATCCGCCTGCTCACACTCCCCCGCATGCTCGGCTACACCTTCAACCCGATCTCGATTTTTTTCTGCTTCGACGAAGAAAACCGCCCGCTCACATCCGTCGTTCAAGTCGGCAACACCTTCGGCGAACTCAAGCCCTACCTCGTCCCGCTCGACGAGTCTGGCAATGGCTTCCACATCCGGGTGCCGAAAAACTACTATGTCTCCCCCTTCTCCCCGCTCGACCTCGCATTTGACTTCCGATTCAAAATCCCCGGCCAAAACCTCCACATCGCCATCGACAACTACCAAGGCGACCAAAAAACCCTCATCAGCACCCTCACCGGCAAGCGGACAGAACTCACCACCTCCAACCTCGCTCGCCTCACGCTCGCATTTCCGCTCGTCACCCTCAAAATCATCTTCCTCATCCACTGGGAAGCCCTCCGCCTGTGGCTCAAAGGCATTCCTTTTATTATGAAGGAAGACGACATTGAGAAACAAACAGACGCCTTCAGGATTCGGAAATAAATGACGGATCGCGGGCGTCGAAGAGCTTGCTAAGCCAGTGTCCTTCACGGTCGGGACGACCATGCTCCCCTCTTTCGCGCCCCGCGCGGCAGCGCGATTCGTAACCTAACTTCCCTTTTCGAAAAATTTCGTCTCTTATTTATCAACAACTTAAAGAAATTTTGCTTGCTACATAGCAAGTAAAATATTGAGTTGTTTGCATGGGTCGTGTAAAATCAGGATTTTCATAA
>JBILMW010000099.1:0-9662 GCA_044375335.1 Terrimicrobiaceae bacterium | reverse complement strand
TTCGGCATCCGTTGCCAAGAAGGATATCAAGATCAACCTGAACATTCCTTTCTTGGAAAAGAAGACGATCAAGGGCCGGACGCTGATGATTTTCACGCGGCAGTTGGCCACGCTCATCGATGCCGGTCTGCCGCTGCTTCGCGGTTTGACTGTCCTTTCCAAGCAGGAGCCCGATCCAGTCCTTAAAAAAACCATCGTTTCCATAGCCGACTCCGTCCAAGGCGGAGGCACATTTTCCGAGGCGCTGGGCGGCCACCCGCGCATCTTCAACAAGCTCTACATCAACATGGTCAAGGCGGGCGAACTCGGTGGTGTGCTCGAGATCGTTTTGCTGCGTCTCGCCGAGTTCCAGGAGAAAGCGCAAAAGACGAAAAACAAAGTCGTCTCGGCCATGTTCTATCCGGTGATTGTCTTGGTGATTGCTATCATCATCATGGCTTTCTTGTTGGTTTTCATCGTTCCGAAATTCGAAGCCATTTTCGCCGACATGCTTGGCGGCAAGCCATTGCCGGGGTTGACGCAGTTCGTCATCGGAACCAGTAATTTCGTTAAAAACAACCTTCTGCTCATTATTGGAGCGATCGCAGGACTCGCCGTGGCATACAAATTCGCTTCCCAAACCCCGAAAGGCTCCGCCGCCATCGACGCATTCCTCCTGCGCGCCCCGCTTTTCGGCGATCTCACGAAGAAAAGTGCGATCTCCCGTTTTTCTCGAACACTCGGCACTCTCGTCACAAGTGGCGTCCCGATTCTCCAAGCCCTCAACATCACACGCGAGACCGCAGGCAACGCGGTTATCGCCGGGGCCATCAACCGTGTCCATGACAGCGTGCGCGAGGGCGAGTCGATTGTGCAGCCACTCGAAGCAAGCGGGATTTTTCCTCCCATGGTTGTGAGTATGATCGATGTCGGTGAGGAAACCGGTCAATTGCCGGACATGCTTCTCAAGATCGCCGATGTTTACGACGACGAGGTGGATAATGCCGTTGCAGGCCTCACTTCCATGCTTGAGCCTGTGATGATTGTTTTCCTAGCTGTCGTGGTGGGAACAATCGTCATCGCCCTCTTCATGCCGCTCATCAGCATCATTTCCGGAATGCAGCAGTAAAAATACTCGGCTTCGCAAGCCCCCGCTTGCGGAGCAGGGCTTGCAAGCAAGGGGCGCGCTGGTAATCTCTGCGCCTATGAAATTGATCCTCTCCGCCGCTTTGCTGCTGGCGGTCGCGTCTTCGGCCTTTTCCCAGGAACAGACCGCCCGCTCGACAGACCTTTGGCAGATCATTCAATCCGGCGGCCCTGTCATGTATCCGCTTGGCGCCATCTCTGTGCTGGGACTCATGTTGATCCTCGCCTACCTGATGACCATGCATCGCGGTGCCGTGGTGAGCAACCGCTACATGCAAGCGGCGGACGCACTCATTCGCAAAGGCGACTATCTCGGCCTCTTGGCCGTTTCAAACCGCCATAATGAAGCTATCGCAAGCGTCATGGAGCGGGCGCTGAATTTTCTCACAAAAAATCCCACGGCATCCATGGCGGAGGTGCGGGAGATCGCCCAAGCCGAGGGCATTCGTTTGGCGAGCCTCTGGAATCAACGCATCAGCTACCTTGCAGACATTGGCTCCATTGCGCCGATGCTTGGTCTCCTCGGCACCGTTCTCGGCATGATCACCTCTTTCACGGTTGTGGCCAACGATGTCGTTTCCTCCCGTCCCATGCTCCTCGCAGGCGGTGTGGCCGAGGCTCTCATCACCACAGCGGCTGGTCTGCTCATTGGCATTCCTCTCATGGCCTCCTACGCCTTCTTTCGCGGCCGAGTGCAGGGAATGATTTCCGATCTCGAGGCGGCATCCACCGTGCTGCTTGCCCACATCAGCGTGGCCAGATCGAACGACTGAAATGAATTTTCGCGGTTCCATCCAACCCGCCACACCGGGTTTTCAGATCGCTCCCATGGTGGACATCGTTTTCCTCCTGCTCATCTTCTTTTTGGTGACCTGGAATTTTTCCAGGAACGAAACCGAGTTGGAGGTGAAGGTGCCAAAGGCCCGTGAAGGCAAGGAAACCCGCCGTGCTGTCGGTGAGGTCATTCTGAATATCAAATCCGACGGCACAGTCGTGATGAACCGCCGCTCGATGGATTCTACAGCGCTCTTGGAAACTCTCACCAAGATTGTCTCCCTATATCCCGACCAGGCCGTGATTCTTCGTGCGGATGAGAGCACGGACTACCGGCATGTCGTGGATGTATTGGATGCATGCCGCCGCGCCAATATCTGGAATGTTGCCTTCGCGACGAGCCGTCAGCAATGAAGCGGATTTTCATTCTCTCGTTGCTCGGCCTGGCTTCTATTGCGCAGGCTCAGGAGGTGCGCCGAGCCCTGCCTGGAAATGCGCCATCGGTGGAAAATTATGAGAATCCCTCGTGGATGGACCGACTCCCCGATGGGCAGCCAGTTGAGGTCCGCCGAGCCGAGTCGGTAAAGCCTGCCAGTCCTGCTGTTCCACCACCAGTTGTCGAGCCCACTCCCGTTCCTCCAACCCCGCAACCCACTCCTGTGGCCACTCTTTTGGATGACCCTCAGAACATCCGCATCGCGCCCAGTGGCGGAAGCGGTTCGCCTGCTGAGGCGCTGCTGAGCCGCGCGAACACGCTCTACTCGCGCAAACTCTACGATCTGGCCATTCCGGAGTATGAGGCCTTTCTGATTGCCGACTCGTCGGCGCCTATGCGTGATGAGGCCCTTTTTCGCTTGGCCGAGTGTCACCGCATGGCAGGAAACGCAGCTGCGTCCCGTGCCGCTTACGAGAAGCTTGTCATGCAATTCCAGACCGGCGAGTTCGCTGCAGCCGGTGCCTACCGCCTCGGAGAAATCCTCGCTGCGGAAAAACTTCACCAGCCGGCCGCCATTCAATTCGATCTCGCCGCGAGGGAGGCCAAAGAGCCCGGCATCCGCCTCGCCGCCGCCTACTTCGCCGCGCAAAGTTTCGTCGCCCTGCAGCAAAATCAATCCGCTGAAGACCGCTACAAGGCCGTTCTGGCAACCGAAGGAACGAATCCCTACCGAGAAAATGCCGCTCTGGCCCTCGCCGCTGTTCAGTTGAAACAAGGCAAAAAACAAGCCGCTCTCGAGACCTGTGAGTTTTTGGCAAACACCTCGACATCGCCCGATGTCGCCTCACGCTCCGCCTTGCAGGCTGCCCGCCTCGCTGCGGAACTTGGTTCGACGGCCAAAGCTCTCCAGCTTTTTGACAAGGCGGCCTCTGGCACACAGGACCCCGCGATGAAATCCGAGGCTATCCTCGCCGCACTCCGCCTCCGCTATGACTTCGGGGACTTTCAAGGAATCACCCAAATGGGAGAGGGGATTGAGAAGAATCTGCCCGCCACGGCCCGCCCGGATGCCTTGGGAATTCTTGCTGCCGCTTGGAGACGCACTGGCAATGAAGATCAAGCCAAGCGCGTCTATGACCGCATCGTTTCGGAAAATCCCAGCACCGCATCCGCCGATGTCCGCTACCAGCGCCTGCTCAGCCTCTATGCAACGAAAGATCCCGCTCTCGTTGCCGAATTGGACCGCTTTCTGGCGGGATCGACTGATCCAAAGCAAAGCGCCTCCGCAGCGCTTCTCAAAGCCGAGGCGCTTTTCCAGAAACCCGACTACGCCGCCGCATCCACAGCCTATGCACCTCTTGTGGAAAATCCTTCGCTCAAGCCCGAGCAGCGCTCTGCCGCGCTTTACAAGCTCGCTTGGGCACTCGATGCCTCTGGTGACAGCGCAGGCGCCATTCGGGCTTATACGGCATTCGCTGAGAAATATCCCGGCGACAAACTCGCTGCCACCGCCGTCCTGCAGCGAGGTCTCGCCCGGCAAAAAGCCCAAGCCCACACCGAGGCGCTCGCCGACTTCGAGGAGGTCATCACCCGCTTCCAATTCAGCAAGGAGGTCGAGATAGCCCTCCTTCAAAAAGCCCTCACTCTCGGCCAACTCAAGAAATACCCCGAGATGGTAGTCGCATTTCAGGAGTTGCTGAAGCGTTACCCGAATTCCGCCGCCGCCGCGCAGGCCCACTTCTGGCTTGGTTGGGCGGCATTTGAAAACAAGGACTACCCGCAAGCCATCACCCTCCTCGACAAGGCCCGGCTACTGGATTCCAAAAACTACGCAGACCGTGCCACGCTCCGCATCCTGCTTGCCCAATACCAGCTCCAGGATCGCGCCGCTGCCGCCCGTGAAGCTGATGATTACAAAGGTGGCGCCATTCCCGCCGAGGTTGTGATCTGGCTCGCTCAGGGGCATCTCGACGACAAAAAATTCGCCAAGGCGGAGAAGTTGCTTCTGCCTCTGGTGCAAAACCCAGCATCGGTTCCGCCAGATGTTTGGATTTTGATTTCGGAGACCAAACTCGCTTTGGCCAAGCCTGACGAGGCATCCCAAGCCGCTGACAAAGCGATTGCCTCGACGCAGAATCCTCAAGCCCAAGCTCGCGCCCACATTGCCAAGGCATACGCAGAAATTGCTCTCAAGCGCCCCGCCACAGCACGGCAAGCTGTCGATCAGGCCTTGTTTCTTCAGCCCGAAGGCAAGCTCAATGCTGAGGCCCGGCTTGCATCCGGCGAGGTCTTCTTCCTCGAGCAGGACTACGAAAGCGCCGCACGCGCATTCATGGCCGTCAGCATTCTTGTGGATGATCCCAAGGTGGCTCCCAAGGCGCTAAGAAGGGCTGCCGAAGCCTATCGGCGGGCGTTCAAGGATGCCGAGGCCGACAAAGCAATGAAGGAACTCTCCGAGCGGTTCCCCGGTTCCGCATTGAGCGCGACTCCTTAACCGTTGTAGGTGCCGGTGGTGACGCCGATCTGGCTGGTGGCGTGCAGTTCACGATGCAATGCGGCACCGCTTCGGCGAGCGGCCAAGAGTTCTTGGTAGGAGGTCACAATGCGCGTGGTTTCGTCGGCCGATTCCTCCAGCAGTTCCACGCGGAAGCGCCGCAGGCCGGCGGCATGGAAGGATTCAAAGAAAGCCGCGCCTGTTTGTGCCGTGGCGTGGAAGAGCGTGTTCCGGCAACCGACATCGGCGCGCAGGGGATGTTCCATGCCCACGCGATCGCGCAGGTGGACCCGGTGCTTTTCACAGGGTCTGCCGCAGTCCGTGTGGTCCTTGCCCTTCGAGAGAAACGCTGCAAAGACGCAGTGCTCCATGTGAAACATCGGCATGTGATGGTGCAGCGTGAGTTCAAACCACTCCGGCTGTGCATGACGCAGCATCGAAAGAATCTGGGCAGAGTTCAGGTCGTGCGAAATGGTGAGGCGCTCCAGACCGTGATTTTTAAAAACAAGCGCGCTCACAGGATTGGCCACATTCAACGAGAAATCCCCGATCAATCGAAGCGGACTTCCTGCAAAATGTGAAATCGCTCCGATGTTGCGAATGAGAACACCATCTGGATTCGCATTCGCGATGAGTTTGAAAAAACCCTCCTCGCCAGCTTTCTGAATTCGTGGCGTCGCAAGAAGGATCTGCACCCCGCCGTGCGCCCTAGCCACTGCAACGGCATCCTTGTAGCGGCGGATGTCCTCGTAATCGACGAGGATTTCCCGGGCACCTACCCCGAGCGCGGCCTCAAGTTGCTCTTCCGAACGCACCAAGACAGAGAGATGCGAGTCGGAGGATTTTGGTGCTTCAAAACTCGGGAGAATATCCTTCAAAGCGACTTTCGGTGCCGTGTCGCGCACTGTGCGGCTTGCCTTCTCGACCAACTCGCGACGCATGCGGTTGATTTCCGAAATGGGCAGGATGACATCGCCCTCGATCTGCGACTTGAGTGTGCGCAGCACAAACCCGGTGCCACCGAGCTTTTCAAGTTGTGCCCTCAGAGCATCAGCCGTCAGTGGTCTTGTGCGTGCGTTCTGCAGAGGAATTCGGGATGAAATCAAAACATCGCCGCACTTGAGAAGGAGAGGTTCCTCTGCTTTTCCGCTGACGGTGAGATCGAGTGGCGTAAGTCGATCAGCATCCGTCTCCAGTCGGCCGCTGAAGCTGCCGCGCAATTCGCGGTCCAGCGCGGGGTCGGAGGTTTTCCAGACGCGGCTGCCAACACGAATTTCATGGAACCGTATTTTGCCAGTCTCGAAGAAAAGCTTGTTCCCCTGAACCTGAAAAACCCGCCCGCCTTGCTCGCGCTCTGTGTTTCCGCCGGTGTCAAATACTACGCCGTCGCCGGGTTTGATGGGGATTGCGGTGGATTCCAATTCGACATAGTCCCTGGAGCTGCCTGCAACACGACCCAGAAAAGCTCCGCGCTTTTTGCCAAAGCGTGCGCCAACGAGTTCCTGGTGATTGACTCCATGCATCCACCCGCTGAAGAGGCCCCGAGAGAAGGTCATTTCCAGTCGATACCAGTCCTCGGGCGACGCGCCCTCAAAAAGCCCGTCAAGGGCTGCATCGATGGCTTTGCGGTAAACCGAGGTGACCGCTGCGACATATTCGGGGGATTTCAGGCGTCCCTCGATTTTAAAAGAGGCCACGCCCCGCTCGATGAGGGCTGGGATTTCATTCACTGCGGCGAGATCTTGAGGCGAAAGCAGGTAACGCTTGTCGCCGAGGTCGCGCAGGGCGCCGTCCACCACGAGTTCGTAGGGCATGCGGCACGCTTGTGCACACTCACCGCGATTCGCGCTCCGGCGGCCGAGGGCCTCGCTGGTGAGGCATTGGCCCGAGTAGGCCACGCACAGCGCTCCGTGAACAAATGTCTCCAGCGGCACCGAGGGCGGGAACTTTTCCAATTCCCGCAGCGAGAGCTCCCTCGCAAGAACGACCTGCTTCACGCCGAGCCCCTCAGCGAATCGCACGCCTTCGGGGGATGTAATAGTCATCTGCGTCGAGGCGTGGACGCGCAGGCCGGGGAACATGCGGCGCGAGATTTCTGCTAGGCCGACGTCTTGGATAATCACGGCATCCACTGCCGCATCATGCAGGGCCTGGAGTTCGGCTATGGCGTCATCCAGTTCATCCGTGAAGATGAGCACATTCAGCGTGACATAGGCTTTCACGCCGTGCGCGTGCAGGAATGAGGTAATGGCTGGAAGCTCGTCCTCGCTGAAGTTGTCAGCCCGCATGCGGGCGTTGAAGCGGCTCAAGCCAAAGAAAACGGCATCCGCCCCATTCGCCACAGCGGCGCGTAGGCACTCCCAGTCGCCTGCCGGTGCGAGGAGCTCGGGTTCGACTGGATGGATGCCCCTCAATGAGCTGGTGCCATGATGATTCGGATATCCGGATCTTCCTGGCGGTTGGTTATGTAAATGCCGGTTGGCTTGGTATTGATCAACTCGTAGCCGGTGAGGACGAACTCGGGATAAAATTTGTCACTGGCCGGCTCATAGACCGTCTCGCCGCTGAATCGGCCGCTGAGACGGTATTCGTAGTTGTTGTCTACTCCGAGTTTTCCCGCCACGCGGTCGGGCGCCAGTTTGGTCTGCTCGTTCAACATGACGAGTTGAGCAGTCGTCCAAGGCTTGCCTGGTTCGCGCACCCAGCCCCACATTTTGTAATCACTCTTATACATGCGCCGTCCGATGAAGTAGTCACCAGGCGCTTCAGCGCGGATAGCGGCATTCATGCTCGCCCTGGCGGGGGCTTCACTATCGACGGTTTGGCAGGCATTCTGAAAAAGGGCGGTCGCCACCAGCGTCACAAGACAGGCTCGTTGGATCAGGGATTTCATAAAAATCAAACGGCTGCTTTGGCGAGGTAGGGAGCGAGGGTTTGCTTGAGGGCCTCATCCGACTCCGTGGAAACGCTCCCGCTCAAGGGAAGCAGCGTCCACTCCTCGATGTGGGTGATCTCTCCACCGGGAGGGACCGTTTTCAGCGGACTCAAGCTCTCGACTTCAAGCATGTCGCCATTTGTGAAGGCCTCGAAATTGCAGCCACCGTCGGGGTAGGTCTCGCCCTCGATAAAGTCGAAGGATTTGATGAAAATGGAATCATCCACGATGTAGGCGACATGTTTTTCCTTGTGCGCGAGACCGATCTTCGTGGGCGGGCGATTCGCTGCCTGGCGCAGGATAAAATAGTCCCGTCCGATCCGCCAACGCGCATCACTCAGGTCAGTGTAGGGCCAAAGAACCATCGTGCGGTTTGGCAGCAAATCCCTCGGATGTTCCCCCTGGGGCGGTTGGGGGATCACAGCGGTGCCTCCAGCCTTCATCACACTCAGCGCCCATGCGGAAAATTCGAGCGGTTTGGAGTCGGTATTTTTGGCCGTGTGCCGGACTCTCACTCTCGGGGAATCTGGAGAAATCGTGATCCCGAGCGTTTTCAAAATGCGCCCTCCAGCCTCTTGCTCGGCTTCAAAAATGAACTCCCCTGTTGTGGAATCCACCCAATGCCGTGGTGGGTGGTTGTCGATATGGTAGGTTCGCTCCACATCCTCGGGAGCGATCCAGAAGCGGTGTCCCCCGCGAATCATCCACTCCTTCTCGCCCATGCCCCCGAGTTGTTCATCGAAGGTCTTGAAAACATTCGCCCCGGTTTTTGTGCGGAGGCTGATGATGCGCGGCCCCACATCGAGTGTGACAACGAGTTCGATCTGATCATTGGCGAGCCGTAGATTGCGCTCCCAGCCGGCATGAGGGATGGTTTCCGTTTGCATGAGTGCGCCGACACTAAAGCGCGGGGGAGAAAAAGTCAGTCAAATCCCGTTGGGATGAAACCTCAGCCAACTGACTCTCCGCGTAGTTCGAGCAAGCGCCGGAGGGTTTCTTCGATGAGGCTGTTCGGGCAACTCGCACCAGCCGTTATTCCAAAGGTGATGTTATTGCGGTCCGGGAGCCAAGCTGTGGAAATGGTCTCCTTTTTCGCGTGGAGGTCGAAGTGGTGGATTTCATTCGCCGAGACAAGGCAGTTTGCATTGCGAATAAACCAAGTCGGGAGCTTTTCAGAGCCAATTTCAGCCAAGTGGGTTGTATTTGAGCTATTGTAGCCGCCGACCACGATGAGCATGTCCAAGGATTCGTTGAGGAGTTGGAAGAGGGCGTCTTGTCGATCCTGCGTGGCTCCGCAGATTGTGTCGAAGTAGCGGAAGTTTGCTGTGCTGCCCCCATCGCGCTTTGCCACGGCTTCCCGAAGCAGGTTCTGAATGGCCTCTGTTTCGCTGCGCAGCATGGTGGTTTGGTTCGCCACGCCGATGCGCTGGAGGTGTTGCAGCGGATCGAAGCCCGGGCTTACTGCTCCACGGAAGGTGGTCAGAAACTCGGCCGGGTCGCCGCCATTGACCATGTAGTCGGCCACTTTGCCGGCCTCCTTCAGATTCAGCACGATCACAAAATGTCCGGATCCATCACCGCCGAGAGCCCGCGAGGCTGTGGCCCGAGTCTCCTCATGTGCGGCCTTGCCATGAATGATCGAAGTGACCCTCTCGGTGGCATTCTGCCGGACGCGTTTCCAGACGCTCATCACATCTCCGCAGGTTGTATCTACGATCTGGCAACCATGAGCCTTCACTGCGTCGATTACGGACACCTCGGCTCCGAATGCTGGCACAATGACGACATCATCAGCTTTCAAGTTTTTCAAATCCGCATCGGAAGGGTGGGCGGCGAGATGCTGAATGCCGAGCGAATCCATCTGAGCATTCACATCTGGGTTGTGAATGATTTCACCC
>JBILMW010000098.1:0-9669 GCA_044375335.1 Terrimicrobiaceae bacterium | reverse complement strand
ACCTGCACGGGACCCGTGCAGGTATTGAGATCCACCGTCATGCCCCACTGTTCCTTCGAGGTCAGTTCGGGATGGGTGTAGAGAGAAATATTTGGCGGGATGTGACTATCCATGCCCATCTTTTGGGCGAAGGCGTTGTCATGAGTGTAGCGCTCAACCGTTCCCTCACGGACGAGATCGCGGCCTTCCATGCTCCGATGCTCTTGGGTTTGAGCCATCGGATAGTCGCGGTTCGTGACCTTGAGAGACACTCCGCTGAGGAAAAGCATGGAGTCGGAGGTGCGAAGCGGATAAGCATCGAAACCAACTCCATCCATCAGGGCGGAAACGCC
The DNA here is from genome assembly GCA_044375335.1 of Terrimicrobiaceae bacterium. Classification (GTDB taxonomy): domain Bacteria; phylum Verrucomicrobiota; class Verrucomicrobiia; order Chthoniobacterales; family Terrimicrobiaceae; genus UBA967. The sequence goes on along the minus strand of JBILMW010000098.1, from coordinate 9,337 downwards.
TTTGCGTCCGTAACCGAGAGCGATCGAGAGCGAATCGTCAGCGTGGCCGGGAGCGACAATCGCTGCGGCTTCGATGGTTTTTTTGCCATCGGAAATTTCCACGATGTCGGCGACGAGGTCGTAGTTGACATCGTTACCCATCTTCTCGGCGATATCGCCGAGGACATTGAAGTTATTGGCTTTGATGCCGAGCTTCTTGGCCGTAGCAGGGCTAACGAGCACGGCGTTGTCCCAAGTCAACTTGGTGACAAAATCCGGAGTCTCGACGAGCCAAGAGTTGTTGGCATAGCGTCCATCGTCCACGCTGGAGCTTTGCAGGAAAACGAGTTCCAAAGCATCGGCTTTAGCGGGCTGGGCTTGCTTGGCGAGTGCGGCGGCCGTGGTGGCGTTGAAGGCAACCTTGGCTGGGGCAAAAGCGGAGTCCGGCAGGAAACCATCGCGGAGGAAGGCATTCCAAGACTCGTCGCTGGCGCCTTTGGCGACTTTATTGAAGGTCGCGCGAACGAGGGCCGGGCCTTCTGGTGCTGCGGAGCCTGTGAGTTTATTCAGCAGTTCGATTTCGGAGACGCCATTCCAGAGCGGAAGGATCATTGGCTGCACCGAAGTGTAAGTGCCGTCGAAAGTGCGGATATCGCCCCAAGTCTCCAGGAAATGGGCGGCGGGCACATGCCAGCGGCAGGCCTTCGCGGTTTCATCCTCGAAAAGGCCAAGGTGGACTGTGTTCGGAACCTTGGCGAGGAGGGCGGTGAAATCGAGGTTGGCTGGAGCGTTTTGGGCTGGATTGACGCCGAGGAGGAAGAGGCTGTTGACGCTGCCCTTATTGATCGCGGCAGCGAGGTCTTCGATGGAAGCGGCGTCGCGGGAGTCGGTTTTGACTGCCTTGAGGGTGGAGCCGATGTTGCCGAGGGCGCTATTGATCGCGTTGACGAGCGTCTGGAGCGGGGCCGGGGTGAGCGGGCCGGCGAGGACGATCGAGCGGCCTGTATTAACGGCGAGGTCGGCGGCGCATTCTTTAACCCAATCTGCATTGATGGCGGCTTTGGACTCAGGAAAGGCTTTGGCAACGGCCGCGAGGTTCGCGTCGTTGGTTTTAGCCGCAACGGCGAGGGCCAACTGGCGGGTGAATTCGCCGAGTTCGGACGCTTTGCAGCGCAGGCGGTGGTCGGCCATGCCGCCGGTGACCGTGAAGTGGTTCTCCACGGCGTAGAGGCGGTTCATTGGGGCGCCTTCCTGATCAGGACTGCGACGGGCAGCGAAGCCTTGGGCGAAACCGATGCCGGTCTCAATAGGATTCAAGAAATCACTACCAATCGCGAGGACGATGTCGGCGCGTTTGAAGTCAGGGACGAGGCGGATATTCGGGCCGAAGGAGGCTTCGTTCGCCTCGATGGTCGCCGCAGGAGCCAAAGGATCGTATTCCGCCCAAACGATTTTCGGGAATTTTGCTTCCAGCGCGACACGCAGGCGGTCGCGGGTGGGCGAGTTTTTCGACTCGGTCAGAATGGCGAGACCCTCACCATTGCCGTTGGCGATGGATTGAATGAAGGCGTCGAAAGCAGCGGCGTCCGAGGCCTTGCCTTTTTCGGTGATCTGCTTCGAGCGGTGCGGATCGTAAAGGTTGAGAATCTCGGCTTGGGCGAAGCTGTCCGTGCCGCCATTGCTGAAGGGATGCAGCGGATTACCTTCGAGCTTGGTCGGGCGTCCATCGCTCGTTGTGGCAATGAGCGGAACCGCGCCGTAGCGGGCAGGCATGGAGGTGGCGTAGTAGAGGAACTTGCCGGGAATGGCGTATTCCACGCCTTTTGTGAAAGGAACGAGGTAGGACTCCGGGCGGCGGCAACCAGCCAAGCCCACACCAGCGAGGGCGATCGAGGCACCCATGAGTTTCATGAACTCACGCTTCGAGAGACCACTGTCCTGATAGACATCGGCTCCGCGAGGGAACTCGGTCTGCAGGTGTTTCAAGAATTCCGGATCGTTCTCGCGCTCGCGAAGGCTGCGCCAGATGCGCGGGTTTGTCTCCGGGGCCGGGTGATTCAAATTTTTCTTCATCGGTGGCAACCTCCGCAAGTGACGGGCGGGTTGACTTCCCACTCCTCTTTAAACTTCAGGCCGATTTCGCGCTGAGTGGTATCCTCAGCCGGTTTCCAAGCCATGTTGTAGATTTCCGAGGGCGGACGGAGGTGATTTTCAGGTGCGCGGTGGCAGTCGAGGCACCAGGACATGCTCTGCGGCTCGTGCTGGTAGACGACCTTCATTTCATTCACTGCACCGTGGCAGCTGTAGCAGCTCACGCCACGGTTCACATGGACGGCGTGGTTGAAATAGGTGTAGTCGGGAACTTGGTGGATGCGGACCCAGTTCACAGGCTGGCCGGTCTTCCAGCTCTCGCGCACGGCGGCGAGCTTCGGACTGTCGGCTTTGATCTGCGTGTGGCAGGCCATGCAAGTCTGGGTGGTCGGGACATTCGAGTGCGAGGCGACCTCGACGAAGCTATGGCAATAGCGGCAATCCATGCCGAGCTGCTGCACATGGATCACATGCGAAAAGGGCACGGGCTGGTTCGGCTCGTAGCCGACGCGCGTGTATTTTGGAGTGAAGTAATAGGTGAGCCCGCCCGCAATGGCGGTGACCAGCGCACCGGCGCAAATGACCAGCTTCAGCGGAAGCCAGTTTGTCCATTTTGGAAAAAAATTCGCCATTGATCAGAGCGTCACAATCGAAAGTTTGAGTCCGTGTATCCGTTGGGTTGACGCAGTCTTGAGAAATGCCACACCGCGAAAATTGGCGCGATGGGAGTTTGCGTGGAGGCTGCGGATGGAATACATGAGTTTTTGAAAGTCCGGTATGTCTCCAAATTCTTTCCATCCTGTCAATAAATTCAGTGAAATTTCTTTTTGGGTCAGGACTCTCCTGATGGCGGTTTTTCTGAACGCCGCCTGCTTGACAAGCCACGCGCAAACGCAGGCCCAGCCTGAATTGCCAATCACGAAACTCTCAATCGGCGGCAAATCGATCCGCGCAGAAATCGCCGACGAGGAGCACGAACGCGCAGCAGGGCTCATGTTTCGCAAGGAACTCGCCGACGATGCCGGCATGCTTTTCATCATGCCGCAAACGGGTCCTGTTGCTTTCTGGATGCGAAATACCGAGCTGCCCCTGACCATCGCCTACATGGCACCGAACGGTGCGATCATGGAGCTTCACGACCTTGAGCCTTTCAATGAACGCCCCGTGCCAAGCAGCTTCCCGCATATCGCCTACGCGCTGGAAATGCCACGCGGATGGTTCACCAAAAATAATATCTGGCCCGGCGTGCGCGTGGTGGGATTGCCGAAGGCGGGCGGGAGGTAGGGCGGAGCGAAATTTTGGGAGGGGCGTCCTCCGGCATGCCCCATTTTTCAGCCGCGAAGCGGCATCGGAGCGCGGTGTGATGGGGGCGGGGCGGTGTGGTTGCCACGCGTTTCATTCTTGGGACAAGCCGGAGGTTGTCCCTCCCAAGGTCACATGCGCAATTCGTGAATCTCTCCTTGGTGGGGCCAGTCATCGCTTTTTTCGCAATGGCCGTGGCGCACGGGGTTGTTGCGCACATAGTCCCATTTTTGATTGTAGCTTTCGTCGGCGCGGAGGCGGCGGTCCCAGAATTGTCTTTCCCAAAGGGGCCCGGTGTTTTCGTGTGACTCTTTCCATTTGCGGGCGACTGCATTTTTCCAAAAGGCGACCCAGCATTCGAGCGGGATGTCGCAGTCAGCGAGAGGGGAGCAAAAGAGATGCAGGTGGTTAGGCAGGATCACATAGCGACCGACGAGCCAGCGTGATGAATCGGACCATGCCTCGCGGAGATGATTGTGCATGGTTGGGGATGCCAGAAGAGGACGCCGCTCCTTGGTGCAGATGGTTAGAAAAATGATGACTGGCTGGCCTGCGCCGGCAAACGGAGGGAGGTGAATGGGTGAGCTACGGCCGGCTTCTTGCATGGGGTGACGCAGTCGTTCAAAGGAGTGGTTGTTTCAACAAAAAGTTTCGGGTGCGTTGTGATGGGGACGGGGCGGCGTGGTTGCCTCGCGGTTCAGTCTTGGGACAAGCCGGAGGTTGTCCCTCCCAGGGCTGATTGCGCCTCCAAGATTTCATCGAAGCGTTTTGTGGTGTTTGCGTAGAAGGGGTATTGGCCTTCGAGGGCGGTGGAGGGTTTGTATCTCCACTGCTTGTAACTCCAGAGCCAGAGCTCGGGATTTTTTTTGATCATGGGTTCCATGATGTTCCAGCACGCTTGGGCGATTTGCTGGTGCGTGGCGTCGGGGGGCAGCGTGAGCGGGGGATGGTAGACGAGGCGGAAGCGGCCGTCGGGTTCGGGAAAAATCTGGCTTGGGACGAGGCCTGCGCTGCCGCGTTCGGAGAGGATGCCGGCGATCGGGCTCATGGATGTCCAGAGGCCGAAACAGCGGACTGGCACGGCGCCGTGTTTTGGATTGATACTGAGATCGGCTGCGGCGCCGACTTTTCCTCCTGCGCGCAGGAGCTTGATCATGCGAATGAGCGCGCGCGAGGGGGGAATGATCGTATGGCCGCCTCGGGCTCGGAGGCTGTCGAAAATGGGACCGAGCGATGGATTTTTAAAAGTCTGGGTGATGACCAATCCCGGCGTGACGGCAAAGGAACTGGCAAGGCTGATCCACTCGAAATTGGAGAAGTGGGTGAGGAAATAAACCCCGGGTGCGTTTTTGTCGCGGTGGATGGGATGGTTATCGAGGCCCTCAACTCGAATGTAGTTCTGGTAATTTTCGGGGGTCAGATTCGACGACCAGAACAGGCAGAGCATCGTTCGAGCGAAGTTCTGGCACGACTTGCGCGCGATGCGGGTCCGCTCGGCGGGTGTGTGGGCGGAGCCGAGTGCGACGCGCAAATTTTCGGTGGCCACAGCGCGGCCGCGGGAATCGAGGTGGAAGAAAACGAAGCCGAGCGCATTGGCGAGCGGCTGGAGGGCGGCGTAGGGCAGGCGCGGCACGAAGGCTTCGACAAATTTGAGCCCGATAAATTCGAGTTTGTAGCGCAGACGCTTGAAACCGGAAACGGTGGGCGGCGGAGTTTCGGCTATGGGATTTTCAGCGCTCACGGTGCTTGAAGGAAAAACCCGGCCAGCGTGAGATCGCTCGGGAAGGTGATTTTGAAATTGGGTTCGCCGTGAAGAACGGGGAAGGGATGAATGCCATTGGCGATGAGCGCGGAGACTTCGTCGGTGGCACCCGCGTGATGGGCCTCCAGCGCGGCGAGGAGGAGGTCTTGGCGGGCGGCCTGCGGAGTTTGCATGGCAAAGAGATTGGCGCGGGGAATGGTTTCCGCGAGCGCTCCGGTGGCGTCGGCACGGTGCAGCGAATCGGTGACCGGATGGGCGGCAGAGGCGGCGTGGTGGGCCTCTGCCGCAGCGAGGACTTTTTGGATCAAGGCGGGAGTCACCAGCGGGCGGGCGGCATCATGGACTGCGACGAAATCGGGAGGATTCGAGGCGAGGGCTTGGAGGCCGTGGAGCACGGAGGCGCTGCGCTCGGCGCCGCCAGCCACGATGTCGCGGAACTTGGGGAACGCAGCGGCGAGTTCCGTGAATTCCGCGATGCGCTGGGGTGCGCACACCAGCACGGCGCGATCGATGGCAGCGCAGTCTTGGAAGGCGCGCAACGACCATTCGAGAACACTGCGACCACGCAGTGGAGCCGTTAGTTTGTCGAAACCCATGCGGGCGCTCGAGCCGGCGGCGACAAGAATGGCGGCGGTAGTCATGACTGATAAAAATTAACCCCGAGACCGGATATTGGACAGAATTTACAGAATTTCAAAATTTGCGCGGAAGGACTTGCCGAAAAGTAGAGGGAATCCTTCGGGTCGGCTTTCATTCTTTGCAGCCCATTCTGTGAATTTTGTTCATTCTGTCTAAAACTTCTCCAAATGCTGAATCCGGGTTAACGCTGGCTGGCCCGGAGTGCTCGGAGATTTAAAAGTCGAAGAGCCCCTGATCGCTCGATTCGTCTTTTGGCTTGCGGCCTTTGGATTTCGGCGCCTTTCGCCCGCTCGCTCCGGCGTCTTTTTTCCAAAGGTCGATTTCTTTCTCGAGGGTGGCGAGGTGATTTTTTGCATCCCGGATGCGGGCTTCGACTGCGGCCCGCATTTTTGTGCCGACCTTCTGGCGATTATCCGCATGCCAAAATTGCCAAGCGGGCGAGGTGCGCGCCTCTCGGAAGCGGTTTTTCAAATCCCGGACCGTGCGTTCCATTTCCTTTGCGACCTTGCGGAGATGATAAAGCGTGGAGCGGATCGCGCTGCCGCTCTCATGGAGATCCGTCAGGGCGAGCAGAACCTCGAGACGCTCGACATCCATCGCGGCGTAGGCGTCCTGGAGATCATGCCAGAGGCGGTGGGTATTCGGATCGTTGCGGGATTTGCCTGTGTCGGGATGCAGGCGGCGGACGAGCACACGGTAGAGTTCTTTCACGCGGGCGGGGATGTCCTCTTTTTTTCTGGAGATGGTAGCTGCCTCGCCCTCGCGTTTTTGTTTCCACTCCCGGTATTCGTTAAAGAGCTTTTTGTATTGCCGCTTGTTGAAATAATCCGGGTCTTCACCGATGGCGTATCGGACATAGCTGCGGAATTCGCGTTCCTCGTCCGTGAATTCCCTCTGGGCGTCGGGGTCCTCCTCCGGCTCTGGTTCAGATTCCGGCTGGGATCGATCAGGCTCACCGCTGGCTTGGCGCTCCTCCCATTCCTGCTGCTCGCGAGCGATGTCGGCATAGATTTCGGAGGGATCACGCCCTGTGAAAAGCGCCTCCAGACCTGCCGTGCTCAGCAAACGCTCAAGGTGGTCGATCTTGGCATTGAGCTGGCGCTCCTCGGCCAGCAGCGGGCCGAGCGTCTCCTCCTCCCAGCGAGTGTAGGCGGGGAGGATGGTTTTTTCAAACTCCTCGAGCGAGCTGGCGAGCTTCTCCATCTCGCCGATTTTCTTCCGCGCAGCGCGGCCCGCCTCGGCGCGGAGCGGCTCCTGATCGAGGAGAATGATCCGCCTGTCGCTGGAGAGCTTCACAAATCGTGGCTCTGGAGCAGGAGGTGTTTTTTTGCGGCGCTTTTTCATTTTGGAAGCCGCACGAGCGTATCAGCGAAAACAAAAAAAGACCGCTCCGAATTTGAATCGAAGCGGTCTTTTCGGGTTGAGTTTTTCTTGCTTACCGGACCTGCACCATGGCCGCGTGCTCTTCGTCCGAGCACGGGGCGTTCAGCGGGACATTGGTGGATTTTGAGGCATCGCCGACAATGCTGTTTTGGAGCATGTAGGCTTCGACCTCTTCGCCGCTGATGTCTGCGAGCATTGTGCCGTTGATGACGACGCAGGGTGAGAGCGGTTGGCCGCTCAGCTGCTCCATCTCGAAGCGGTAGTTCGGATTTTGAATGATGTCCTTCTCCGTGTAGGGAAGTTCATATTTTTCAAAAACCGCACGCACGCCACGGCTCCAACCGCAGTGGGTCTTCAGGTAGGCTGTGATTTCAGGTTTGTTCATCGTGTAAGATACGAAGGAAGTGGCCGCGAGGGCTTACTTTTTCGATTCTCCGGGACGATATTCGTCTTCTGCGAACTGGAAGGCCTGGTCGAGACCGACCATGTCTTCGCCCGGACGCAGGGTATCGAGCGTTTCGGCCTCCTTGCGGAGAGCTTCCTCGCTGTAGTTGGCGGCTTTGACGGAGAGACCGATGCGGCGCTCGGCTTTGTCGACCTTGATGACGCGGGCTTCCACTTCCTGACCGACTTTGAGCACATCCTTGACCTTCTCGACACGGTCTTCGCTGATCTGCGAGATGTGCACGAGGCCGTCGATGTCGTCCTGGAGTTGGACGAAGGCGCCGAAGTTGGTGAGTTTCGTGATGGTGCCCTTGACGAGGTCGCCGATGCGGAAGCGGCCGTCGATTTCCTTCCAAGGATCTTGATCGAGCTGCTTGACGCCGAGGCTGATGCGCTGGTTGGTCTTGTCGATGTCGAGGACAACGGCTTCGAGGTCGTCGCCTTTTTTGAGCATTTCGCTCGGATGGTTGATCTTGCGGGTCCAGGAGAGGTCGGAAACATGGATCATGCCGTCGATGCCTTCTTCGAGTTCCACGAATGCGCCGTAGGCGGTCATGTTGCGGACCTTGCCCTTGACCTGTTTGCCGATCATGTAGCGAAGCTCGATCTCGTCCCATGGATTTGGTTCGAGTTGGCGCACGCCGAGGGAGATCTTCTGCTCGTCTTTGTTGACGCCGAGCACGAGGGCTTCGACTTCCTGGCCGAGTGTGAGGACATCCGATGGACGCGCAATGCGCTTGGTCCAGGAGAGTTCGGACACATGGATGAGGCCTTCGACGCCGTCTTCGATCTGAACGAACGCGCCGTAAGGCATGAGGTTCGTGACTTTGCCGGACACCTTCTGACCAACAGGGAAGCGCTCTTCGATCTTGTCCCATGGGTTCGACTGCATCTGCTTGAGGCCGAGGGAGACGCGCTCCTTGTCCTTATTGATGTCGAGAACCTGAACGGTGAGTTGCTGGCCGACTTTGATGAGTTCGGACGGGTGGTTGAGGCGGGCCCAGGACATGTCGGTGACATGGAGTAGGCCGTCGATGCCGTCGAGGTCGATGAACGCACCGAAATCGGTGATATTTTTGACCGTGCCGACGATCTGATCGCCGATGTTGACTCCGCCGAGGAAGGCTTGGCGTTTCTCCGAGCGTTCCTGCTCGATGATTTCGCGGCGGCTGAGGACCACATTTTTGCGGTCTTCGTTGATTTTAACGATCTTGAAATCGTAGGTGTTTCCGACGAACTGCTGGAGGTCTTTCGGAGGCACGATGTCGATTTGGGATGCAGGGAGGAAAGCCTCCACACCCACATTGACGGTGAGGCCGCCTTTGACAGCGCTGCGGACTTTGCCTTTGATGAGGCCGTCGCCTTTGAAAACGCCAACGATTTTTTCCCAGTTCTGGCGCTGGGAGGCTTTCTCTTTCGAGAGAACGACCATGCCTTCGTCGTTTTCGAGGCGTTCGAGAAGAACTTCGACTTCGTCGCCGAGTTCAACGGATTCGGGTTCGTCGAATTCCGAGGCGGGGATCACGCCTTCGCTTTTGTATCCGATATCCACGAGGAATTCCCGTGGTCTGATCTCAAGGATGTGGCCCTTGACGATGCTACCTTCGCGATAGTTTTTGACCGAGCTGGCGATCAATTCTTTTAATGCTGACATATGGTTGATGGTTCCTTGTTTTGGTTCGCCACCGGCCTCAAGCAGGAAAGAGAGGGCGGCTTGCGGCCACGTCGACCGCGTGC
>JBILMW010000012.1:0-29944 GCA_044375335.1 Terrimicrobiaceae bacterium | reverse complement strand
GAGGTGGCGTCGATCATTCCGATCGTCGCCCCTGATCGCAAGCGGGCCATGCAAATGCTTGCTGCAATTGGTGAAGTCGCATTGCCAGCTCGAAAATGAGCTTATATTTTTTGGATTCCAATGTCATTTCCGAGCTGTGGAAAAAGGAACCCTCGTCCGCAGTCACCGGATGGCTCAGTTCCTCCGAATGGTTGATTCCGGTTGTTGTGATTGCGGAAATTCAGGAGGGTGCCGAGGCGTGTCCCTCGCTTGCGAGGCGTGAAGAAATCAGCCAAAAACTTGCCGATTTTCTCCGGGAATTTTCCGCCCTAGTCATGGATTGGGATGCGGAAACAGCGGCCAAACTCAAACACAGTAATGAAGTGAAACGCCAACCCCAGGCTCTTTGGGATAGTTTGATCGAAGCGATGGCAATTCGTCACACAGCATCCATCGCTTCTCGCAATATCAACGACTTTCGCCACGCCAAGGTTTTGAATCCATGGACAGGAGAAGAACGGGCCTCATAACAAACTGAAACCAACAATTTGAGCCGACGCCATCGTGAATTCTGCAACCTCTTCCACATCGCCATCGCTTGCGAGACCGGCGCGGACGAATTCCTCACCTTCGACGAAGATCAAGCCAACCTGGCCCGTGCCGCCGGCCTCCCCGTTTGGATAGGGAAGGAATAGAAATGCCCACTCCGCTTCAAACCAAGCCCGCCCGACCGCTCACTCTTCCCTTTCCCTCTACAAGTTCTTTCCTCCTTCCTTGACACCCTCGCGCCAGCGTAAGACTGTCTTACTATGACCGCTACCCTGTCATCAAAAGGACAAATCGTCTTGAATGCCAGCCTGCGTCGCGCGCTGGGCCTTACTTCCGGGATGAAGTTTGAAGTTCGAGGCGAGAGAGACCGCATTATTCTGGAGCCCATTCGTTTATCGATGAAAGAAGCCATAATCATCAAAGAAAACTCTACTGGTTGCTCCGTTTTGGATATCGAAGACGCCCCCCCGCTTACCAGCGACCGCGTTGCCGCCGCGCTCGCCGACTTCCCATGAACTATCTCCTGGATGTCAACGCGCTGATCGCGATCGGCTACAAAAAACACGAGTTTCATCAACGCGTCACTCTCTGGGCTGAAGGAAAAAATCTCCTCACTTGCAGCATTTCGGAGATCGGCTTCGTGCGAGTTCTTTCCGGCCTGCCCGAGGCCAAAGTCACGACTGCACTCTGCTGCCAACTACTCGCGCAAATGAAAGTCGATTGGAAAATGCAGCTTCTGCCAGATCACCGCTCTGCTGAAACTCTGCCCGATTGGGCGCGGAGTCCGCGACAAGTTACCGATGGACACCTCCTCGATTTAGCTCAAGCCCATAAAGCCCAGTTGGCAACGACTGATGGCGGAATTCCCGGTGCTTTTCTGATTCCGAGCATCTCATAAAAAATGCCAAACCCTCCTGAAACCAAGCCCGTGCGACCGCTCGCGCTGCTTTCTGTCGTCATCCCCGCGCGGGATGAGGAGGGTTGCATTGCTTCCACTATCGAGCATCTCCACCTCGAGCTTTCACTGCACGGGGTTCCACACGAAATCGTCGTGGTGGACGACGGTTCCACAGACTCCACATGGCAAATCCTCCAAGGCGAAGCTGCAAAAATCCCCGCCCTCCGCCCGATCCAAAATCCTGGCACGCACGGCTTCGGGCGTGCGATCACCAAGGGCCTTGACTCCATGGCCGGCGATGCAGTGCGCTACTGGCTCGCCCTCAACGAAGGGCCGCGATTGCGTCTTCGGCAGCCGCTACTTGCAGATTGACTTCTCGATGTAAGAAACTATCTTACTTTTCATGACAACCATGCTTTCCAGCAAGGGGCAGCTCGTTCTTCCCTCTCCCATACGACGGCTTGACCGTCTCCGCAGCGGAGAGTCGTTTGAAATCGTGCGTGTGGATTCTGGAAAATACCTCCTCACCCGCAAATCTCCGCCATCCAATCAAGGATTGGTGGATCTTCTCGCATCCTGCCCGGTGAAAGGCTGGTTTGAACCGATCCCTTCCGAATCGACGGACACGCTGTGAAATTTATTGCCGATGCCAACCTGCTGAGTGAGCCCACCAAACCCGAGCCCGCGCCACAGGTTGTGGATTGGCTGCGCCTCCATGAGGAGCATCTTGTCGTCACCCCGGTCATTCTGGGTGAGCTTGAATACGGGATTCTGCTTCTCCCTGCGAGCAAGAGAAAAAAGCAGCTCGAAATGTGGTTTGAAAAAATACGCTCCACGGCTCGCTGTCTCGACTTCGACAGCAAGGTCGCTTCATCGTGGGCCCACCTGTTGGCCCACCTCAAATCCAAAGGCCATGACATGCCAATCAAAGACAGCCTGATTGCCGCATCAGCGATCGCCCACAACATCGCCGTGGCCACGCGTAACACCCGAGATTTCCAAAACGCCCAAGTTCCATTGATAAACCCTTTCGAAACGAATTGAACCTCACCTCGTAAGCCTCTCTATCCTAAAAAGTCTATTCATGAAAAATCTCAACCTCAAAAAAATCCTTGTTACCGGCGGCGCCGGCTATCTCGGTTCCGTCCTCGTTCCCCAACTCTTGGCGGCAGGCCATTCCGTAACAGTTCTGGACAGCTTCATGTTCCGGCAGACATCGCTTGCAGATTGCTGCGCATCCGATGCATTTGATGTAATTCGGGGCGACTGTCGCGACGAGCGTTTGCTCGCGGGCTTGGTGGCCAAGCACGATGTCTTTATCCCGCTCGCCGCGCTCGTTGGTGCACCACTTTGCGAGCGCGACCGCCTTGGTGCAGTATCGATCAACCGCGACGCTGTGCGCCTCCTTTGCAAGCTTGCCTCACCCTCGCAACGGATTCTCATGCCTGTGACCAATAGCGGATACGGCATCGGCCAGTCTGGTATTTCCTGCACCGAGGAATCGCCGCTCAAGCCGATTTCTCTCTACGGCACCAGCAAGGTTGAGGCCGAGCAGGCTGTGCTGGAGCGGGAAAACAGCATTAGCTTCCGCCTCGCCACCGTCTTCGGCATGGCCCCGCGCATGCGACTCGACTTGCTCGTGAATGATTTCGTCTATCGCGCCGTGAACGACCGCGCGCTGGTCATCTTTGAGGGCCATTTCAAGCGGAACTACATCCACATCCGCGATGTGGCCCGGGTCTTTTTGCATGGGTTGGAAAATTTCGAGACCATGCGCGGTCGCGCTTACAATGTGGGTTTGGAAGATGCCAATCTCACCAAGTTGGAACTTTGCGCTGTCATTCAAAAACATCTGCCCAAGTTCGTGTATCTCGAAGCCCCGATCGGTGAGGATCCCGACAAGCGCGATTACATCGTTTCGAACCAGCGGATTCTCTCCACAGGCTGGGCTCCGGAGTGGACGCTCGATCGCGGCATTCGCGAACTCATTAAGGGCTACACCATCTTAAAAAATAGCGCCTACGCGAATGTGTGAAGAAATGGAGAATGCAAAATGGATAATGGAAAGAAGGATCTGCGGGAACGGACGATGGAATACGCGATACGAATTGTCCGGATGTTTTCGGCGCTTCCTAAAAATACGCTTGCTCAAACTTTGGGAAAACAAGTTCTCAGGAGTGGAACATCTGTAGGGGCAAATTACCGGGAGGCTGACTGCGGAAGATCCAAGCCCGAATTCATCGCAAAAATGGGCGACTGCTTGAAGGAACTCTCCGAAACAGAATACTGGCTGGAGCTTATAGCCTCGGAGAGAATACTCCCTTCCGACCGTCTGGCACCTTTGGTAGAGGAAACCCGTGAGTTGATCGCAATTTTCACCACAATCATCAAAAAGGCCCGTGGAAGGTGATTTCCCAATTTCCCAATTTTCCATTCTCCATTTTCCATTTTGAATTCTTCCCTCCCGCTTTCCGGCATCGATGTGGCCATACTCGTCGGTGGTCTCGGCACGCGGTTGCGCGGGGTGGTGGATGATGTGCCGAAGCCGCTTGCGCCAGTTCTTGGCAGGCCGTTTCTTTTCTATCTGCTCGATAGGCTTGCTCTTCGCGGCGCGCGCTCCGTCACGCTCTGCAGTGGTTACATGGCCGATTTTATTCAGGAAAAAACCGGTTCTGAGTGGATGGGAATGCCGATACACCATTCGATGGAAAAAGAGCCGATGGGAACTGCCGGCGCGCTGGCGCTCGCCAAGGTTTTTTTGCAAAGCGAGCGTGTTCTGGTCATGAATGGCGACACTTGGTTTGAGCCGGATTTCAAGGCCTTCGCCGAAGCTGCGGAGGGTTCAGAATTCTGTATTGCCGCCGCACAGGTGCCCGATGCGTCGCGCTACGGGACACTGGAATGGGCCCCGGATGGCCGCCTCATTTCCTTCAAAGAAAAATCCGAATCTCCGGCTTCGGGCAGCATCAACGCCGGCGTTTATCTCGTTTCTCAAAATCTCTTGGCATCCCTCCGCATTGAGCCTCTTTCGCTGGAGAGAGCAGTTCTGCCGGCGCTCACGCTCGAGCGCCGCGTGAAGGTTTTTCCAACTGATGCGCCCTTTCTCGACATAGGCATTCCCTCCGACTACGCCGCAGCCGCCGGCTTTTTCGAGCGGCTGGGGATTGTGCCGAACCCGATGTGTCCTGACCTTCCGACTCCTTGACGCCCCATGGCGTCGAACATAGTGTTAGACATCCATGAAAAGCGTTACCGCCCGAGAATTCTACCATTCTTCAAAGCTTGTTGACGACCTGCCCACCGGAGATCAACTCGTCGTCACCGCCAATGGCAAGCCCAAGTTCGTCGTCTCCCATGTCGGCAGTCGTCCCAAAATGACGCGTGAACTGGCCGAGTCGCTGGCGATTGATGCTGGAACCCCTCAGGATTTCGACACGGTGGCCTTCTTGCGTTCCCTGAAAAAATGACGGCCTACGCGGATACCTCTTGGTGGGTGGCTTACAAAAATTCCAGCGACCGGCATCACACAGAAGCCGTTCAATATTTCGACGACCATTCCGATGGGTTCGTCATCTGGACACCATGGCAGCGTGTCGAAGTCTTCAATTCTTTTCGGCAACTTGAGCGCATGGGTTCTCTTCCCAAGCGGCCCGCTATCGATTTTATCCGCGCCCTCGAAAAGGAAATTCGCCTCGGCTATTGGCCCCATGTTGAGTTTAGTTGGACCGACACCGTCCGCACCGCCAACGAACTTAGCGCTGTCCATTCCCGCGACCTGCCCATTCGTGCGATGGACCTCTTCCACATCGCCATCGCTTGCGAGACCGGCGCAGACGAATTCCTCACCTTCGACGAAGATCAAGGCAACCTGGCCCGTGCCGCCGGCCTCCCCGTTTGGATAGGGAAGGAATAAAAATGCACAACCATCCTGAAAACAAGCCCGCCCGACCGCTCACGCTGCTCTCGGTTGTCATTCCCGCGCGGGACGAGGAGGGCTGCATTGCGTCCACTATCGAGCATCTCCACCTCGAGCTTTCGCTTCATGGAGTTCCACACGAAATCGTTGTGGTGGACGACGGTTCCACAGACTCCACTTGGCAAATCCTCCAAGGCGAAGCCACAAAAATCTCCACCCTCCGACCGATTCAAAATCCCGGTCCGCACGGCTTTGGGCGTGCGATCACCAAGGGCCTCGACTCCATGGCGGGCGATGCCGTAGTCATCATGATTGCCGACGAATCCGACGACTGCCGCGATGTCGTGCGCTACTGGCACGCACTCAATGAAGGCCACGACTGCGTCTTCGGCAGCCGCTTCCTCAAGCACGGCGGAGTCATCGACTATCCGCCCCTCAAGCTCGCGCTGAACCGCGCCGCAAATGCCTTCATTCGCGTTCTCTTTCGCCACGGCCTCAACGACACCACCAACGCCTTCAAAGCCTACCGCCGCACGGTCATCGACGGCATCCGCCCCATTCTCTCGCCTCACTTCAACATCACGGTCGAACTCCCGCTGAAAGCCATCGATCGGGGCTTCAAGCGCTCCAATCCACAACTCGTAGCCCTCAATCGTTGCGCGTCAACTTTTACGCTCGGCTAGAATGTAAGCAGGAGTGGCTTAAGCTTTCGAGTTTTTGCCGAGCGCATCAGGCTTGAAGCAAATTAAAAAATCAGCAACATTAACGAGGTGAAATTCCCTGTAGCCAACTATGTCGAGCAACTCGCAAATGCTTTTTCTCAGGCAGAAGCTGGCATTTGCAACAGGCTTGCGGCATCTCTGAATGCTGCGCGTGATCGAAAGGTGAGTGTCTTTCTTTGTGGCAACGGTGGCAGTGCTGCGAATGCAAATCACTGGGCCAATGACCTCATTTACGGGGCAGGGAAGACCGGTCGTGGAGGAGTTCGCGCTCACTCGCTTGCGGCGAATACATCAGTGATCATGTGTCTGGCCAACGATACAGGTTACGAAAATGTCTTCTCCGGACAGCTTCGTGTTCTCGCCTCACCGGGCGATATTCTCATCGCCATGTCGGGAAGTGGTAACTCGCCGAACATCCTCCACGCTTTGGAGCTTGCAAAGCACCTCGGGTTGGAAACTTGGGCGATTGTTGGTTACGATGGAGGCAAGGCTTTGCAACTCGCCCAAAATGCGATCCATTTTCCCGTCAATGATATGCAAATCGCTGAGGATCTCCAAATGGTCGTCTGTCACGAAGTCACAAAAATCCTCGCCACACCTGTCTGATGAATTCTCAAAAAATCCTTGATTTCGATGAGGCGGCGGCAATTTTTGACCAGGAGCGTCTTGCTGGTCGGCGGGTTGTTCAGTGTCATGGGACATTCGATCTAATCCATCCTGGACATATTGTTCATCTCGAGGAAGCCCGTGCGTTGGGTGATCTGCTCGTCGTGACCGTTACGGATGAGAAGCATGTCAATAAAGGGCCTGGTCGCCCTTGCTTCAATGATGCTCTGCGCGCTCGCACGCTGACTGCGCTTGAGTGCGTGGATTATGTTGTTTTAATTCCCCACACGGCTGCGGTGGAAGCAATTCGTCTCGTCAAGCCACATGTCTACTGCAAGGGCAGCGAGTATGAAGACGCGTCGAACGATGTGACAGGAAATATCCACGACGACCTGACTGAGGTGCATGCCCACGGCGGGGAGGTTCGTTACATCGGGTCAGTTGTTTTCAGTTCCACCCGCCTGCTGAATCGCCACTTCGACCACATTCCAGAAAAAGTCCGCTCGTGCTGCCAAAAACTCGCCACCCGCACATCTGCTGCCGAAATCCGCACGATGGTCGATGGCTTTCAAAACCTTCGCGTGCTTGTCCTCGGCGATACGATTATTGACCAATACGCATGCCTGAAAGTCCAAGGCCTCACCTCCAAGAATCGCATTATTTCAGGTCGCTTTCTGCACCAGGATACCTACCTCGGCGGTGCCTTGGCCGTCGTGCGGCATGTGAAGGAATTTTGCTCTAATGTGCGGTTCTTCAGTCTGCTTGGCACAGAGCCCTGGGTGGATGAGTTGGTGGCTGGTGCACTGCGTCCCGAGGAAGACGCCACCCTGCGCGAGGAGTCCTTCACCACAGTTGTCAAGAAGCGCTATGTCGAGCCGCTTTTAGCCGGTAACGAACTCTCAAAACTCTTCTCAATAAATTACCTCAACGACGAGGCGCCTCCTCAGGCCGTTCAGGACAGGCTCTTCGAGGCTGTGCGGCGTGAGATGAAGCAATGCGATGTCGTGCTTCTCGCTGATTTCGGCCACGGACTTATGCAAAAAAAACTGCGCGAACTCGTGCAGGAAGAAGCGCCATTCTTGGTTCTGAATTGCCAAACGAACAGCAACAACCACGGCTTCAACATTATCACACGCCAATACCAGCGCGCCGATGCCTTCTCCCTCGACAACCAAGAAATGATGCTCTCCTGCGGAACCCGCCATTTCGACCCCGATAAGGAACTAGCCGCCATTGCTGCTTCATTTGGCGCCGAATCCGCCTGGTTCACTCGTGGAAATGTGATGACCCATGGCTTCGCAAAAAAATCCCCGCCGGTTCATATTCCGCCGCTCGTCACCGATGTCACCGACACCGTGGGAGCAGGTGATGCCTTCTTCTCGGTCGCGGGCCTCGCCGCCGCCAGTCGCCTGTCCGCTGAAATCTCGACTTTTCTCGGCCAACTCGCTGGTGCCCAGGCTGTAAACATCGTTGGTAATGAGCGTCCTATCTCTAAAGCTGCACTCCTCAAAGGAGTTCAATCACTTCTCAACTTGTGAAGACCACGAGTTGCGTTAAAACTAGCGACATTTCTTTCCTGCCCTGCCTTGCATGAGACTCAAACCAACCATCGCCGTCATCGGCAGTAACTCCATTTCCGGTGCTTTTTTTGTCCGCCACTGCCTGCTGGCGGGTCACCGCGTGATCGGTTTGAGCCGCTCGGCCGAGTTGCCGTCATGCTTTTTACCCTATCTTTGGCTGGATGCGGAAACGAGGCGAAATTTCTGCTTCATCCAAGCCGACCTCAACCGGAATCTCGATTCCATCATCGCCGCACTCCGGGAAGAGGAGTCGCCATTTGTGGTTAACTTCGCCGCCCAAAGCATGGTGGCCGAAAGCTGGGCGCATCCTGAGCATTGGTATCAGACGAATGTGCTCGCCAATGTCCGTTTGCATGATGAATTGAGGAAGCTGCCGTTCCTCGAGAAATATTTGCATATATCGACGCCGGAGGTTTATGGCTCCTGCTCCGGCAATGTTAATGAAAGTCAACCATTCAATCCAAGCACTCCTTATGCTGCTTCGCGAGCGGGTTGCGACATCCATCTCAATACGTTTTACAAACAATACGGCTTCCCCGTTGTTTTCACCCGGGCGGCCAATGTTTACGGTCCCGGTCAGCAACTTTACCGCATCATACCCCGCACCATTATGGCGGTTTTGACCGGCGAAAAACTCCAACTTCACGGTGGCGGCTACTCCGTGCGTTCGTTTATCCACCTCGAAGATGTGGCCGAGGCGACCATGCTTGCCATGCTACAAGGAAATGCCGGCGAAGTTTACCACATTTCCACGGACCGCTTTGTCTCTATCCGCGAATTGGTCGAGATGATCTGCTGTCGTATGGGCAGAAATTTTGATGAGGTTGTTGAAGTGGTCGGCGACCGCCAAGGCAAGGATGCCGCTTACCTGCTGGACAGCAGCAAATGCCGTGCGGAATTCGGATGGAAAGATGCGGTCTCCCTTGAAGAAGGGATTGACGGCGTCATCGATTGGGCACGCCGCTCGGAGATGGAACTTCGCCAACAACCAATCAACTATATCCACAAGCCTTGATCTTGAATCCTCCCACTTTCACTAAAAAATCATGAATATACTTCTCACTGGCGGTTGCGGATATGTTGGCACAAGTCTCGTCCGCGAACTTCTAGTCCAAGGCCATTCTGTTCGCGTTGTCGATATCCAATGGTTCGGGAACTACCTTGAGCCTCATTCGCGCTTGACCATCGTAAAAGATGACATCCGCAACGCTTCCACATGGGATTTGCGGGGCATCGACACAGTCCTTCATCTCGCAAATGTGGCAAACGACCCCTGCAGTGACCTGAACTCGAAACTGAATTGGGAGGTCAATGCCTTGGCCACTATGTTCCTCGTTGAGCGTGCGATCAAGGACGACGTAAAGCAGTTTGTTTTTGCCAGTTCTGGTAGTGTCTACGGGGTCAAAGAAGAGCCTGAAGTCACCGAGGAATTGGATCTCGTGCCAATCTCGGATTATAACAAAACCAAGATGGTCAGTGAGCGAGTGCTCCTGAGCTACGCGGATAAAATTCTCGTGAATATCATCCGACCGGCTACGATTTGTGGATATTCGCCCCGCATGCGGCTCGACCTCTCCGTCAACATGCTGGCCATGCAGGCGCTGGCAAACGGCAAGATCACTGTCTTTGGCGGCGACCAGACTCGGCCCAACATGCACCTTAAGGATATGATCCGAGTTTACCTTCATTTTATCGAAAAGGGTGAGCAAGTTCCCGGCATCTACAACGCCGGATTCGAAAATATTTCCATTCTAGAGATCGCGGAACGAGTCACAAAACATGTGCCTGCGGAAATTATCGTTACGCCATCAAATGATCCGCGCTCATACCGTCTCTCATCAGCCAAGCTGCTGTCTACAGGCTTCCGCCCGCAATTCACCGTCGAGGATGCGATCCTCGAGGTCATCGACGCACACCGTAGCGGCAGGATTGAAATGGAGGACCGTTGGTTCAACATTAAAACGATGATGAAGATCAAGGATTTGGCGTGAATCAAAACCCTCAGGCACTCGATTCGCTCGCGGCTCGCGCCCGCGCTGATGTGGTGGGCATGTCGCACCGTGCTGGGAGCGCCCATTTGGCTTCCTCGCTTTCATGCATCGACCTCTTGGTGGCTGCTTACGGGGCGGTGATGAACATCGATCCGCATGATCCCTCGAATCCGAACCGCGACCGCTTGATTTTGAGCAAGGGCCACGCCGTGTCGGCTCTTTACTCCGTGCTGGCGCGAATCGGATTTTTTCCCGTAGAAGAGTTGCAAGATTTCAATCTTGACGGCGGCCATTTGCCCGAACAGCCAAGCCCCGAATGCGCGCCAGGCGTGGAGTGGGCCACTGGATCCCTCGGGCATGGGCTCAATGTTGGAATTGGAATGGCTCTTGCTGCCAGAATTCAAGACCTCAATTACCGCACATTCGTTGTCCTTAGTGACGGCGAGTGCAATGAAGGCACCACATGGGAGGGAGCCATGTTCGCCCCCGCGCACCGCCTTAACCGCCTTACGGTCGCAGTGGACTACAACAAATGGCAGGCCACCGGACGCAGCGAGCAAATCCTTTCCCTCAAGCCGCTGGCAAAAAAATGGGAAGCCTTTGGCTGGGATGCGGTGGAGGTGGATGGCCACGATCTGGCGACCCTCGTTCGGGAGATCTCCGTGATCCATCCAGAAAAACCTCGCGCCATCATTGCCCATACCGTGAAAGGCAAAGGAGTCTCTTTTATGGAGGATGACAACAACTGGCACTACCGCTCGCCCACTGCTGAAGAGGTGGTTCTGGCGGAAAAGGAACTTGGCATTTTATGAGAAACGCCTTCGCCGACGAGATCACCAAGTTGGCTGCGACCGATGAGCGTATTGTTTTGCTGATGGGTGATATCGGGAACCGTCTCTTCGACAAATTTCGGGCCGCCTATCCGCATCGTTTCTACAACTGCGGCGTGGCCGAGGGCAACATGGTTAGTATGGCTGCGGGCCTGGCATCCTGTGGGCTTCGCCCGGTTTGCTACACGATAGCGCCTTTCATCACCTACCGGGTCATGGAGCAAATTCGTCTGGACCTTTGCTACCACCGCCAACCGGTCATTGTGGTTGGCACCGGCGCGGGCTTGTCCTACGCCTCCCTCGGTGCCACGCACCACTCCCTTGAGGATATCGGGATGCTGCGACTGCTCCCGAACCTGAAAGTTACCTGCCCCGGCGATTCTATGGAACTTCGGGGCATCCTACGGGCGGCTTTCCAGCAGGATGAGCCTGTATATATGCGAATCGGCAAGAAAGGGGAACTGGTAGTGCATGGCGATGTCCCTTTATTGCGCTTGGGGCAGGCTTTGACGCTTAGGGAGCGGGGCCATATCGCTTTGTTGAGTGCGGGAAACATGCTTCCCACCACGCTTGAAGTGGCAGATTTGCTTGCGGAGCATGGTCGCGAGGCTCGCGTTTACAGCTTCCACACAGTCAAGCCGCTGGATGAAATACTGCTCTCAGACCTTAGCGGCTCCTGTGACCTTCTGGTGAGCATCGAGGAACACACCCTTCTCGGAGGGCTTGGTTCCTCGATTGCGGAATGGATGGCGGATGTTCGCCCGGCAAAAAAAGCGCTGCGCCTTTTGCGTTGCGGCACGCCCGATGAATTTATGCATCAGGCGGGCGAGCAGGAATACGCTCGCCACCTTTTCGGCCTCGACGCTGCCAGCATTGCCAAACGAATTCTGGAGCATCTATGAAAACCCAAGCCGCCATCCTTGTGGAGCAGCGCCAACCTTTGGTTGTTGCCGAGGTGACACTGCCGCCACTCGGCTACGGGCAGGTTCTTGTGGAAGTGAAAACAACTCGGATTTGCGGATCGCAGTTGGGTGAAATCGAAGGTGTGAAGGGCCCCGACCGCTATCTGCCCCACCTTCTCGGCCATGAGGCCGGCGGTATTGTGTTGGAGATCGGTCCTGAGGTCTCGCATGTCAAACCCGGTGACCATGTCGTTTTACATTGGCGTCCCGGTCGGGGCATTCAAGCCAAGCCTGCGATCTATGATTGGAACGGGAAAAAGGTCAACGCTGGCAACATCACCACTTTTCAACAGTTCACGATTGTTTCTGAAAACCGGCTCACCCCGATACCCAATGAAATCGATTTCGAGATGGCATCGTTGCTGGCCGATACGCTCACGACTGGTTTCGGCGTCATCACCCGCGATGCCAAAGTCGAGGTTGGCGAGTCCGTGGTCATCATCGGTTGTGGCGGAATCGGCCTGGGAGCTGTTCTGGGAGCCAGTCTTGCAGGGGCTCATCCGTTGGTGGCGGTTGATATCCATAAAAATAAATTGGCCGCAGCGAGGGCCCATGGTGCCACTCATACTATCAACTCGGCGGAAGTCGATATGGCTACAGCCGTGAAGGAAATTCTTGGTGGGCCACCCGATGTGGTCATTGACGGAACTGGGTTGCCTATGGTTATTGAGACCGCCTACCGTATGCTAGGACCGCGCGGGCGCTGCGTTCTGTTCGGCGTTATGCACCACGAAAAGAGCATTTCTCTGCATACGCTGCCCTTGCATTTCGGTCGAATCCTCACTGGTTCGGAAGGCGGTCAGAGCCGTCCCGACACCGACATTCCAAGGTTCGTTCGGATGTTCCTAGATGGCCGCTTTAGAGTGGAAGGGTTCGTCACGCACCATTATCCGCTTGGGCAAATCAATGAGGCGATCGCCACCATGCGCTCGGGCGCGTCGGTTCATTCCATGATCCATTTTTGACTGCATTTGAACGGACTTTGAAATTTCCTCGCAAACTTTTTGCCAATGACCATCGGGCTTGATTTCGACAACACCATCGTCTCCTACGACGAGCTTTTCCATCGTGTGGGAGTGGAGTCGGGTCGGGTGCCCGCCGACCTGCCGGCCAGCAAGGAAGCGGTTCGGGACTTCCTTCGGAATGCCGGACTAGAGGAGACATGGACCGAAATGCAAGGCGCGGTTTACGGTCGCCGCATGGCCGAGGCGCTGGTATTTCCCGGCGCGCTGGAAACCATCGCCTCGCTCAAAGCGGCGGGCCACCGCATTCTGATCATCAGCCATAAAACCCGCTACCCGTTCCGCGGCGAGGAGTATGACCTCCATGCCGCAGCACGCGCCTGGTTGGAAGCGCAGGGATTCTTTGATCCCGAAAGACTGGGCTTCGGCGATTCGGATGTTTTTTTCGAACCAACCAAAGAAGAAAAACTCGCGAGAATCGGGCGGGAATCCTGCACCCATTTCGTGGACGACCTTCCGGAAATTCTCTCGCACCCGCTTTTTCCTTCTGGCGTGGACAGGCTGCTCTTTGCTTCCCGCCCCGCTTCGGGCGTTTCCGGTTTTCCGCACGCCGCAAGTTGGCCTGAAATTTTCGCATGGCTGACGTGTTGATCCAGAGTTCCACCGAAGACCGGATGGAATTTCCGCAAGACGCCGCTCGCCGTCTTTTGCGCGAAGCGGGATTGCCGAATGTGCTGCATTGGTCGCCCGTGCGGGGCGGAGCGAACAACCGCGTCTATTGCGGCACCGCCGGCCCGATAAAAGTTTTGCTCAAAATGTATTTCCGCGCGGAAGGTGATCTCCGCGACCGATTGGGCGGCGAGCGGTGCTTCTACTCTCTGGCGGAGAAAGTAAACCCCGGCTCTGTGCCGCAGGTTCTGGGTTGGGATTTGGAAAATCGCCTCGGTCTTTTTGAATTCGTCGAGGGCCGGAAGTTGGAGACCGGCGAAATCACGGTCGGCCATGTTCTCGCCGCCGCACGCCTGGTGGCGGCGATCAATAATTTGCTGGATCGTTCCCCAAGTGAACCCCTGGCCTCCGAAGCCTGCTTCAGCATCTCCGAGCATCTTTCCGCAGTGGACGCCCGCGTGGATCGGTTGGGCGTGCTTGAGACTTCTGACTCACTCGATCGAGAGGCCTCGGCTTGGGTTCATGATCAACTCAAACCCGCATGGCACCGCGTCCACGAAGCCGCCTGCGCAGAAGCCTTGAATGCCAGACTCGATCCCTCAGCCTCCCTGCCGCAGGAACAACGCTGGATTTCCCCGTCGGACTTTGGCTTTCACAACGCCCTGCTGGAAACAAACGGGAGGCCGAGATTTTTTGATTTCGAATACGCGGGGTGGGACGACCCCGCCAAGCTGATGGCCGATTTTGTTTGCCAGCCCGCGATACCCGTTCCTCTCGGAATGTGGAATGATTTTCTCGGTGGTCTCGCCGAATGCCGCCATTGGAATCCGGAAATCGCCCTTCGGGCCCGCGTGCTTTTGCCTGCCTACCGGATCAAGTGGTGCTGCATCATGATGAATGAATTCCTGTCTACCGAAGCCCGCCGTCGCCGCTTTTCCGGAATCGGCACGGAGGATCGCAGGGCTACTCAACTCGCCAAAGCCCGCGCCGCGCTTTACGAAATCGACACCCCGCTATGATCAGCTAGAAAATATCAATTCCCATGGGCCAACTCCGAGAATTCGTCACTCCACTCCACCGCGCCACTGCGCGTAAATACATCGAGCGCATGTGCGACGACAAGGTGGCCTGCATGCGGAAGGCGAAGGAATACGGTCCCGATTACTGGGATGGCGACCGCCGGTTCGGCTATGGCGGCTACCAATACCTGCCTGGCCGCTGGAAGCCCGTGGCCGAAGCCATGGTGAAGCAATACTGCCTGCGAGCGGGTTCCAAAGTCCTCGATATCGGCTGCGGCAAGGGTTTTCTCCTTTACGAAATGCAGCTTCTGGTGCCCGGCCTCGAATTCTATGGCATCGACATCTCAGCCCATGGATTGGAACACCGCCACCCGGAACTGCGCGGGGATTTCCGCATCCACCGCGCGCAGGACCCGTTGCCATGGCCCGACGGGCACTTCGACCTGGTGCTCTCGCTGAACACCCTCCACAACCTCCGGATTTTCGAACTCCAGGCCGCCCTCTCCGAAATTCAGCGTGTCGGCAGGCAGGGCTACCTGCTCGTCGAGAGCTACCGCGACGAACAGGAACTCTTCAACCTCCAGTGCTGGGCGCTCACCTGTGAATCGTTCTTCGATGTCCAAGAGTGGCTCTGGATCTACGACCGCTTCGGATACCGCGGCGACTACGAGTTCATCTTTTTTTGATCATGCCCGCTTGTTGCCAAATTTGCGGCTGTGAGTTGGAAACATTGGTGGACTTTGGTCTCCAGCCGGTTTGCAACCGGTATCTTTCCTCGCCCGGAGCCTCCGAGTATCTCCACCCGCTGATCCTTTCACAGTGCCCGCGCGACGGTCTCCTTCAGTTGGCCCAACCTTGGCCGAGCGATGAAGTTCGCCCTCGACTGCCGTGGATTAGCTACCAGGAACCGGAACTCCACCTCGACGATGTGGTGGACAGAATCTTGAGCCTGCCGGGTGTGGACAAAGGAACCCTGATCGCCGGCCTGAGCTACAAAGATTACAGCGTTTTGGACCGCTTGGAGCGCAGGGGATTTGGAAACACCTGGCGTGTTGCCATGGATGAAATGGGTTTGGGAACACCGGGCGCAGGAATGGAGTCGATCCAGAATGTGCTGACGCCGAGAATGGGCGAATCGCTCCGCGAGAGGCGCGGAGCGCCGGGCGTCATTGTGGTTCGCCATCTGCTGGAGCACTCAAACTCTGTAGGCACGGTTGTTCGCGCTCTTCAATCTTGGGGCGGACTAGGTGCCCACTTTGTGTTTGAGGTGCCGGACAGCGAGGAGACCTTCCGCAAACTCGATGTCAGCACCATGTGGGAGGAGCATGTGAGCTACTTCACAGACTTTACACTGAGTCGGGCCTTCGCTCCCCATGGCTTGGAACTTCTGGAACTCGTTCGCTACCCCTACACGCTGGAAGACTGTCTCGTTGCATTCGTCACCAATGAACCTCCGCACCGCCCATGCGATGCCGACCCGGAATCCCTCGCGGCAGAATGTTCGCTGGGTTCCCGATTTCGTGATGGCCTCGGGGAATTGGCCAAGCGCTGCCGCATTGAACTCCAAAAAATCCGAGATGCCGGTGGGGAAATTGCCCTGCTGGGCGCGGGCCACAGAGCGGCAACCTTCCTGAACCTGCTGGAATTAGGCGATCAATTTTCCTGCATCATCGATGACGACCCGCGCAAGGCGGGCCTCTTCATGCCAGGCAGCCAGTTGCCAATACTCCCTTCCGCACATTTGTTGGAAACGCATCCACGCCTGTGCTTGCTGGCAGCCGCCCCGTCCAGCGAACAAACCATTCTCGAACGCAACGGGGCTTACCTTGCTGCTGGCGGCCATATGGCCAGCATCTACCCTGGCAGCGATCGTGCCTGGGCGCCGCTCCTTGCGCCGCCCGCCTCAAAATGAAGCTCAAACGAAAAACCCAAAATGTCTTTGAATTGCCCGGCGAACCCGGATTCGTGGATTCCAGTGCCATCCGGCTGCTGAAGCAAAAAGCCGACGCCAGCCCGATGAAACGGGCGCGCATTTGCCTGCACAAAAGCTCGGACGATTCCATTCATGAAATGTTGATTGTTTTGTCCCGCGGGGTCTACATCCGCCCCCACCGCCACCTTGGGAAATCCGAATCTTTTCAACTCCTCGAAGGTCGGGCCACTGTGGTTTTTTTCGATGATAAAGGAAATGTCACCGCGAACCGTGAACTCGCCCGCACATCTGGCAAACCCTTCATCTACAGAATCAACACCCCCATTTTCCACACCCAGATCGTTCACTCCAAGTATCTCGTTTTTTACGAAGTCACCCGCGGGCCGTGGTTGCCCGGGGAAACAGAGTATGCGGCTTGGGCACCGGAAAAAGCTGAAGAAAAACTTCTTCGCACTTGGTTGCAGGCTGGGAGCAAAAAGCCTCGCGAGGGCGCCAAAAAACTCAAGTCCCGCAGTTGATTCGCTGAATTTCAGATGAAAAGAAATCCATACGAACAATCTTTCATCGTCGTGGGAGCCGACAGTCTTGTGGGCGGATCTCTGATCGATGCTTTGCGGCAATCCGGAAATATCGTTCATGGAACGACTCGACGGCGCGACTCCGCAGGCCAAGGGCGCGTGTATTTGGATTTTGCGGACCCGGAGAGCTATCGACTGCCGGTCGAGGCCTCCCATGCGGTCGTCGTGGCGGCAGCGACGAACTACGAAAGATGCGAGGCGGACCCCCTTGCCCGCAAAATCAATACCGAATTGACCCCGCTACTCATCGAATCACTGCTCTCGCAAGGAGTGTTTGTCACATTCATCTCGACCAATTCCGTATTCGGGGGAGACCGCCCGTGGCCGAACGAGGATGACCCTCATGACGCGCGGATCGCATATGCCATTCAGAAACACGAGGCGGAGGAGCGCGCCAAAGCCGCCGCGGAATCCTTGAACGCCTTGGATCGGTTCAGCGTGGTCCGGTTGACAAAAATTCTCTCCCGGGAAACTTCGCCTCTCCCTTTCTGGTTCCAGTCCTGGAAGGAGGGAAAAGCCGTCGAGCCCTTTGCCGATTTGATCTTCGCACCCATGTCCGTTCAATTCGTTGGAAAAGCCCTCGCCGAAATCGCTACGAAAAATGTTCCCGGCAACTTGCATTTGTCGGGGGCTGAAAATGTGAACTATGTCGAGTTGGCAAAAGCATTCGCCAGCGCCCTTGGTGTCGACCCATCTTTAATTGTTCCCAGCTCCGCCACGGCCAAGGGAATCCACATCGCGTATAAACCGGCCTACAGCGGACTGGGAATGCAGCGAACAACGCAACGCACCGGCGTTCATCCCCAACCCTTGGAGCGGGTGGTGGCCGACCTCACCCTCAATTTTCGAATCTAAAAACCACCCGTGAACACTGCCACCGTCCACCACCGAACCACCTGCCGCCTTTGCGAATCGCCGAATGTCGAGCTGGTGCTCAAGCTCAAACCAATCCCTCTTTCCGAAAACTACTGCACCGATAGCTCCACCGGAAAAAACGCCGCCCGCTACCCCGTCGATGTCTCGATGTGCACGGATTGCGGCCATGTGCAGCAACTCGATGTGGTCGATGCCAAGAGCCTCTGGGACTCCTACACCTACTACTCCGGAGAAGCCAAAGGAATGCCCGAGCATTTCCGGGAGGTTGCCGACCGCATCCTGCGGACCTACCGCCCTGCGCCCGGTTCACTGGTCATCGATATCGGCAGCAACGACGGCTCCCTGCTCCGCCCCTTTTGCGAAGCCGGATACAGCGTGCTCGGGATCGATCCGGCAAAGGAGATTGCACGGCAAGCCACCGAGGGCGGCATCGAGACGCTGCCCGAATTGATGTCCCTCGAGTTGGCCGAAAAAATTCTCCACGAACGCGGACCCGCAGCCATCGTTTGCATGTTCAACGCCTTCGCCCACGCCGACAACATGGGGGAAATTGCCGAAGGCATCCGGACCCTCCTGGCGGATGACGGCGTCTTCGTCTTCGAGTCCCAATACCTTCCCGACATTCTCGACGGGATGCTCATCGCCACGATTTTCCATGAGCACATCAGCCACCACTCGGTCGTCGCTCTGGCACCGTTTTTTAAACGCCATGGGCTGGAACTCATCGATGTCGCACGCTACCCGCAAATCCAGCACGGTTCCCTCGTTGGCTTTGTGCAACGCCTCGGCGGACCGCACCAAATCCAACCGGCAGTCCGCGAATTCCTCGAAGCCGAAAAAGCCCGCGGACTCCACACCCTGGCACCTCTCCGCGAGTTTGCGGCCAAGGTCGGGGACTTGGGCAAAAAAACCTCCGAACTTGCTGCCGCTTGGAAGGCGCAAGGCGCTGTCGTGGCTGGATACGGTGCCGCCCGAAGCGGTCCCACCTTGATCTCCCAACTCGGGCTGACCCACACCATCCAATACATTTTCGATGACCACCCCCAAAAGGTCGGCCTCTATTCATCGGGAGACGGCATCCCGATCATTCCCACCCAGGAACTCTGCCGCCGCATGCCGGACTACACCGTGATTCTGGCCTGGGTCCACGCTCCGAAAATCATCGCCGCGAACAAGGAATATTTGGACAAAGGGGGGAAATTTGTAGTCCTCTGCCCGAATACCTCCATCGTTGACCGCGAAAGCTCGCAAACACTTCTTTAAAAAGGCAGCGCCCAAAAAAGCAGAGCCCAGAGCCCAAAATCAAATAACCTAAAATGGCCCCGCTGATCACAATTGGAATCCCCTGCTACAACGAAGGGCAGCGCATCGTAGATGCGATTCGCAACAATGTAGAGGCCATCTCCCAAACGGGTTGTTCTTATGAGATTATTGTGGTGGACGATTGTTCCAGGGACCGCTCGGTGGAACTTATCCAAAAACTGATAACAGAACACCCGGAGTGGCCGATTACCCTGAAAATCAATGATCGAAACCGGGGCGTTGCATACAATTTTGTGGAATGTGCATTGATTGGACAGGGAACTTTCTATCGCATGTCATGCGGCGATAATCCCCAACCTGTTCAAGCGCTTTATGATGTCTTTAAACATGTTGGTTCTTGCGAACTTGTTATTCCATACATGACCGATTGCGGACCCCGCGGATGGAAGCGCGAGATGATCAGTCGAACCTTCACTGCGATTGTTAATTTGATCTCTGGTTACCATATCCGTTATTACAACGGTTCGCCGATTTACCATAGAAAGCATGTTCTGCGTTGGCACCCAAGTTCCTATGGATTTGGATATTCTGCAGACATGATTACGCGACTCTTGGATTATGAGGGACTGACCTTCATGCAGGTTCCTACCTGGTCCGAGGAAAAAAAGGGGAAAGGATCTACATCCCTCACGCCGCGCAATGTGCTTTCGGTAAGCCACAGCCTTTTAGAAATCTTTTTTCGCAGAATCCGAAGAACCCTTTATGGCAGGGAAAGCGCCCCGCCACGAGAAATAACGCACAAATAGTTGCAGGCTATTGAGTATTTTAAAATGAAATCAATCCCTAAAAAAGCAAATTGGGTCATCTATATTCCCTTTGTTATTCTTATTTTTTTATGTGGGATAAGACTTCAATATCCTGAACTTTCGCACGGAGATGATTGGGCGGATGCCAACACTTTAAACTCGGGTGAAAATATGGCG
Organism: Terrimicrobiaceae bacterium; assembly: GCA_044375335.1. GTDB lineage: Bacteria > Verrucomicrobiota > Verrucomicrobiia > Chthoniobacterales > Terrimicrobiaceae > UBA967. The sequence goes on along the minus strand of JBILMW010000012.1, from coordinate 9,628 downwards.
CGACTCGGGATTGGGGTTTCGCACGGATTACCGATCAATTACCCAGCAGCGAGGGAACTGCCGCCTATCATTAATCCTTACAATACAAAGGACCCCTTGAATCACTTTGGAACCTACACGAGAACCCCGCCGCTCTCCTCAATTTTCAATGCCTTCCTATGGGCATGTGGGCTAAGTAGTATGTTTGAATTCCGACTTGTCATGCTCGCCCTGTCTTTTGGTTCCGTTGTTCTTTTTTATCTCTTTCTTAAGGAATGGTTCAAAGGACAAGAGATCGCGGCTTTTGGAACGCTTTTTTATGTTTGCAATCCATTTTTTATCGCAAACATGGATTCTCTGCATTTTCCCGTTTTGGTTGATTTAATTAGGAATGCCGCACTTTATTTATTTGTTGGGTTGCAATCCTGCACTGGCAGAAAATTCTATACGAATTATGCGATTATTTTTGTTCTGTTTTTTTTATTGGCATTCGCGGCATATGAATACACGGTTTTCTTTGGTGTTTTTATTCTTTTTTGGTTATTTATTAATCGAAAGGAAATTAATCGCCTGCGACTTTTCTTAGTCCTACTTTTGCCTTCCGCTTTTGTTTTATCTTTCTTCTTTCATCTCCTACTGATCGCGATCCATCTTGGTAGCTTCCAAGAGGCATTCCTAAGCCGCATCAGCAATGCCTTGGCAAGGGCTTCTGGCGACAAGCTTCACCTGGGTTCCCAAACCTTCAACTGGGGAAATTGGGTTGAGGCGGTCGGAATTCGGTTTCCGCTTCAAATTCTGGTTTTTCCATTTTTTCTAGTCGTCATCGGGTTGGCTGTGGCGTTCATTTTTAAAACAGGAGAAAAAAAACCAACTTTGCTCAAAAAATCGTTGATCCTAGCGTTGGCGCTCGGTGCCTCAGGATATGCTTGGTATGTCTTGATGCCGTCCCACTGCTTGGATCACGCAGGGTTGACCTTCTTGCAGCGCCACCTCGTCCCCGCTGTAGCCGTGCTGTTTGGCGGAATCCTGGCAACTTTCTCTCTCCAGTTGATTCATGGTGGTTGGAAACCCGCGAATGCTCAGATATCGCTCTGGGCTCTTGCGTTGGTGGGTGGAATTGCCTCCATCCTCGGAAGCGAACTTCCCGTGACCCGTGAAAAAATCGAGTCCGAGCAGGAGTTTCAAAAAATCGTCGCCAGCCTTCGTCAAGTGGCGCCCAAAGTCGCCTACGAAGACTATGTGGGCCTGAATGTCTTCCGCCCGACCAATGCCTTCACCTACTACCTCAAGGCAAGAACGCTGCACATCCCGAACGCCATGGCATTCGAGGCCCTCGAGAAGAAACCCTCGGTTTTTCTATTGGTGCCGATCAACGATCCCGAGACACAAAAACTCGCCGACTTGCTCTCACAAAACTACAGCGTGGCTTTTGTCGCCGACAACAAACGGCTGCCGTTTTATGTTTTTGTGCAAAACGAGTGATGGCTTCGACGAGCTCAACCTGCGTGGTAGTAAACCACCGTGGATCCCGAATTGTCGGGGTTGAAATCGATGATCTCGTAATCCGAGAGGGCGGCGCGGAGCGCCGGGTGTTTTTCGGGTTCGGCGAAAATCAGTAAAAAGCCGCCGCCGCCGGCGCCGAGCAGCTTGCCCCCGATGGCTCCGGCGTCCCGAGCGATATTGTATATTTGCTCGATTGATCCCGTGCTGATGCGCGAGGAGAGTTTTTTCTTTTCGATCCAAGCCTGGTGCAGGAGGGCGCCGAAGTCCGAGATGGGGTGGCGTTCATCGCAGAGGATTTCGCGTGCTTGAGTGGCGAGCAACTTGATGGCCTCCAATTCCGCCAAGCGGTTTTCCACATTCGCGCATTGCTCCACAAGCACCTCATCTGCAAAACGGGAGATGCCTGTGTAGACAAGAAACAGCCGCCGGAAAAGCTCCTTCCGCCTTTCAGGACCCACGGGAAGAGGCTCTGCGAGGAATGAGCCGTCTTCCGAGAACTGGATAAAATTAAAACCACCCAGTGCGGCAGCAACTTGGTCCTGATTGCCAACCCGCTCACCAATGACATTCTGCTCCACATGGATGGCCTCGGCGGCGAGCGCGGCTTTTCCGACAAGCCGCCCGGAAAGGGCGTGCAGGCCGTTCAGCAGGCCCACAGTGAAGGATGAGGAAGAACCCAACCCGGTGCGGGCAGGAAGATCGCTGGTCACGGAAATTTCCAATCCTTGCTCGATGCCGAGGTGGTATAGACAGGCTTTCACGCTGGGGTGCTGGATTTCGCAGGCGTTTTTCACCAACTCGGTTTTGGAGTAGGCGACGCGGAAATTGTGCTCGAACAAGCGTCCGAGCCTCGTGACTGTGACATAGACATATTTGTCGATACTGGTGCTCAGGACGGCTCCACCGTGCTTCTTGAAATAGGCGGGGTAGTCGGTGCCGCCACCAAAAAAACTAACTCTTAAGGGTGTGCGTGTAATGACCATTGGCGGGTATTAGGGTTCCTAAAAATTGGCGTATAGATTCGGTGGTCTCAGGCACCTCAACAAGCCCTGCGAGTTTTTCTACACAAATGTCCACGATCCGCGGAGGCCCAGAAACTTGGGAGAGGTCTATTTTTACTCTCGCCAGTTGAGCGATCTCTCGCGGCGAGACCAGGCCACGGCCACAGACATTTAGGATTTCCCCGGGTTGCAGCCGGTTCTGAAGATTCCACACTATATCCGCCACGGCGGATGTGTGCAGGAACTGATAGCCTGAGTCGGGGTGGATGCGGAGCGGTTGGCAGCGTGTCACATCGAAGACGGGATTTTTTTTTAATCCCGGCCCGACCATTCCTGCGAGGCGGAAGATGAGTGGATGCGGCGAGTGCCGTAAAACCAGCAGCTCAGAGAGGCGCTTGTGGAAGCCGTAATTTCCAAGGGTCGATAAATCGACCGGCGTTGTTTCTGTGGTGGACTCTGGAACCGCGAGGTTGTTGTAGACATCCACGGTTGAGATCAACAGATGCCGTTTCGCGGGAAAGTCGCGGAGAATACGGGATGTCAGCTCGAGCGATTGCTCAAGATCCAGAAGAGGTGTTTCCTCCGCGACGAATTTTTTCGAGTTCGCCGCGCAGTGGATCACAACATCCCAAGTTTGGTTTGCGTAGGCGCTGTAGTTCACGCGATCCACGCCAACGATAGAAATGGAGCGCTCTTCAAAAAATCTCGCGAAAGCACTTCCCACAAAGCCGCGGTAGCCGATGAGGGCAATCTTCATGAGGTTCGGCGGCTCATCGTGCGGAATTCGCACGATACCATTCAATCGTTTTTACGAGGCCTTCACGCAGGTTTGTTGTGCACTCGAAACCCAGCAACTCGCGCATCCGCGATACATCAAAGCCTTTGTCCATTTGCCCATCGGGTTTGGAAGAGTCCCAGACAATTTCCCCGTCAAATCCACAAAGCTCGGCTGTGGTCTCCACCAGCTCGCGGATGCTCACGCGCGTGCCGCTTGAGATGTTGATGATTTCCTCTCCGGAGTGGATGCGCGCCCCCAATGCAATGCCCTCGCAGGCATCCCCCACATAGACAAAATCGCGGAGCGGTTTGCCACTGCCCCAAGCTATGACCTGCTTGGCGCCGGAGGCCTGCGCCTCGAGATATTTTCGGATGAGTGCAGGGATCACATGTGAAGACTGCAAGTCAAAGTTGTCATGCGGTCCGTAGATATTGCCCGGCACGAGCACGATGGCATCGAACCCGTATTGGCGGCGGTAGGATTTGCAGAGTTCCACGCTCATCGCTTTTGCCAGGGAGTAAGGCGCGCTCTCGGGTTGCGGGTAGCCGCACCACAGCTGGTCTTCGTGGATCGGGCTCGGCGCTTTCGCCGGGTAGCTGCACCCGCCAATGAGCGTCACAAATTTTTTCACACCCGCCCGCCAAGCCGCATCCACCACATTTGCAGCAAGGATCATGTTCTCGCGGCAGAAATCCGCCGGAAAATCACGGTTCGCCAAGATACCACCCACCTTGCCCGCTAGGTGGAAAACCAAATCAGGCCTGTATTTTTCGAACAGGGCCCGCGCAGCACTCGGGTCGAGTAAATCAAACTCGAGGCGTCCCGGCGTCACTACTTCCGCGTATTCCCGCTCAAGGACTGGCAGCAAATTTCTTCCGACAAATCCACCTGCACCGGTGACGAGAACTTTATGAAATTCAGCCATGCAACTAATGATAAAGCTTGATTCTTGGTCAATTCGGCAGAACAAACAACAGGTTTTTTAACAAAGCCAATGCGCCAGCTAAAACTTAGCACTTTCTAAAACTTTTGCGTGAAACCCTACCCAAGCATCTCCGTTCTTATCTCCTGCTTTAACGAGGAGGAGAACATTGAGCAGTGTGTGCGCTCTGTCGCCGATGCAATGCCCGAATCCGAAATCCTCGTCGTTCACGGGGGCACCGACCGCACTGCCGAAATCGCCAACAGCCTCAAAGCAGAAATTCCTGCAATCCGTGTCGTTCGTAATGAAAACGACCGGGGCAAGGGACACGCGATCCGCAAGGGCATCGATGCGGCCACGCATGATATCATGGTCCAATTCGATGCCGACAACCAGTTTTTCGCAACAGACCTACCCGCGCTTGTCGATCCCATTTTGGAGGGGCGTGCTGATATCACGCTCGGCTCCCGTTTCCTACCGAGCGCTGACCGATCGGCCTACAAGCCTTCTTTTTTCCGGGATTATGGAAACCGCACGCTGAGTGCTTATGTGGGATTGCTCTGCGGGAAAAAAGTCACCGATGTCACAGCTGGCGTGAAGGGGTGGTCACGAAAAGCAATCCAAGCTATCAACCTGACGGATGACAAATACAGCTACGAGGCTGAAATCGTGGTGCGAGCCGCGGTTGTGAAATTAAGAATTCTCGAAATTCCGGTCAAGTATGCCAGTCGCACCATTGGCGTCTCGATGCATACATCGAACCTTGCAGTTATTAAGGCTGGGTTCACAATTATCAAGAACTGCGTTTCTTACAGACTGCGTTGACTTTTTTACCGCGAGATTTCCCCTATACATTCTGAGCCACAACCATGAACGAACTCAGTTTTTCGCAAGTGTTGCTTTGGGCTGGTTTTCTGTTCATAGGCTATTTCGGCCTAGGGCAGTTGCTGGCGAGGTGGCTGAATCAAGCGGAATTCCGGGATTTGGGCTGGGCGGCAAAATCGGCCCTTGGAATGAGTCTTTCAGTGATGATTGGAGCGGCCTTAATGGTGCCAAAGTTGGCAAATTCTTTCGTCTTGTCTGCCACTGCAATACTCAGCTTTGGGTTTGGTGTGTTTTTCATTCTTGAGTGGGTTGGCAAAAACCTGCTTCAACAGGAAAAAACTCAAAAAGCAAAACGAAAAACCAAGTGCGAAGTGGAAGAAAGAAAGCGCGGGTATTCTTGGATTTATCTTTTACTTCCAGCAGGTTTTACGCTTTTGGCTTTCGCTACCTCGGTGTATTGGCCATTTCAATACGATCCAAATGACGACTGGGTGGCCTACTTGACTTTACCAGAGAGGATTCTTCAAACTGGCACTTTGATTGAGCCTTTCAGCCAAAGGCGTATTCTGGGTCTATGCGGCCAATCGGTTCTACTTGCCCAAATCATGATCTCGGCTCCTCCAGAAAGTGCTCAGTTGCTGGATCGTGGCTTTGGAGTTTTGCTGTTGTTTGGCTTGATGGTCGAGGCCACTCGAGGCATAGCTATGCGCTGGCAATGGCTACGGGCGCTGGTGATTCTCGCGGCAGTGACGGCTTCGGTTCCTCGTATTAATACGGCAAGCAGTCAGCTTGGGATCGCGTTGATTTTGGCTTTTGCATTGGTGGTCAGCAAACTGCAGGAGGCAAAAACTTGGTCGTGGAAGCAGTCGCTGGTGCCAGCTTTGGTTTTGGCTGGGGTCTCCAGTCTGCGCCCGACCTTTGCAATGGCCGGAGGGGGAATTTTGATTTTTTACACTCTCTGGCGCACGGTTTCGGCGCCCCCGAAAGATCGGGTGGCGCGGATCATGCCATTGATCCAGACGGGAGCCCTCACTTTTGCACTGCTCATTCCGCTCATGTTCTCAAGCTGGGAGTCTTCGCGAACGCCGATGTTTCCTTTTTTCAGAGGCCATGCCGTCGAAAAATACCTTTATTTCAATTCCGGCGAAGGGTTTCTCACCGATGCGCGCATTGCTCTGGAATACATGGTAACTCCGGAAATCGGGGTGATGCTGGCTGGATTGGTCCTTGCGTTCTTTTTAAGCGGTGAGACGCGGCGGTTGGCCGTCTGTGTGGCGTTCACAGCTTTGCTCATGGTCTTTCTTAGCACCGCGAAGACCAGCGGCACAGCAAGGTCTTGGGTGATGGATCTCTATCGATACAGTTTTCCATTTGCAGCCTTCGGCTTGTATTGGGTTCTGGCGAAGTTTGTCGAAATGAATCCCGGTGGCAAGTGGTTCCGACACCCAGCGCTGGCAGGTGTCGCGCTTTTGGTTTTCTGGTCAGCGCAACTTGTTCCCGCCGCGAAGGAAGTGCAGGTCCAATGGCAGGTCTTAGGGAAACTGAACGAGGGCTTTAAATTCCAAGTCGCTCAACTGGAGCCATTTTACAAACAACTGCAAGTGCAAGTTCCCAGAGGGGAGAAAATCTTTGCCATAGTCGATGCTCCGTATCTTTTGGATTACAATCGCAATACGATCCACAATATCGATATGATCGGATTTGCCACCGTTCCCCCAGGGATGCCTTTCGGAAAGGGACCCGAAGCTCTCAAAAAGTATCTGCTGGATTTAGGGTATAAATACATTCTCTGCGTGGACTTTAATAACGCCGTCTTCCTCTACTCACGGCAAGCTATGTCCAACCACCAGCGGCCCGAATACAAGGAGTGGGCAAAAAATGTGAGCGTGGATTTCATGGACAACATGGATGAGCTCGCGAAAAATACAACCCTCGCCCGAGCCGGTAACGCCCGGCTAATTAAGCTTCAGTAAACCCTTTGCCCCTAAACATAAGCACACAGCGCAGGGCTTCGCCATAACCCCAAAACGAGGCAAAAATCACACGTCATGCTCTGGAGTCTGGGAAATACATGGGAAGTTTTCAGTTTTAAGGATTAAGTTTTAAGATTCAGAGTTGGCGGCGTGGATTCGGGAGTGCGAAGTGTATTCGGAAGATGGGAAGTTTTATGTGAGACGAGCGTCGAGAGTCAAGGGTCGAGCGTTGAACTTTATCAGTAAACCACGGATGGTTCGGATGGGCACCGATGATCCCAGTAGTCTGGGATTGGCAGAAAAGAAGCAAAAATCGGGCAAGCCTGCTTGCAGAGTTTTTTTTGTCCTGCCCCATTCGCGCCGCGAATGCTACCGTGCCCATTCCTTTTTATCCGTGTTCATCTGGGTAATTTGATTCAGTCGATCCTCTCCGAGCTGTATAGCTCTCCGAGCAGGAAGCCACTCCCTTACCCTTCGGGCCAACCTGGGGTTGCTCCATCTCGCACCTGCCACGGCGCTCGATTGTGGTTATTTAAAACTTTCTCTGTGTCTTTGTGGCTTGGTGAGAGGAGGTTTTTCAGGGGTTTCAGGTTTCAGCAGGTTTTAACCTCGGAGGACACGGAGAGACAGAGAAAAGGGCAGTATAGGCAAAATTGTTTTTTAAATTCTGTTAATTGACTTGCTTTGCTCACCCTGCGGGCAAGCTTCGCTTGTCGATCTCCGCTACGCTCCGGGTTTGTCTAAAAAATAATTAAAATCAAAGGTTTAATATTTGGATGGCTGAGTGGTCTTTGTTCCATTCGATAATTTTTTTGTCCACAGTCATCAATGGGAGGCCGAGGGTCATGGCTGTGGCGACGATGAGACGGTCCGCCGGGTCGCCGTGGAATTCCGACAAGCGGGAACTTGCGATGCAAATGGCTGGTGAGAGTGGCTCGAGTTCGACGGGGCGCTTCAGATTTGCTGATATCCAAGTATCGACATCGGGAGCGAGATCAAGGCGGCCTTTTTGAACAAGCATGGCTACTTCCCATACGGAAATTGCTGAAACAATCGATCGACCTCGAAATGCGGCTGCTTTGCGAGCTTCGGGTGCGCCTGCACTCATCCAGACCCACGCATGGGTATCGAGCACGGCGGCGGCAATTTGTTCAAGACTCTGCATTCCAGACTTCGCCTGTGTTGTTAAGGTCACCAAGAATCCGGGTGCTGTTGGTGGATCGTCCAAAAAGAGGTGCTTCTGGAGAACCCTCAAAAGGAATCACCTCGGCAGCAGGTCGCCCATATCGGGTAATAACAACGCGTTCTTTTTTGTTTGCTATATCTTCGACAATTGCGAGGCACTTTGCTTTGAAGTGGGAGACGGTGAGTTCCATGTTTTGACTATATGGTGACTATTTCAAAACGCAAGAGGCGGCAAGAATTTTTTGAGAAAAGTTCTCTGCGGTGGCGCAGCGCAGCGCTTCGCCATAGCCCCAAAACGAGGCAAAAATCACAAGGCTCCAAAGCAGGACGGGGAAATACATGGGAAGTTTTTAAGTCTTAAGCATTAAGTTTTAAGATCCGGGGTCGGCGCAGTGGATTCGGAAGTGCGCGCCCCCCTGTAGCGGCGTCTCTATGAGCGCCGTGGGATGTTGCTCGAGCAAACTGCTGCCGAGGAGGACCTCAGCGCTCCCGGGCTGACTGCCGGCTCCAAGTCCGTTCTTATCAGTGTCAATTAGTGCCATCGTTGGTTCTATAATTCTTACAAAGGCTTGGGAAGTTTTCAGTTTTCAGGGGTTCTCACAGAGGCGCGGAGAGCACGGAGGAAGGAGAGTGGAAGGTTTTGATGCAAATTCATTTTTAGGAAATTGCGCTGCACTCATTGTAGCGGAGTCTCTATGAGCGCCGGGATTTCCGCTACACTCCAGATTCTGCCAATTCAGCATGGGGAGTGTTTTTTTTAGTTCGACGAGCTTTTCCACCTTCTGGCTGCACACACGAACGCCTCTTGATGCAAAGGCCAATCATGAAGCACCGTAGGGTCGAAATCTGCTCCGTTCGGCCAGGTCACTGTCCGAATCTCAGGATCAATCACCACTTTCGAAAACAGCTTTTCATCCCGCAGAGGCCCATAAATTTGCCCCTCAAGAATATTTTCCAAATCCACCACTCTCTCTAAACCATCATCGAATTTTAACTGCAAGCCATAGGGAGGAAGGTGCTTGCAACCAATGATTCTGTGAATTTCATGTTTCATAGTTAATTTAAAGGCTTTATTGGTTCGACGCATTGACCTGCGATCAGCAAATTCCAATCTGCCATCAACTCGTCTTGGTGCAACTCCGCCCAAGCTTCAACAAGTCGTTGCTGTTTGCGTGGAAGTGAACCGGCTATTATCAAAACGGGCGCGATGGTTACAACTGCTGAATGCTCTTGATAGTAAGCATGAAAATGTGGTTCGTTATGTTTCCCAAGTGGTTCGACAAACATCCGAACAATAATTCCATAGAATCGGGATAGTTCAGGCATGAATTATTTTTTAGTCAAGCAGTTTCTCATTCCAATCGATGCCCCTGCTATGAAGCCGGTTTGGTCAACGATAAAAAAGCATCCCACCGCAGACCTCGTGCTTTTTTCAAAGCGCGCGGATTGCGTTATCTGTTCC
>JBILMW010000097.1:0-9692 GCA_044375335.1 Terrimicrobiaceae bacterium | reverse complement strand
CGTCGGCGAGTCCGATCAGTTCAGCGTCGGCGGGCGGGTCAAGATTTTCTTTGAAACAAATGAAACTTTTTTTCGTGCCCGGAAGGCGAATTTTTCTTGAGGGGGGCGGGGCGGATTTTTATTCTCGGCCTGTTGGCGGAAACAACAACTGCCAGCATGTGTATAACTTGTGAATAACTCAACTCTGTCTTTGGAAACCATTGGTGGCAGCCTAGCGTGCGCTGATTCAAGGTCATGGACGAGCATCACGGCCAACTTGGCAAGTTTTGTTTCAAGTTATTTTCACTCAATACTTAAAACGACCGAAAACCGGACGCCATTCCACTCCTGGAATAATGGGTCACTGCGAATGACCTGGTTTTTTGCAACCTTCAGACCTGATATTGCCAACTTTGCTCGTGGCGAATAAGACAACGATGATGACATTAGATTCCACCCTCTGGACACGAATTTCGAAACGCATCAGGGAGCGCGTGAGTGCGGATGGATTTGAGCGCTGGTTTTCCGGCATCCAGATCGCCTCGATGGCGGACAATGTCCTGACGCTTTCGGTTCCGAATCCGATCCACCAGTTTTTTATCGAGAGCAATTATCTCCCGATTGTGAAAGAGGCGGTGCTGGAGGAGGCACCTGGAATGACTTCGATTCAGCTCCAGAGCGCGGGCGAGCCTGACATGCCTGCGCGTCCCGCGCCCGCCGCTGCGGCAAAGCCTGCCAAGGACAAGGCCGCTGGAGCCCAACTGCAGGGGCTGAATCCCCGCAACCGGTTCGATTCTTTTGTCGTCGGCACGAACAATGAATTTGCGCATTCGGCAGCGCTTGCCGTAGCGAATTCACCGGCCATGACCTACAATCCGCTCTTTGTTTACGGGGTGAGCGGACTCGGTAAAACCCACCTCCTGCACGCCATCGGCCATCATGTTTTGGCCAAGGGGAAAGCTTCGAAGATCGTTTACCTGTCGAGCGAGCAATTCACGAACGAGTTCATCGACGCGATTCAGCACGGGACGCTGGTGAAGTTCCGCAAGAAATACCGTCAAGCCGATGTGCTTCTCATCGATGACATCCAATTCTTCGCCGGCAAGGAGCGGAGTCAGGAGGAATTTTTCCACACTTTCAACGCGCTGCATGACGCCCACAAGCAGATCGTGCTTTCGAGCGACCGCCCGGCCAGCGAGATTGAAAAACTCGAGCAGCGTTTGGTCTCCCGCTTTGAGTGGGGCATGACAGCGGAAATCCAACCGCCCGACACCGAGACGAGAATTGCGATCCTTCGCAGCAAGGCTGAGAGCCTGAACCTCTCGCTCGAGCCGTGGATCATGGAATTTCTGGCCGACAAGATTCGCAACAATGTTCGCCGCCTTGAGGGCGCCCTCATGCGCGTAGCCTCCTACAAATCACTGAGCGATCGTGAAATAACGCGCGATGTGATCGAGAATCTTCTGCGGGATATTTTCCAGGAGCAGGCGAAAAAAGCGGTCACCATCGACCAGATTCAACGCTGCGTGGCCGAGCATTTCGATGTGCGCATTGCGGACATGAGCAGCAAACGCCGCCCGGCCAACATCGCATTGGCCCGACAATATGCCATGTATCTAAGCCGGCAGCACACCAGCATGCCGCTCACGGATATCGGCGATGCCTTCGGCGGCAGGGATCACGGCACCGTCATCCACGCCTGCAAACTGATCAAGCAACGCATGGTGGAGGACGAAAAGACCCGTCAAATCGTGAGCCTGCTCGACAGCAAGCTGCAGCGCTGATTTTCCATCAGCGGAACCCGATCCGACCAAGGCCCGCAGCATCCCATGGATATTGTCTATTTCGACCTTGAGACCCAACGAACCGCGAACGATGTCGGGGGCTGGGATAAAAAGCATGAGATGGGGATGTCCCTCGGCGTGACATATAGTTCCCGGGACAACTGCTACGAGATTTTCGGCGAGGACCGCGCCGAGCAGCTGATCAAACGCCTGCAGCGAGCCGACCTCGTCGTGGGCTTCAACCATGTGCGTTTCGACTATGATGTGCTCATGGCCTACACGATCCTCGATCTGCGGGAGAACCTTGTTTCCTTCGACCTCCTGCAGGAAGTCGAGCGCATTGCCGGTCACCGGCTCAAACTCGAAGACATCGCCCAAGCCACGCTCGGCGTCGGGAAGACAGCGGACGGCCTCGACGCGATTCGCTGGTGGCGCGAAGGGAAGATCCTCGATATCGCAAAATACTGCTGCTTCGATGTGAAGGTGACACGCCTCGTCCATGAATACGGGGCCGCGAACAAGAAGATTTATTTCAACGACCGCTTCGGCCGCAAAAACACTCTGGATGTGGATTGGAGCCTATGATCCAGGCTCTCAAAACACCGCGCAACACCTGGCATCTGCACTGGCTGGACCTCGAGGAGGCCGTGCCCAGCGGAGCGGACTGGTTTTTACCGACGCTTGTCGTCATCTGCGACCGCACCGGAGCGCCGATTGCTCCACCGGAGCTGATGGAGGAACTCGATCAAGCGAAGATCGAGAATCTGCTCTACCGCATTCTGGATAAAACTCCCCCACCGGATCAGCTTCTTGTTCCGCAAAACGAGGATTGGGTGGAGGAGGACTGGCGTGCCTTTTCGGCCGAGTCGAAGATCAACATCCGCTTCACTCCGGCGGCCAAGGCTGTTTCTGAGGAGCTTCAGGCCGTGACAAGCCTGCTCGTGCTTCGCAACGGCCGCCCCGAGCAGGCTACTCCCCCGCCGCGCGAAGTCGCTGCCGGCCTCGTGCGAACCGCTCTCCGCCTGCGTTCGCCTTCGAAAAAGCTCACCCATCTCAAACTTGCGCTGGAGAAGAACCCGGATTGCTCGGCGGCCCGAATCGAGTTGGCGGATATGGAATTCAGCGCGGGCAATTGGAAATCCTGCGGCGACGCCTACGATGAAATCATCCGCCGCGAAGCGGAACTCCGAAACCAACCCGACACAGTTTGGTGGAAAGACCACGCGACCCGTCCCTACCTGCGGGCGATCTATGGCCGCGCCATGACGAACTGGCATCTGGGGCGCTTCACCGAAGCCTGCGGCGATCTGGAGGATCTCCTCGTCTGCAATCCCATGGACAACCAAGGCGTCCGTTTTTTCATCCCGATGCTGCACCTTCTGGCGGAGGCTCCCGACAAGGCGGCGAAATTTTTTGCACGCTACGAGCAGGACTATCCCTCCGACTTCAAGGAACCGTCTTTCATTTTCGGCTGGGCGCTGAGTTGCTCGTTGGAGAGCCGTGAGATGGAGGCTCGCGAGAAATACATCGAAGCCATGCTGCGCAATATCTACATAGCTCCGATGCTGCTCGAAACGGCCGAGCCGCCAAAAAACCTGTGGTTCCCACACGACCGCGCCGAGCCCGCCTACGCCGCCGATTTCATTCAAAGCTACGCCGTCCTCTGGGACCGTGAACCGGGCGCACTTCGCCTGCTGCGCGAGGTGTGGCAGGAAATCCAGCCGCGCATCGAAAAAATCATCCGCCAACGGGAAGTCATGCTCGACCTGCAAGACCAGCGCTACGATCCGGATTTCAAAACGAAATGGCAGAACCTCTCCGGCGAGGAGGAGAAACTCACGACACCGTGAGCGCGGCGGGGGCCTTCCTGCGCGCGCTCCAGGATGAGCTTGGTGGCTCGATCCCCTTCCATCGCTTCATGCAGGAGGCCCTCTACAATACCTCCTTCGGCTACTACTCCGCCCGCATCCAAGCCGTGGGCCGACGGGGCGACTTTTCCACAATGGCCACGCTCGACGGCTCGCTGGCAAGGGGCGTAGCGCGTTGGATTCAAAAAAACGACGCCCGCGATGTCATCGAGATCGGAGCCGGGAGTGGACAACTCGCGCGCGACATCCTCGCGGACCTCGGTTGGTGGAAACGCCTACGAATCCACTACCACATTGTCGAAGTTTCCTCCCCGCTTCGCGAGGCGCAGCGGAAGCTGCTGAAGGGCCTGCGCGTCACATGGCACGAGACTCTCCCTGCCGCGCTGGAGGCCACGAGAGGGCGGGCCCATATTTTTTCCAACGAGCTTGTGGATGCCTTTCCGTGCCGGGTTTTCGAGCTAACGCCGACAGGCTGGCAGGAACTCCACCTGCAACTCGAAGGCGGGCGATTGAGGGAAATTCTCAAACCCTGCGAACTCCCCGAGTCCACTGTTTTTCAACATCCGGCCACCATCGGCCAGCGCGTGGAGGTGCAAGAATCCTACCGCGACTGGCTTCAGGCCTGGATCCCGGGCTGGAAATCCGGCTCCATGCTTACGATCGACTACGGCGACACCATGCCGATGCTTTATCATCGGCGGCCGGCGGGAAGCCTTCGCGGCTACGCGGCGCATCAAGTCCTCAGCGGTGCCGACATTTATCAAGCGCCGGGTCGCTGCGACATCACAGCGGATGTGAATTTTTCCGACCTCGAAGCCTGGGGAGAAAAAACGGGCCTGCGCAAAATCTCCCACTCCAACCTTGCCGATTTTCTCGCACCGACACTCCCTGCCCGCTTCCAATCGGCAGCAGAGGCTTTTCGTGTCCTCGAGCAAACGCGTGACGGAAAAATTGCGCGATCGAAAAAAACCACCCGCGAACACCTCTTTTGGGTTGCCTCGTAGGGAGCGTCTGGTAGAAATCCCGTTCTCTGAATTCGGGACGCAGTCTGCCGAGAGATCGGCATCCACCGCAACAGTCCGGAATTCGAAATCCGACTCGTTCGAAGAACCATGCCGTTTTCCACTACTATAGCAGCCGCACTCACACTCGACGCACCGACGATTTTTCCGTCAACGCAGGGAGAGCCCTTTATTGAGTGGCTGTCCAACTCGATATTCGTCAGCGCCGTCGTTGCAGCCTTCATCATTTGGTTCGCGCGCCAGGCCACCAAAAACATGACGGTCGTCCCGGGACCGACTCAGAATTTTTTCGAAGCCGTCGTTCAAGGTCTCTACGACCTCATCGAGAGCATTGTGGGCGGGCACATGGTGGCACGCGTTTTTTCGCTACTGGCGACATTATTCATCTTCATCATTGTCTCAAACTGGTTCGCGCTCATGCCGGGAGTGGGCTCCATTGGCTGGGGTCAATCGAGCAACTACGGCTTCGAAGTCACCGCTCCTCTTCTGCGCCCAACCACCGCTGATATGAACATGACCTTGGCAATGGCCGTGGTCTTCATGTTTTTCTGGCTCTACTGGTCGATTGCTGAAGTGGGTGTGAAAGGTTTCTTGAGCCACATCTTCGGCGTCAAAGGCGGACTCACTGGGTTCATGGCAATTGCTTTGATTCCGATTTTCCTGTTTGTCGGGCTCATCGAAGTTGTCTCCATGGCCTTCCGCCCCGTGTCGCTCTCGTTGCGACTTTTCGGCAATGTTTTCGCAGGTGAAACCCTCCTGACGACCATGATCACCCTCGGCAAGAGTCTTGGCTTGCCCGAATGGATGGCCTACATCACCTCAATTACTATCCCAATTCCGTTCTATTTCTTGGAAATTCTGGTCGGGCTCCTTCAGGCCACCGTGTTCATGCTCCTTTGCTCCGTTTACATCCAACTCTCGACCTCTCATGACGAGGAGGAGGGACACTAAATTTTAAACACTTTTCCATCGGGACCGTGGCAAAGACTGCGGGCGATGGAGAAAAAACCAACAAGAAAACATAACATGATACCACAACTCATCGCAGAAGCGGCTGCTACAGCCGGAGGAATCACAGGCAGCTTCACCCTCGCCATCGCTGGCGCGGCAGCAGCCATCGGCATCGGAATGATCGGCGGAAAAGCCGTCGAAGCCGTCGGACGCAACCCAAATGCTTCCGGAAAAGTCCTCACTCTGAGCATCATCGGGATGGCTCTCGCAGAGGCCATCGCGATTTACGCTCTCATCCTCGCCTTCCAAGGCCGCTAATGTTTCACCCGGAACCGCCCGCCAGCCGGGCGGTTCCGGAAAACCATTTTTAAAACCACAAACCAGACCTTTTTTTAATGGATCAGCTCCTCACTCAGTTCGGTATCGCTTGGCCTAAATTTCTCGCGCAAGTCATTTTGTTTTTGATTGTTTACGCGATCCTCAAGAAATTCGCCTTTGGACCTATCATTGCCATTTTCGAGCAACGCCGCCGCACCATTGAAGAGGGACAGGCCAACGCCGAAAAAATCAAGAAGCAACTCGCCGAGTCTGAAATCCGTTGTCAGGAAATCCTTCGCAAAGCAAACTCGGATGCCCAGCGCATCATTGAAGAAGCGCGTGCATCGAGCGACGCAGCCACCCAAAAACATACTCAGCAAGCCGTTAAAGATGCCGAGAATATCATCCTCAAAGCCAATGAAAGCGTGGCCCTCGAGCGCGCCCGCATGGTTGCCGATGTGAAAAAAGAAATGGTTCACCTCGTGGTGGATACGACAGCCAAGGTCGCCGGCAAGGTTCTCACCGAAGCCGACCAGGAGCGCCTCGCCAGCGAGACCTCCAAACAACTCGCAGCCTGATCCGCCAACCATGAAACTCAGCCGAGAAGCCCGTCGCCAATCCAAGGAACTTTTCGACATGTCGATCGTGGATGGCCGACTCGACGAAAACCGACTTCGCACGATCACTACGGAAATCGTTGAGAGGAAGCCGCGCCATTTTGTGCAGATGCTGAAATTCATCACACGACTCACCCGTATGGAGGTGGCCCGCCACCATGCCATTGTCGAGAGCGCCATGGAACTCACGGCTGAAAAGCGCAGCGAAATTTCATCCAACCTCTCCAGCAAATTCGGCAAAATCACCACCGAGTTCCGCCACACCCCGTCTCTCATCGGCGGCCTTCGCGTGAAACTCGGCAGCAATGTCTGGGATGGAAGCATCCAATCCCGCCTCGAAACACTTAAACAATCCTGATCCAATAGTCACATGAGCAACATCGTCCTCGAACTCGAAGAAAAAATCAGCGCCGTCAAAAGCAACGCCGCCCGCCAAACGAATGTCGGAACCGTCCGTGAAATCGGCGACGGTATCGCCCGCGTCGAAGGTCTCAGCGCCGTCAAACTCAATGAAATGGTTGAATTCCCAGGCGGAATCGCAGGTATCGCTCTGAACCTCGAGGAAACCGAAGTCGGCGTCATCGTTCTTGGCGACTACACACAGATCAGCGAAGGCGCGGAAGTCAAAACCACTGGCAAGCTCCTTTCAGTTCCTGTGGGCAAAGGTCTCCTCGGCCGCGTCGTCGACGCCCTTGGCCGCCCGATCGATGGCAAGGGACCCATTCCTCACGACTCCACCTACCCTGTTGAGAAGATCGCTCCCGGCATTATCAAGCGCCGCTCGGTCAGCCAGCCTGTGCAGACCGGCATTATGAGTGTGGATGCCATGATTCCCGTAGGCCGCGGCCAGCGCGAACTCATCATCGGCGACCGTGCCACTGGCAAAACGACTATCGCCATCGACACAATCATCAACCAGGCAAAAATCAACCGCGCTGCTGAAGAAAGCGGAGACCCGAATTTCCGACCACTCTACTCCATCTATGTTGGAATCGGACAGAAAAATGCGAATATCGCCCGTGTTGTCAGCACTTTGGAAGCGAATGATGCGTTGAAATACACAATCATCATCGCAGCCACAGCCTCCGACACCGCCGCCGACCTCTACATCGCCCCGTTCTCCGGTGCCGCTATGGGTGAATGGTTCATGGACAATGGGATGGACGCTCTGATCGTGTTCGACGATCTCACGAAGCACGCGAATGCCTACCGTCAGATTTCCCTTCTGCTCAAGCGCCCATCGGGCCGCGAAGCTTATCCAGGCGATGTGTTCTATCTCCACAGCCGCCTCCTCGAGCGCTCGGCCCGTCTTTCGGAAGAAGCTGGTAATGGTTCTCTTACCGCCCTTCCGATCATCGAAACACAAGCGGGCGATGTCTCGGCATACATCCCGACGAATGTTATTTCGATCACGGATGGTCAAATCTACCTCGAAACCGACCTTTTCTACCAAGGCATCCGTCCGGCCATTTCGGTCGGTCTCTCGGTGTCCCGCGTGGGTTCCGCCGCTCAAATCAAGGCGATGAAACAAGTTGCTGGCAAGATCAAGGGCGACCTCGCCCAATACCGTGAACTCGCCGCCTTTGCGCAGTTCGGTTCGGACTTGGATGCCAAGACCAAGGCGACCCTCGATCGAGGCGCCCGCATTGTGGAACTCTTCAAACAATCCCAATACAATCCGATCGCCGTCGAAATGCAGGCTATAGTCCTCTGGGCCATGCAAAAAGGACTCTTCGACCCCATCGCCGTCGATAAAGTCAAGGCCGCTCAAAGCAAATTTGTGGAATTCATCGAAACGCGCAAAGCCTCTATCCTTGAAAAGGTCGGAAAGAAACGCATGTTCGATGAAGAGGTCGAGAAGGAACTCAAGACAGCCCTTGAGGAATTCAAGTCCTTCAACACTCTGTAAAAAACCATGGCCAACCTTCGCGACATCCGCCGACGCATCAAGTCGGTCAAAAACACCGCGCAGATCACCAAGGCCATGCAGATGGTCGCGGCCTCCAAGATGCGCAAGGCCCAGCAGGCCGCACTGAACGGACGGGACTACGCCCACCTCCTCAACAGGGTTATTGTTTCTCTGAAAGACACTTTGGAGGACTCCATGCATCCCCTCCTGCAGGAACGGGAAGTGAAAAACCACCTCGTCATTCTCATGTCCACGGACAAGGGGCTCTGCGGTGCTCTGAACACAAACATTTTGCGTGAGGCCATGACCTTTGACCCCGCAACAACCCAGTTTGTGAGCATCGGCCGAAAGGGCACGCAATTTCTGGCCCGCACCAAGCGCAAAATGCTTGCAGACTTCCCGCTTAACGAGAGCCCGAACTTCGCCCAGTGCAAACAGATTTCAAAGTTTTGCATTGAGAAGTTCCTCGACGGCACCGTGGATAAGGTGTCGATCCTCTACCCCCGTTTTGCGAATACGCTGTCTCAAATTCCAACAGATTTGCCCATTATTCCAATAACCAGCTTGGAAGAAGCCGGTATTCAATCTCACTATGAGGCATCGCCCGCGCCAGAAGCGGGATTCACCTTCGAGCCGGATGCCAACTCCGTTCTCAACGCCATCCTGCCGGCTTACCTGCATCACATCGTTTTCCAAACCCAGCTCAGCACGCGCGCCTCGGAACAAAGCGCCCGCATGGTGGCCATGAAGAGCGCCACCGACAACGCCAAGAGCCTCGTCAAGGACCTCACACTCGAATACAACAAGGCCCGTCAGGCCAGTATCACGAACGAAATCCTCGAAATCGCAACGGCCCAGCTGGCCCTTGGGTAAATTTCCCACTCCAAAAAGCTGCCCGTCCTTCGTTGGATAGGGCAGCTTTTTTGTTTTTGCGTGGAATGCCGGACCACGCGTCCTGACCTCTGCCCGCTCGCATCTAATCGCAAGGAAACTGGATGATCTTTTTTGACACGGGAAAACCTCTCTGTCGCGCGATTGCTGTAGCGGCGTCTCCATGAGCGTCAGGAGCCCTCCGATTCGGCAGTCATAGACAGCAGCTACAAACCCGCGCGGCAGCGCGAAACCCTTGGAGGGTCGACCTCCGGCTTGACCCATTCTTCAGCCGCGAAGCGGCGTCTCAGGGGGAAAGTCGGCTGAAATCCAAAACCTTATAGGCATTGGTATTACTTCAAAGCGTCGGGAAG
>JBILMW010000011.1:0-30247 GCA_044375335.1 Terrimicrobiaceae bacterium | reverse complement strand
CAAACCATTTGGGATTTCTCTCGGAATATGTTGCACAAGCGTGCTGCATACACTTGGGAGAAGAGAAGCGCTATCTCTTTGAGGCTCGGCTCGGCAAAATCATCGCCGAAAGTGGAGCCTTGGATATCCCGGATTTCATACGAATGGCGAAGGCAGACGCCACAGGCCGCCTGCGCGACAAAATCATCGACTCCATGACCACTCACGAGACCTATTGGTTTCGCGACACACGCCCATGGGAAGCCCTTGAAAATTCGATTCTTCCGGAGTTGGGGAAACTGCTTCAAACTGGAAAAAAATCTCGCATTCGCATCCTAAGCGCGGCCTGTTCCACCGGCCAAGAGCCCTATTCCATCGCCCTCCTACTCCATAAACTGAAAACCTCCGGCATGCTGGACGGAGTAAACCTCAATTCATTTGAAATTATGGGTTTCGACATCTCCCCGGGAACGCTTTTTTTGGCATCCGCTGGGCGTTACAGCCAACTCGAAATCTCACGCGGCCTCCCGGATTATTGGAAGAACAACTTCTTTGAATCCACTCCCGGAAATACTTGGACATTAAAGCCTCAGATTCGATCGATGGTGACATTCAAAAAAAGAAACCTCCAAGATGATCTGGCGAATCTCGGTCTCTTTGATTTAGTGCTCTGCAGAAATGTCGCCATTTACTTCGAGGAGGATTTTAAAAAAGACCTCTTTACTCGACTCGCGCAGATTATTTTACCGAATGGACACCTCATGCTTGGTGGAACAGAATCCCTCTTCACGCATCAGCATCTCTTTGCAGCAGAAAATATAGCCGGATCCTTCTTTTACAGAAGAAAATAAAGAGTAACTCAGTAATAAAATCCTAAGACTTATGGCAACTCAACAAATCCAACCTTCCAACTCGGCAAAAACCGATTCCTTCGATAACTGGATCGAAAGCATCCGCCAGCTCTCCAAGAGCATCTCCAGCAAGATGAATAACTCGCTGAGACAAATCGACGACATCAACATGCGCGTTCGACTTCTTTCCTTCAACGCGCAGATTCAAGCCGCCAAAGCCGGCGATGCCGGGCGCACCTTCGCCGTGGTCGCCAATGAAATCGGAAACCTCTCCACCAACACCGCACAAGTCGCGGAAGGCCTTGCAGAGGAAACCAAGCACGACATCACACAACTCTCCGAAATCAGCGACCGCCTCGATTCCGTCGTTCGCGGTGGACGCCTCGTCGACCTCGCACTCACTAATATCGATCTCATCGACCGCAACCTCTACGAGCGCTCCTGCGATGTCCGCTGGTGGGCCACGGATGCAAGCGCTGTGGATGCGCTCACCAACCCCGGCACCGACTCCTCACGCCACGCCTGCGAACGCTTGGGAGTCATCTTGAACGCCTATACTGTTTATTACGACATCGTGTTGTGTGATCTGAACGGCACAGTCATCGCGAACGGCCGCTCCGGAAAATATAAATCCATCGGCATGAATGTGGCAGCCAATGAGTGGTTCCGCAAAGCGCGCACATCTGCAAGCGGTGATGATTTTGGCTTTGAAACCGTGCATGCCTCCCCGTTGGTGCAAGGTCAGCATGTTTTGGCCTACTCATGCGGAGTCCGAAAAAATGGAAAGCCCGACGGCGAATTGATAGGCGTCCTTGGCATCCTCTTCAACTGGGAAGCGCTCGCCCAGACAATCGTTCACCGCACGCCTCTTTCACAATCCGAGAAAGAAGTTTCCAGAGTTTGCATCATTGATCCTTCGGGAACGATCTTGGCTGATTCCAAAAATGCCATCCTCAAAGAGCGCCTAAACATTTCCCATCTTGAATCTTTCATTCTTCAAGGAAAGGGCTTCACCATTGCTGAAGACCACGGCATTCCCACCCTCTTCGCGGTGGCGACCTCTCCCGGATATGAGACTTATTCGACTGGTTGGCATTCGCTCATTATCCAGACTCTGGGAACTTAGTTCAATACGACTACCATGAATTCGTATTGCTTGTTTTTTTCAAAATCCTACATTTCAGAAGCCCGCCCCAAACTATGAAAGTCTTAGCTGTTGATGACTCCATGCTTATTCGCCGCATCGTGGCCTCTGCCGCATCGGTTATAGGTGCAGAGTGCGTTCCCGCAGAGGATGGACACATAGCCCTTGGCGTCCTCGAAGCCGACCCCCAGGGATTCTCACTCGTTTGCTTGGACTGGAATATGCCGAACATGAATGGGCTCGAATTTCTTACTCGAATTCGCGCCGACGAACGCTGGAAATCACTCCCCGTTCTCATGCTGACAACAGAAGGCAGCAAGGATGCCATTATCACAGCCATCAAGGCCGGAGCCACGGCCTACATGACCAAGCCATTTTTCGAGAAGGATCTCACAACCAAAATGCTCGACTGCTTGGGCATGGGCTTCGAGTAAAACTCCTCAAATGAGTCGGTTTTTTATCCCGGTCGCGTTGGTGCTGGCTATCTGCCACACCGCACTTGCAGGCAAAACGCCTTCCATCGACGCCCGAAAGACGGAGAAACTTTTTGCATCCATCGGACAAGAAGCCGTAGTGCGGGGCAAAGTGATCTCCGTAGGCAAAAGCGACGCCGACAAAATCCGCTTCCTGGATTTCACCACTGACCGCCAACACGGATTCGTAGCAGCGATTTTTCCAGCCGCCTACAAAGCCATCGGCGATCTCGAAAAATACAAAGGCCAACGCGTGGAAGTGCGGGGAATCCTCGAAGCCTACAAATCCAAGACACAAATCAAGGTGACCAAGGCGTCCCAGTTGACTCTCCTCCCCCAGAAATAGCGCGATTCGTAAATCTGGGAGGGGCATCGTCTCGCATGCCCCATTTCTCAGCCGCGCAGCGGCGTCTCTCACGATCCGACCGTCAGCATCCCGATCTCCCCGACCGTCAACTCCCGCCAACTTCCACAAACCAAACTCCCGAGCTGAACTCCCCCAATCGCCATGCGCACCAACCGCAGCGTCGGATGCCCCACCGCAGCCGTCATGCGCCGCACCTGCCTGTTCCGCCCTTCACGCAGGCGCAACTCGATCCAAAAATCCTGCACATTTTTTCGAAAACGAACCGGAGGATCGCGCGGCGGAAACTCCGGCTGGGGATCCAAAAATCCGGCACCCGCAGGCAGCGTGGGCTTCCCGTCAAGCACGACGCCATCGCGAAGCTGCCGCAGAGCTGATTCGTCAGGCAAGCGCTCGACAAGCACATGGTAGGTTTTTTCCACATGATTGGCGGGCGAGAGCAGACGCTCATTCCAACGCGCCTCGTCAGAGAGCAAAAGCAATCCCTCAGAGTCCGCATCCAGACGCCCAATCGGATAAACCTCCTTCGGAAATCCAAACTCAGCCAGCGGACGGTTCGCGCTGCCATCCGGCGTGAACTGCGAGAGCACGCCGTAGGGTTTGTGGAAGGCGAGAATCAAAGGATCTTCAGGCGAGTGAGGTCCTGCGAGTCGACGACGCCGATCGGGTGCCGCCGTTCATCGACCACCACGAGATCATCGATGCGGTGACGCTCCAGAATTTGAAGCGCCTCGGCGGCGAGCTTGTTGCCATCCACAGTCACCGGCCGCAAACTCATAAAATCCCCCACTGGCGCATTGGCGATACCGGGGTTGTCGGGAAAGTGCCGCGCGAAGTCGCCATGGGTGAAGATGCCGGCGAGCGTGCCATCCTGATGAATGACCACAGCAGCACCGGCCCGTTTTGATGTCATGGCCTGGATCGCCTCAACGATTGGTGTGGCAGGCGAGATGACCGCCATCTCCGCTAGCGGCCGCATGATTTGGTTCACCCGCAGCAGCAACGAACGCCCGAGACTGCCTCCGGGGTGGAACCTTGCAAAATCCTCTTTTTGAAATCCCCGGCTCTCGAGGAGCACCATCGCCAGCGAATCACCGAGGACCAGCATCGCCGTTGTGCTCGATGTCGGCGCGAGGTTTAATGGACACGCCTCCTGCGTTACAGAAACATCCAGCACGACCTGCGCAGCCTTGGCGAGGGAGGAATTTTTATCACCGGTGATTGCGATAATCGGCAAGCCGAAGCGGACGATGGCAGGTAGCACAGCCAGCAACTCCTGCGTTTCCCCGCTGTAGCTCAGGGCCAGCACGACATCCCCGTCGGCAACGATGCCGAGGTCGCCATGCAGGGCGTTCAGCGAATTCAGAACGACCGCCGTGCTGCCAGTGCTGGTGAGCGTGGCGGCGATTTTTTCACCGATGTGCCCGGATTTTCCGACGCCAAGGACAACGACTTTGTTGCGCCGCTCCACGGCTGCCTTGATGAGATCGACGGCCGCCACAAACTGACCATCCAAGCGCGCGGCCGTGGCCTCGATCTCGGAAAGCTCGATCTCAAAAACGCGACGCGCCAGCTTCAAATAATCCATGCTGGAAATCATGCGAAACCCCGTCCCACCATGCAAGGGCGCAGGCTAAAAGGTGTCGAGTTCGTCCAACCCGTCGAGCACGATTTGCGACCAAGTTTCAAAGGAATCCCGGCGCGCGAGCAACTCCGCACGCGTCGCAAAGCCCAACTCGGCAATCGCCTTCTCCCCGGCGCTCACGCTGTCATTTTCCAAATCGACGATGTGCACGATACCCAGATGCACCCGCCCAACCTCGCTGGAATCGTCGTTGATCAAAGCAACCGCCCGCTCGGTGAAACCGCCGCCGAGCCGCAGCTCCTCACTGATCTCGCGCTTCACGGCATTGTGATAAGTCGCTTGATCGAAATGCTGACACTCATCCGTGTCATTCACATGGCCGCCAATACCGATCGAGGACTTCGCCACGAGGCGCTTCTCGCCGGATTTCGCACCGCGTGTGTAATGCAAAATCCGCCCGCCATGCCGGAACACCGCGTAAGGAATGATCTGCTTGAGCGAGGGATCCTCCTCCGCCGCGCCGCGTGGCACGAAGAAGTTGTTCTCCTTTTTCATGAAGGCAGGCAGGTAGTCATCCACCCTCCGGCACAAACCCTGAAAACTTCCCAAGCCGTCGAAAAATTCGCGTTTCACAACCAACACCTGTTCCTCTGTTTTGCTCATGGGCGCAGACATTGCCGCGAGCGCCCGAACCCGCAAGGGAAAACTTCGCAACGGGGCGCGTTTTTCTTCCCCTTGCATCAATAGGGGGTTTTCTGTGACAACAGAGGGGATGACAGATGAACTCGCCCAAGCCGTTGAGAGCGGCGCCCTCGATAAAAAAACTGCCGACAGGCTCGCCCGCCTCACGCCCGGATCCTACTGCACCCACAAGAGCTGGGGCTTCGGACGTGTCGCGGAATGGAACCTTCTCGCCGGCCAGGTCCTGATTGATTTCAAGACCAAGAAAAACCACCCCATGCAGGCCGTCTATGCGGCTGAAACCCTCACGCCGATCGCCGAGGACCATATCCTTGCCCAGCGCGAGACCAATCCGGAAAGCCTTCGCGAACTCGCGAAATCCGACTCCTCCGCACTGGTCAAAAAAATTCTCGCCGACTTCGGCGGCAAAGCTTCGTCCGAACAAATCGCTTCCGCGCTGACCCCGGGAGTGTTCGACGCAGCCGGCTTCAAACGCTGGTGGGATGCCGCCCGCAAAAAAATGAAGTCCGACGGTCAATTCGGCATGCCGGCCAAAAAGACCGATCCGTTCGTGCTGCTGGAGACGCCCGTCAATTCGGGCACCCGTCTCTTGGACGCCTTCCGCGCCGCCCGCCACACACGCGATCAAGTTCTCGCGCTGGAGGAGATTTCCAAATCCCTCGAAGACCTCGCAGGTAGCCAGGATGAACTCCCAGCGATCGTTACGCTCATCGAAGAGGCCGCCCTACGCGCCCGCCGTCTCAATCCCTCGCAGGCCATCGAGATTCTCATCGCCCGCGACGACCTGCTCGAAAAATTCTCCAACCTCCAAGCCGGTGCCGAGGCTCCCACCATCGCCAACATCATCGCTTGCGAACCCGGAAAGCTCGGCCAGATTCTGGAATCCGTCCCCGGCTCGAAGGAAAAACGCGTGCTCGAAGCCCTCGAACCCGCATTCGGCGAAGTCTGGGGCGACAAGGCCATCGCTCTTCTTCCCAACGCAGGCGCCCGCCTGATCTCGGACATCTGCCGCCTGTTTGAAAAACACAAGCGCAAGGAGCAATTCCAAGCCACCGTGGAGAAATGGATCAGTGAGCGCTCGATTTCCTCCGAAATGCTTATCTGGCTCTGTAAAGAGCGCGACAAGCGTTTCCCAGCCCTCTTCAACGCCGAGCTTCTCGCCGCCGTTTTCAGCGCCCTCGAGGCCGATCTCCTAGCCGAAAAACGCACCTCGCGCCTCAAGGATCTCCTCATCGACGACGGCGACCTCATCGGCGACCTTCTCATCGGAGCCAGCCGCGATGTCGTTCGCGACTCGATGCGGAAACTCCTGCTCACCCCGGCGATTGAAGACCTCTCCAAGCGCTCGCTCATGGCCCGCATCGTCAAGCTCTACCCAGATACCCAGAGCATGATCACCGGCGCCCATCAGGACGACGAGAAGGCCGATAACCTCATCGTGTCCTGGGCCAGCCTCGAAAAACGCAAAGCCGAACTCGACAACCTCATCACCAAGGAAATTCCGCAAAACCTGCGCGACATCAACATCGCCAAGGAACAAGGCGATCTCCGCGAGAACGCCGGATTCAAGGCCGCCAAGGAGCACCAGCGCGTCCTCCAACGCCGCCGCGCCGAGATGGAGCACGACTTGGTTATCGCCCGCGGAACAAACTTCGAGACTCCGTCAACAGCCACCGTCTCCATCGGAACCGTCGTCACCATTAAAAACGAAGACGGAGCCAGCGAAACCTTCAGCATCCTTGGAGCGTGGGACAGCGCCCCCGACCTCGGTATCGTCTCCTACAAAGCCGGCGTGGGCCAAGCCCTCCTCGGCGCAGCCACAGGATTCAGCCTGGAACTCCCGGCTGAAAACGGCACACGCAAGGTGACTATCGAATCCATCAAACCCTTCACCGACCTCGACCTCCTCCGCTCCAAGGTCCATGTCATCCCAGCCGGAATGGCCATCGCCGGCTAAAAGTTGATTCAGCACTCAAAAGCGGATGCCACCAAAAGGAGGCATCCGCTTTTTGCTTTCAGCGCTCTCGTAAAAACTCGCCAAAGAGGGGAGCGTGACCGTCTCGGTTGCGCAGGCCAGAGGCGTGGCTGACCACCAGCGAGCTTGGCCGCTTTTTCAGACCCAGAGCCTGCGGTCGAGGGTCCGGTATTGGATGGCCTCGCCGATGTGGTCGGGGGTGATGCGTTCGCTGGAGGCGAGGTCGGCGATGGTGCGGGAGACTTTGAGGATGCGATCGTAGGCGCGGGCGCTGAGGTGGAGGTCCTCCATGGCATGGCGGAGCATTTCGAGGGAAGCATCGTCGATGGCACAGAATTTTTTGATCTGGCTGTGCGACATGCGGGCGTTGGAGGCGGTTTTTCTTTCGCCGGAGAAACGCGTTTTTTGGATGGCGCGGGCTTGCAAAACGCGTTCAAGGATAGACGAGGAAGGTTCAGCCGAACCGCCACCGGAGAGTTCCTTGAAGGCCACTGCGGGCGCTTCGACATGGATGTCGATGCGATCGAGAAGCGGACCGGAGATGCGGTTCCGGTAGCGCTCGATCTGGACACTGGAGCAGCGGCACTCGCGCTGCGGGTCGCCGTGAAATCCGCACGGGCAGGGATTCATCGCGGCGATGAGAATAAATTCGGCAGGAAATGTCATGGTTCCAGCGGCACGGGATATGGTCACCTTACCGTCCTCGATCGGTTGGCGCATGACTTCGAGTGTGGAGCGTTTGAATTCCGGCAATTCATCGAGGAAGAGGACGCCGTTGTGGGCGATGCTGACCTCGCCCGGCGTTGGATTTGTGGATCCACCGAGGAGTCCGATATCGCTGATGGTATGGTGCGGCGAGCGGAAGGGGCGTTTGGAAACGAAGGCGTTCGACTCGTCGAGCAGACCGCAAATGCTATGGATTTTGGTGGTTTCGATCGCCTCATCCAGAGTCATCGGCGGAATGATCGTGGGAATCCGCTTAGCCAGCATGCTCTTGCCGGAGCCGGGCGGGCCGATCAGCAAGAGATTATGTCCACCGGCCATGGCAACCTCGATGGCGCGCTTGACCTGATGCTGGCCTTTGACCTCGGAAAAATCGACATCATCGGACGAGCCCGCTGTGAGGCGCTCGGCGGCACTTCCTCGCACGGGGGTGAGTTCTTTTTTGCGGGAGAGAAATTCGTAGGCCTCGCGGAGGTTTTTAACGCCATAGACCTCGATCCCCTCGACGATGGCCGCCTCGGCGGCATTCGCGGCGGGGAGGATCACTGCCTTCATCCCCTGATCCCGTGCAGCCACGGCAATGGGAAGGGCGCCTTTGATTGGGCGAATCTCGCCGGTGAGGGCGAGTTCGCCAATGACGAAGCAGCGCTCGAGTCGCGGCAACTCGGCGCGCTCGGCTGCTGCGACCATACCGACGGCAATAGGCAGATCGAAGCTCGGGCCTTCTTTTTTGATGTCAGCCGGAGCGAGGTTGATAGTCGTCCGCTCGCGGGGCCAGCGGAAGCCGCTGTTGGAAATGGCTGTGGTGACGCGGTCCTTGCTCTCGCGCACGGCGGCATCGGGAAGTCCAACGACAATCACCACCGGGTTGCCGGAACCGGTATTTACCTCCACCTCCACCTGGATGGCTTCAACGCCCTGCAGCGCGGCCGAGAACACGCGAGTAAGCATGCGGGGGGATGTATCAGAGTGCAGGGTGGTTTGTCCAAGCCGGGATTGCTGTTTCCGAAGGTTGGCGGAGAATGGTAGATGTCGGGAATGTCGAATCCCTACGAGTCCCGGCGATTGGTTGATGAGTATTTGTTTTTCCACTACGCCAGCGTCGGCGAGGCGGCGGGAACACTGCCGGTTCCGCATGAGGCGTGGGCGTTTCCCACACGAGTGGTGACCGAGCTTCTCGACACCTCCGGGGCTGCCGAAAGGGCCTTGGACATCGGCTGCGCGGTCGGGGCGTCATCTTTCGAACTGGCCAGATTGATTCCCAAGGTGACGGGCATTGATTTCTCCAGCGCCTTCATTCGGGCTGCGGAGGAATTGAAAATGACGGGCAGCCTTGAAGCCTCGGTCGCTTTTGAAGGCAAGCGGATGCAAAAATTCGTGGCCCGCGTGCCGGAGGAGACAGATCGCCGACGAGTGGATTTTGAAACGGGGGATGCCATGAACCTGCCAAGCGACTTGGGTGCGTTCGATGTGGTCCTGGCCGCGAATCTTGTTTGCCGACTTCCCGAGCCGCTGCGCTTCATCGAAAGGTTGGCGGATCTTGTCGCTCCAGGCGGCCAACTCCTGCTGGCGACGCCTTTTTCCTGGCTGCCGGAGTTCACTCCTGAAGAAAACTGGCTCGGAGGCACGGAGCACGCGGCACCATCCCAGGAAGTCCTCGCCGACCTGCTTCGCCCCGCCTTCGAACTGGAATTCGCCAAAGACCTCCCTTTCCTGATTCGTGAACACTCCCGAAAATTCCAATATGGCATCTCACTCGGCACGCGCTGGCGGCGGCGTTGACTGGAATGCCCGCTATCTCGCGGAGGACACCCCGTGGGACAAAGGAACCGCCCATCCCGCGTTGGTTGCAAGGTTGAAAAACCAGCCGCTCAAAGGCAGCGTGCTCGTTCCCGGTTGCGGGGCCGGACACGATGTGCGTGCGATCGCGGCCCATGAAGCCGAGCGAGTCACGGGAATCGATATAGCACCCTCCGCGCTGCAGTTGGCGCGTGGATTTCCAAAAGCCGGAAACGAGTGCTATGTGGAGGGGGATTTTTTAGCGGGAAATGCCGTTCCAGCGGGGGCGTTTGATGTGGTTTTCGAGCATACCTGCTTTTGTGCCATCCCACCCGTGCGCCGCGCCGACTACGCTCGTGCAGCCGCCTCCGCCCTCCGCGACGGGGGAATCCTGCTGGCCGTGTTTTTTACAAATCCTGAAAACACGGATCCGCACTCGCCGCCATTCCGCTGCGACATGGATGATGTTGAAGCGCTTTTTGAAAAGGACTTTGAATTCCTTGAAACAGTCGTCGCCCCGCCGACCTACCCCGAACGGCAAGGACGCGAAACACTCTGCCTGCTGCGCAAAAAGCATCCGTCCACGCATGACAGCGCCCAGAAATCGGGGTCTTCGTTTTGAATAGCTCTTTGATTTTTACGAACGAGCGGGTATTTGCTTTGTGATTCCACCATGAGCCAGCCATCCACCCAATCACCGATCCCCCGGGTCCCCGCCGGACCGACATTCCGGGTTGCCGCTGGATTGCTCGTGCTCTTTTTTCTGGTTCA
Organism: Terrimicrobiaceae bacterium; assembly: GCA_044375335.1. Taxonomy (GTDB): domain Bacteria; phylum Verrucomicrobiota; class Verrucomicrobiia; order Chthoniobacterales; family Terrimicrobiaceae; genus UBA967. Next base: position 19,901 of record JBILMW010000011.1, on the reverse strand, counting down.
GGTCGGCGTGGTCGCCCTGCACTACGCTCCGCTGCTTCAAAAGGACATCGTCAAAAGGATCACGCCCCAGCCAACACCCCAAGTTGCGGTCAATCCATCGCCGGCACCCCTGCCTGTTCCGCAAAGCACACCGCCGCCAGCCACGGCAGCCGAGCAACTCGACGAGGCCCTGCTCGAAAAAATCCGCCGAATGGTCGACGACTCCGACAAGTCCTTCCGCATCGGCGACTATGACGCCGGCATGACCAAAATCCAAGAGGCCGACAAGCTGCTGCCCAAAGACCCCGGCATCATGCTTCGCATCGGACGGCTTTACGAAAAAAAAGGCGACATGCAGGCGGCGGCGGAGTCCTATAAAAAAGTCCTCGAACTGCCCGAGCTGCCCACCGAAACGCGCGCCCAGACACAACGCAAAATCGCCATGCTCAGCCTGCCGGAGAGCACGCCGATTCCCACAGTCGTCGCCAACGAGGCCGGAGCCGATATGCGCGACGAGTTCGGCCTCCAGCCCGGCGCGAGTCTTGGAATCATCGAGACCCGCTTGAGCGACGCTCCCAAGGGTGCAAAAAACCTGCGCATTTCGATCAAAGCCCGCCCCAACCAATCGATCGATCCGCGCAAAATGGCCGTTCATGTTTTCTTTTACGAACGCGATCAGACTGGACTGGTTGAACTCACAAACTCCGAGGTCCTCACCGAGTGGATCAGCCCGCCAGTGGATTGGAGCAACAACGAGCCCGAGCTTTTGAACGCCGCTTACACCCCTCCCGCCAAGCCCGACTTCACCTATGCCGGTTATGTTGTCGGTATTTATTACAAAAATGACCTCCAAGACACCCGGGCCGACCCCGGATCGCTCGCAGTAGAACATCCACTTCCACTCTACCTCTCCAGCCAACCATAACATGAAAACGCTCCTCGCCCTCAGCGATTCCGACGCCTCATCCTCAATTTCGCAGGCCCTCGTTTCCCTCGGCAAACCTGCTCCTGGCATCGCCGCCGACTCCGATGCAGTGATCGAGTGGATCAATACCAACGGTGCCTGCGACCTCCTGATTTCCGAGGTCTACTTTGCCCCGCTTGATGGCTTCTCTCTTCGCGACGCTTTGCTGCCCTACCTGCCGGAACTCAAGGTCATCTTCACATCGCCGCACGATATCTCCCCTTATGCAGACCGGCTCGCCGGAGCCCCCTTCCTGCCCCAGCCAATCAGCGCCGAGACCCTGGCACAGACCCTAACCGAATTGGGATTCGCCCCGGAGGCCCCCGCCGCACCCGCACCCGCACCCGCACCCGCACCCGCACCCGCACCCGCACCCGCACCCGCCGCTGCTCAGCCGAAGCCGGTTGCGGCGGCTCCCAAACCGGCGGTTGCCGCTGCAAAACCGCAGGCTGCAGGCGCACCCAAGCCGCAAGCTGTGGGCGCCAAGCCGAAGGCAGGTGTCGCCGCTGCACCAAAAGCCGCCGCGAAGCCCGTCGCTAAAGGCGCTGCTCCTGCAGCAAAAGCTCAGGCAAAGCCCGCTGCGCCTGCCAAAGCCCCCGCCCTACCCCCCAAGCCAGACCTCCCGCCGGATGAACTGGTCGGAAAAACGATCAGCCACTTTGTCATCGAGGCCCGCATCCGCGACATGGAGAACGAGACCTTCTACCGCGCCACCCAGACAAATATCGGCCGTCCTGTCATTCTCCGCGTCCTGAAACCAGCCGCTGCGGCGGATCCGGACATAGCCGCAAAATTCGTAAACGACGCCCGCGCCAAGGCAAAGGTCACACACACCCTTGTGACGACCGTTTATGAAAGCGGCGAGCACGAAGGCATCTCATTCTACTCCAACGAAGCGGTTGCGGCCCCAAACCTCGAGGACATGATCGAGAATGGACGCAAAATCGACACCACCACCGCCCTCCAAATCATCAAGTCGGTCGGCGAGGTTTTCGAATTCTTCGACAAGGAGGGCATAGCCCGCGTCACCCTTCTTCCCCGCCACATCATCCTCAAGCCAGGCAGTGCTCCCCGTTTATCGAACCTCGCCTGCAAAGAGGCCCCGGCCCCCATCGACCAACAGCAGGAAATCCAAAATCTGGTCAACCTCCTGCTGCCCATTCTGGCAACGGACAAATCCTCCGCCATCGCTCAAACGACGCTGACAGAAATTCAAAATTCGGATCCGGCGACAACCACATGGGCCACCATCGCCCAACTCGCCGAAAGCCGCATGCCGAAGGCCGCTCCGGCCGATGTGGAAAAAATCCAGTCGCAGACACTCACCCGCTCGCGCGCGCTGGAGGAGTCCAAGAAAATGAGCCGCAAGAATGTGATCATCTACAGCGTCATTTCCCTCGCTCTCACGCTGGCGGCCTGCTTTTTTGTCATCAGGGCTTTCACCAAAAGCAATGTTAATGTCAAAGACCTCGGGGACATGATCGCAATCCCAGCGGGTGATCTCGCCTTCCAAGGCCAAACCGTCAATGTGCCCGCCTTCAAAATCTCCAAATACGAGGTCACCATCGCCGAATACTCCGCCTTTTTGAGAGATCTCAAAGAGAATCCCGACAAAGCAGCCAAAGTCGCGCATCCCAACCAACCTCCCGGCAAATCCCACATCCCCGCTGGTTGGGCGGATATGACCGAAATCGACCCGCCGAACCCCGGCTACTACACGAGGGCGAAACGCTGGGGCCGCTATCAAGAAGTTCCGCTCTCCCTCGACTCGCCGGTTTTCGGAGTGGATTGGTATGATGCCTACGCCTATGCGAAATGGAAGGGCCAGCGCCTGCCTACCGAACAGGAGTGGGAGCGTGCCGGACGCGGAGAAAAAGGCCTGAGCCATCCTTGGGGCAGCGATTTCAACGACAAACTCGCCAACACCGGCAGCGACTTCAGCAACAACCCGGATCCCAAAGTCGGCGCCCAGAATGATGGCTTCAAGCGCTGGAGTCCTGTAGACAAGCCCGAAACAGACATCAGCGGTTTCGGAGTGAGCGGCATGGCCGGAAATGTTTCGGAGTGGACCGATACCTGGGCGGAGGATGCCGAGCGCACAGGTGACAAGGTTCCAGTTTACCGGGGCCTAAACTGGAAAACATTCGAAGACAAAACCATCCTCCGCCGCGGAACAAAGCTCACGGAATTTCAAAGCGATGACGCCTTGGGCTTCCGGACCGCTGAAGACGCAAAATAAGGGATGATTGACCACAGGGTGCACAGAGGACTCGGAGAATGATCGGCTTGAAATTGGAAGCCCCTGTCTCTTTGGTGCGCCCTTTCCTTGTTGCGCTGGCGCTCTTCGGTTTCATCCATAGTGGTTCTGCGCAGTTGCAGGTGGACATCAAGCTCAAGCGCACGCTCTACATCAGCTACGAGCCGATACTCATTAATGTAAGCCTCACGAACCTCACCGGCAATCCGCTGCCCCTCAGCGATGCGGATGGCAACCACTGGTTTGGATTCCAGATCGAGACGCTGGACGGCCGCCCCATCGCTCCACGGAGTCTGAACTACACCAACGAGCCTCTCGTTTTGGAGCCGGGGCAAAAGTTGAACCGCACAGTGAACCTCACCCCGCTCTTTCCGATCGGCGAGTTCGGCGGCTATCGGATCCGCGCAGCCATCTACGCCGCCACACTCAAGCGATTCTTCAACTCCCCTCCCCTCAATATCGAAATCACCGACGGGAAGCCCGTATTTCAAAAAACCGTGGGAGTCCCCGAGGGAGTGCCAGGCGCCGGCGAGACACGCAATATCACCGTCCTCACGCACCGCCTGCCGAACAGCACGCAACTCTATGTCCGTATCGAAAACGCCAAGGGCGGCACGGTCTTCTGCACCCACCGCCTCGGAAGGCTCGTTTCCTACGGCACCCCGGAGATTCTTCTCGATAAGGGAAACCAGATTCATGTCCTGCAAAATGTGGCTCCCAAAGCCTTCCTCTACTCGCATATCGGCCTCAACGGCGAGGTCCTCGATCGCAAAACCTACAGCCAAATCGTCAAGCGCCCGATCCTCCGCGAAGGTCCGGATGGAACAATCCAAGTCATCGGCGCCCAAGAGATTGATCCCGCAGCCGAAGCCGCCAAGCCGCCAGTGCCGTCACTCTCCGACCGTCCCGTGCCACTGCCGGATACCTCGACCGACACTCCGGCGGATGAACAACGGCCGAAACACATCCTCGCCGAGTAGATCACAAAGCGGTTTTCTGAAAAAAATCGCCCGTGCTGGCTTTTCACTATGGCCCTGTCGGCTCGGCAATGTCCCGCAGGATCATCTTCATCTGGTCTGGATGGATGCCGGGACGAACGGATAGAATTCTGGCGATGAGGCCGGTGGCGACAGGAGCGGCGAAACTCGTCCCGCAAATGGTCCGCATGGCCCCATCCCTCCATGGCAGGCGCGATCCATTTCCTCCCCGCGCCGCAAACTCCACGAGGGAGCCCGAGCGCGTTTGGATGCACTGTTTTGAGGCACTCGCCGAAAAATCCACAGCCACCACGCTTGTGAAATGCGCCGGCCAGACACGCACGGAGGAGCCCCCGTTGTTGCAAGCGGCGACGACATGGACACCGGCCAGATAGGCCGCATCAATCCAAGATTTGAAGGACATGACGGTGAAAGGCGATCCGCTCGCGCCAAAACTGCAATGGATGATGTGATACCCCCGCGCAATGGCTTCCAGTGCGGCGCGGCGGATGATTTCATCGCGTCCGTAGGCCTCGCCGCCAAGCACCCGGAAACTGCCGATCGTCACGGCGGGCGCGGTCTGGAGAAGCACAGCAGCGACAGCTGTTCCATGGCCGAAGAAATCCGTGCCGCCCGCATCCTTCGGAGCATCGCCGTTTCCCCCGGCCGTGAAGCATAGATCGTCGTCGAACGAAGCCCCTTGGAACTCGGGATGACACCTCTCGATCCCGGAATCGAGCAAGGCTACCCTCACTCCCCGTCCATCGCCACGCCGCGCCGCATCCGGGAGGCCCACCGACTGAACGACTCCACTCATGTCAAGACGGCGCCGCCTATTTGCATGCCAACTCCAGCAAGCTGGGAATCCATCAACTCGCTCCAGAGCGAGGCTGCCTGCGAGAGGGTTTCAAAATCGGCAGGAAGAAAGGCGTTCTTTCGCGTGGTCTCGCCAGCCTGTTCGAAAAGAACAGCCGAGAAGACACCCCGGCACCTTTGCGCAAAAAAGACCGGTATCGCAATCATGGCCTTGGTCTTCGAACCAAGACGCGAATCGACATCCGGGCAATACTCACTCCGGCGCCCCACCTCGGCTTCGCAAATCGAATTCTCGGTGAAAAAAACCATGCTGATCAAACCCGCGCTGAGCGGTTGGCGGATTTCGTTCAGTAAAATATCCGAATGCTCGCCAATGCTAAAGCGGGGCCGAAGCTCGCGCGCCACATCATCCACCAACCACAATGCCCCGTCGTCGGCGTCGACGGACTTCACCGCATCACGGAGCAGATCAAAGCTTCCCACAGGCGGCCATCCCTTCCACTCACCTCGGCAGATCGCGCCGGCTTGGGCATCCATCCAAGCTTCGAGCAACACACCGTTTCCAGCAGGCGGCTCGACACCTTCCGGAAGAGTGGCGGCAGGCAGTGAAGGTTGTGGCTTTTGCTGGATCATTCCTTCGCCTCCGGAACGCCGACCTTGGATTCCTGAAGTATCGCGGCAAGGCGCGCCACAGCGGAGGAATCCGACCTGACCTTGCCGAAAAGCTCTGCGACCTGCACTGGCTCAAGACGGCCCGCAGCCATCTCCCGCATGGCGCCATCGATTTCCTCCTCATCCGATTGACCGGAAAAACAGGCCACCGACTCGGAACGGAAGAACATATCGAGAAGCCACTCGAAAGGAGCATCGTCGGGAAGGGATTCAAAAGAAAGCGTGTTCATGGATTTTTCAGAGGGGTTCGAACATTTGACCACATACCTGAACGAGATCTTCCCACTTGGGAGTCCCTCCCGTCCCGGTGTCATGGAGAGAACTTTTGACCTTCTGTTTCAACTCGAAGCGGAGCGAGGAGAGGCGGCGGCTCATTTTGCTATCCGACCAACCCAGTGATCTCGCCAAAATCCGCTGATCCACCTTGTGGCCATGAACAAGGTGCAAAAGCACGGCATCGGTGGCCGAGAGGGTCTGGAATGCCTGAACCAACGCATGGCGCAGCGTGTGGAAGATATGCTCGTCATGAACGGTGTCTTCCACCCATCCCTCCCCGGCCATCAGAGCCTCCTGAAGGCGCGCAGCCATGGCCTGATCCGTTTTTTGTCCACGCATGAAATCGAAATACCGGTTTCTGGCAACGGCGCTGACCCATGTGGAAAGGGAACTGCGACCATGGTATTTTTGGATCAGCGGAGGACGCGTGAGAGTTCCAACGAGGCAATCGCTCAACACTTCGGAGGCAAGAGTCTCGGCCTCCATCGCGGATGCACCAAGGTTTTGAAGGTATCCCTGAATCGAAGGCAAAAGCTCGGCATAGACACGGGCAAGTTCCTCCAAGTCACCGCGTCGGCAACGCTCAAGGCTTGATTCACTAAATTTTTGTTCGGGGTGCATAACCCAAGGCATGGTAGTTTAAGGCCTGTGCGATTGAAATTAGAAATGCAGGCTTTTTTGGAGCAGGCAAAAAATGTGTTTCCCGCGCGAGCCGGTCGGCTTCGCACCCACGGCCATGAATTTTGAAGGAGATCCAAACGCACCCTTTTCCCACCTGCTGAAGTTGGCATCGCAGGAGATCGAGCAAATCCGCTCGGAGCTTCGCGACGCCTTGAACGGCGTGGCCACTGTGCTGGAGGAATTCCCCTCGCCGGAACACGAGGCGGATGGGGTGGATGGCGACCAACTCGGCCTCTTCGAAGGCGCGGATGCTGCCGATCCGTCCAGCCCACAAATGCCGAGGATCGTTCTGTGGCTCGGAAACCTCTGGGAAATGTGCGGCGCCGAAGAGGACTCCTACCGCGAGGAGGTGCGCATTACATTTCTCCATGAACTCGGCCACTACCTCGGACTCGACGAGGGCGACCTCTTTCAGCGGGGCTTGGAATAAGGCGGACGCGCTCAGTCGCGCCGGCACTCGAGAATGCGCGCGGTGTATTTCGCCAACATGTCGCACTCGAGATTGACCATCCGCCCCGCCTCAAGAACGCCGAGGTTTGTCGCACCCGCCGTGTGGGGAATGATCCAAACCGTGAAGGTGTCCACCCCCACCCCCACCTCCGCCACGGTGAGGCTCACACCATTGATGGCGACGGAGCCTTTGTAGGCGATGTAGCAGGCGAACTCCGCAGGCATTTCAAAATCCAGACGAATATCCGCGCCCTGCCGCGTGACAGATCGCACCTTCGTCGTGGTATCCACATGCCCCTGCACAAAATGCCCGCCCAGACGCCCATCCGCCGCCAGCGAGCGTTCCAGATTCACCCCTGCCCCGGGAACGAGAGATTCCAGATTCGTGCGGCGCAGCGTCTCCACGAGGAGATCGAATTCCATCACCCCATCCAAAGCCCGTGTCACAGTGAGACAACACCCGTTCACAGCCACGCTGTCACCAATAGCAACCCCATCCGAAATACGCGGAGCCCGAACCCCCAACCGCGCTCCCCCGGCATCAACCCTCAGCCACTCGCAACACCCCATCTCCTCAACAAGTCCAGTGAACATGCCCCCGACTATCCATCCCGCCGCTCCCCCCATGCAAATCAAATCCCCACCCACCGAAAAACCACATCACACCATTTGCCGTGCGACCAAAAATTTGGACGATCGTCCAAATTTTTTGTTGCTTGTAAAATTCTGATTTTATTTATTTTGGGATAATTTTTTGATTTTTTTGGACCTAACTTATTCCATCTTAAAAACCAAATTTTTGGACGATCGTTCATTTTTTTTGCCATTGTTTTGAGGTGGGCGGGGCAGGCATATCTGGTTTGCCGATGGGCGGGGCTGTGGTAGACACGGGCTGCGATGTTCATGCCCACTTTTTTTGCGCGCCGACTTTTTTTTGCCGTCCTGATTGTCTGGGCTGGTTTGGGAGGGTGCTTGTATGGAGCGGGGCAGGAGGCGGTTTTTCCGATGCCTCTTGAGAGTTATGCGGACGGGCAAGTGACGGGCTTGGGGGCGAAGTTGCTCGGGCGGATTCAGGCCGATCCGTTCAATTTGGTGGCGACGCTCATTTTTTTCGCGGCGATCGTGCATACCTTTCTCGCGGCGAAATTCCGGGCTGTTTCGCACCGGTTCGAGGTGGAATGCGAGAGGATGACGGCTGGAGGGGTGGCAGTGAATTTGCGTCAACTGGACCGGAAGAAGTTTCTCTCGGTGGTTTTTCACTTTCTCGGCGAGGTGGAGGCGGTCTTTGGCATCTGGCTGATTCCGCTTGGGCTTGCGATCCTTGCCATGAAGGGGCCTGGAATCGCTTCGCATTATTTGAGCGGGGTCAATTTTACGGAGCCGATTTTTGTGGTGGTGATCATGGCGATCGCCAGCTCGCGGCCGATTCTTCAATTCGCCGAGGGATCGCTGAAAAAATTCGCCGACTTCGGAGGAGGGAGTCCGGCGGCGTGGTGGTTTGCGATTCTCACGATTGGTCCGCTGCTTGGTTCGTTCATCACAGAACCTGCCGCGATGACCATCTGCGCGCTGCTTCTGGCGGGTAAATTCTACAAACTGAATCCCTCGATGAACCTGCGCTATGTCACGCTGGGACTGCTTTTTGTTCATATCTCGATCGGTGGAACACTCACGCATTTCGCAGCGCCTCCGGTGGTGATGGTCGCGGGTAAATGGAATTGGGACACGCCTTTCATGCTTCTCCACTTCGGCTGGAAAGCAGCCGTATGTATCATCATCTCAAACACTCTGGCGTTTCTGGTCTTCCGGCGGGAACTGCTCTCGATGAAGACGGCCGTATCGACTGATAGGGACAAGAGCGGCGCTGTTCCCGTTCCGATCATTCTGTGTCATTTGCTGTTCATTGGGTTTGTCGTTTACACAGCCCACTATGCGGCCATGGTTGTTGTAACCTTCATGTTCTTCTTGGCTTTTGTGGCCGCCACGGAGAGGAACCAAGATGCCATCAGTCTACGAGGACCTGTGCTTGTGGGCTTCTTCCTGGCCGGGCTTGTCATTCACGGAGGCTGCCAGCAGTGGTGGATCGAGCCGGTGCTCACGAGCTTGAATCCCACACAACTCCTTCTCGGATCCACCGTGCTCACGGCATTCAACGACAATGCGGCAATCACATATCTGGCATCGCTCGTGCCCGGATTTTCCGATCAGGCTAAACTCGCTGTCGTGGCGGGTGCCGTCGCGGGCGGCGGGCTTACAGTGATCGCCAATGCACCGAATCCGGCCGGCCAGTCGATTCTGCAGTCCCACTTTGGTGAGAACGGCGTGAGCGCGCTGAAACTTTTCCTCGCAGCTCTCATTCCGACTGCGATCTGCGTGGCGGTTTTCCTCCTACTGCTCTGAAGTCTCAGTGCTTTGGCGCCTTCACCGTGCCGGCCTCGAGATCATCGCTTCGGCGCTGGATGATGCGATTACCGATCTCGAGGACCATTTCCTCGAGGAGAAGCCGCAGATGGCTCCCCGCACGAAAATCTGAAGGAGCGATATTTTTCACCCGGTCCGCATGGGTGCAGAGTTGGTAGCATTTTTTGAAACTTGTGCGCGTGGGATCTTCGGGATTGTAAACGGCAATCGCCTGGCCGCCATTGCGACGCATGACCGTGAAGCACGGCACATCGGTAGGCCCGTCGCCGACATAAATCATATTCTGAAAAGGAACCGGACGCAGGGCAGGATCCATGTGGTCGTTCACATCCTGATCGAGTTCCAGCATGCCTTTGTTGATGCGGAAGAGAAACTGGGTTTTCTGGGTGTGGCTGATTGCGCGTTTGGGAAATGAGATGCGGTCATGCTCATCGGTGGCAAATTCGCAGCCGAAAATCTTGCGCACATACGGCGCGAGGCGACTGCCCTGGATGAGTTCCTTCATTCCTGAGGATACAATGTAATGCTCCACCCGAATCCCGTGGGCCGCATGCTCCGGAGTGATGAGCGTGTTTTTCAAATCCTCAAACATTTCCGGCAAGCCGGGATAAAAGGTAAGCCGAGCCCCCAACTCGCGAAGGCGAGCATTCGTTGGACGGTCGATCTCGAGGCAATCGAGAAGCACCTTCATGTAGGCCAACTCGTGGTCGTAACCCTGCTTTTGCACCAACTCGGCGCATCGCTTCCAGAAATGGGAGGGATCAATGCCAAAGACAGGAAAAATCGCCTCCTCCTGCATATAGATCGGCGAGAGGGTCTGGTCGTAGTCGTAAACAATCGCAATCGTGTTCTGCGGAACGCTCATAATTTGATGATGCTTCAAACAGATAGCCGGAGAGTTGGCGACGAGAATCTGGCGAAAGTTCCGCCTACATCTCAAACCGCTCGTGCTGACGAGGCGGATGGTCGTCCAGAATGCCCCTGCTCCTCCGCCACGCAAGCAACCAACGGGCATGGGCGATCTGCTGCTCGAAAGTCGGCGCGGGATGGCTTTTCAAAAACGCCTCATCGGCAGCGGTTATCTCGGGCAGATCGAAAAAATCCCCGCCTGATTGCTCAGCGGATGGAGCGGAGGACGAGGTTTCTGATTTCTTCGTTGGCATAGCGGTCGAGGACGCCTTGAAACTCTTGCCCCTCGATATCGATCTTGCAAAGGGAAACGAGATTTAAAATGTCGAGCAAGTCCTTGCCTTGCCTCAATCGCTCGGGATTCTTCATGGCATGCAGTTTCAGGGCGATCAGGTGACTTGGCTTGGGCAAGTTCATCCGCGCAGTTCCTATGGGACACTCCACCCGTTCGGCGTAGAGTTTTTGAAATGTCTCCGGCACGACAAGCATGACATCCATCGGGAACAGAGTGGGGTCGGAGGGCTCCAGTCTGACAAAATTCTCTGTCTGTCCAATCCACTTATAGCCGATGGACTCGAAGCCAGAGCGCCAAGCGGGGAAGCTATCCACCGCGATCAGGAAATCCACATCGAGGGTTGTCCTGTTGTATCCGTAAATATTCACCGCATGGCCACCAATCAAAAGAACGGGGAGGCCCAACTGCTCGCTGAGATTCCCGACACTTTCGAAGATATCCATGGTGGGCGCTGCGAAATCTCCAGACTACTTCGCCAACCCGAACGCAGCGTGGGCGAGTTTGGCGGCATGCTCGATCTGGGCTTCGTCGATGATGACGGCAATTTTGATTTCGGAGGTAGAGATCATTTGGATATTCACCCCGCCGTTGCCGAGGCATTCGAAGAGTGTGGCGGCGACTCCCGAGTGGGAGCGCATGCCGATGCCGACGACGCTGAGCTTGGCAATGCCGCTTTTTTTGATCACCTCGCCGGCGCCGACTTCCTTGGCCACGCGGTCGATGACAGCTCCAAGCTTTTCTAGTTCATCGGCGCTCATCGTGAAGGAAATGTCGGTCGATCCGCTTACGGAGACATTTTGGACGATGACATCGATGATCACATTCGCCTCGGAGAGGGCAGTAAAAATGCGGGAGGCTGTGCCGGGTTTGTCAGGCACTTGGGTAATGGTGACCTTGGCTTGTTTGCGCTCGAGGCTGATGCCGCGCACGACGACATTTTCGAGTCCGATAGATTCTTCTTTCACGATGGTTCCCCTGTTGTTGTTAAAACTGCTGCGCACCTCAAAAGGCACTTTGAATTTTTTAGCGAATTCGACCGAACGGGATTGCATGACCTTGGATCCGCTGCTGGCCATTTCGAGAAGCTCGTCGTAAGCGATCACATCGATCTTCTTGGCATCCGGCACCACGCGCGGATCGCAGGTGTAAACGCCATCCACATCCGTGTAGATCTCGCACATATCAGCCTTGAGAGCCGCCGCGATGGCGATGGCCGTGAGATCAGAGCCTCCGCGCCCGAGTGTAGTGATCTGACCCTCGAGCGTCTGGCCTTGGAATCCGGCGACGATGCAGACATTGCCCTCATTGAGAAATTTTCTGACCTGCCGAGGTGCGATGTTGGCAATTTTCGCTTTTGTGTGAACACCGCTTGTAATGATTCCTGCCTGAGCGCCGGTGAGTGAGACCGCCTTTCCGCCCAGCGCATTAATTGCCATCGCGGTGAGGGCGATCGTTGTCTGCTCGCCGGTGGCGAGAAGAACATCCATTTCCCGTTCGGCGGGTGCTGGCGAAACTTCCTTGGCGAGTTTGATCAGGCCGTCGGTGACCCCCGACATGGCGGAAACCACAACAACGACGGAATTGCCGGCTTGCTGGGTTGCCAGAACGCGCCTTGCGACATTTTGAATCCGCTCGGGATTCCCAACCGAAGTGCCGCCGTATTTTTGAACAATCAATGCCATGGTAAAAAATCAGCTTTTATCAAGAACCGCACGCACGGCGGCGAGGTTGGCATCCGCCTCGGCCGGAGTGAATCCTCCGAACTTAACGGGGGTTTCGGTGTCCTTAAGCCCGTGACCAGTCACAGTGAGAACGACCTTGGCACCGGGGCGCAAGGCCGATGCGAAAGGACATCCGCTGCAGCGGGCGTTCGAATGGCATTTCAACAATCCAGCCACGCTGGCAGCACTGGCAGGTTCAACAAAGATGCCTTCATTGGCTGCCAACCAAGCCTGTGCGGCGAGGATTTCCTCGTCTGTGACGATATCAATGCACCCGCCGGATTCGCTCACGGCGTTGTTCGCAGCTTGCCAACTCGCCGGGTTGCCGATGCGGATAGCTGTGGCGACGGTGTCAGGTTTTTCGATGGGTTGATTGAAGAAAATCGGAGCTGAGCCAGCGGCTTGGAAACCGACCATTTTTGGCAAGCGGGTCGAACGGCCAGCGGCGTGGAATTCGCGGTAGCCCTTCCAGTAAGCGGTGATGTTTCCCGCATTTCCAACTGGCAGGATATGGATATCCGGCGCGTCGCCGAGGTCCTCGATAACTTCAAACGACGCCGTCTTCTGGCCCTCGATGCGGTGGGGGTTGATCGAATTAACAATCGCCACGCCATCGATGCCGCCGAACTCGCGCACGATGCGCAAGGCGTCGTCGAAATTTCCACGAATCGCCACGACCTTCGCCCCATAAACAAAAGCCTGCACCAGCTTGCCGATGGCGATTTTACCAGCAGGCAAAATCACAGCGCACTGGATTCCCGCACGGGCGGCGTAGGCCGCAGCGGCCGCGCTGGTGTTTCCTGTGGAGGCGCAGATGACCGTTTTGGCGCCATCCTCCACCGCTTTCGAAATGGCAACAGTCATACCGCGATCCTTGAATGACCCTGTGGGATTGAGCCCCTCGAATTTCAAATAAACCTCGGCACCTGCTTTTTCGCTGAGGCGCGGAGAGTGGATGAGAGGCGTCGAGCCCTCGCTGAGAGAGATCACCGGCGTGGAATCGCTCACGGGCAGGAACTGCCGATAGCGGTGGATCACCCCTTTGTCGTTGAGCGGCTCGTTCACGAGAAGGCCTCCATGTGAAGCAGGAGCGGCGTTCCCTTCACGCAAGGAAGGGATGCCAACTCGTTGGCGGTTTTTTTCATCGATCCGTAAGGCGCGTCATGAAGCGTGAGGATGAGAGGCACGGAGCCATCCACAAGGCCCTCCGGTTGGATCACCGAGAGGATGCCGATATCAGCTTTGGCCAATGTGCCGGCGATCTGCGCGAGCACGCCCGGACGATCCTCCACGCCGAGACGCAGGTAGTATTTGGAAATGGTTTCGTCCACCGGCTTGCAACGCCCGTAGAGATCATGCGAGGTGAAGCCGACACAACGGCGGGGCGACTGCATGAAGGCCGCCGCCTCTGCGAGGTCGCCGAGGACGGAACTGGATGTCGGATCCTGACCTGCGCCGCGTCCGTAGAAAAGAGCCTCTCCCACGACATCGCCTTTCAAGGCCACAGCGTTGAAGACGCCATTCACCGAAGCAAGAACATGGGTTTTTGGAATGAGCGTCGGCACCACTCGCACCTCGATGAAGCTCTTTTCGTCAGCCTTGATGGAGGCGAGCAACTTGATGCGGTAGCCGAGTTCGTTCGCAAATTGAATGTCGGCGGCGGTGACTTTTTCGATGCCTTCCACGAGGACATCCTTCGGATCGATCCAGAATCCATAGGCCAGCGAGGCGAGAATGATCGCCTTGTGCGCGGCATCCCAGCCATTCACATCCAGCGCGGGATCCGCCTCCGCGTAGCCGAGTTTCTGGGCCTCAGCGAGGACAGGAGCAAAATCCAACCCCTCATCCGTCATCCGGCTCAAAATATAATTGCTCGTGCCATTGAGGATTCCATGGATCGCCTCGAAGCGGTTTCCCACAAAGGCCTCGCGCACGGATTTGATGATCGGAATTCCACCGGCCACGGCCGCCTCGTAGAAGACTGGCACACGCTTCTCGGCAGCCAGTTGAAAAATCTCGCTCCCGTGCTCCGCCAAGAGCGCCTTGTTGCCGGTGATGACAATCTTGCCAGCGGCGATGGCTTTTTTCACGAAGGCCAGCGGGAGATCGATGCCACCCATGAGTTCCACCACGACATGAATCGCAGGATCGGCCAGCAACTCATCGGGCGAGTCTGTGAAAAGCTCCGCCGGCGCCTGCACATCGCGCGCTTTCGAGAGGTCGCGCACAGCGATCTTGCGCACCTCGAATTGAACACCGATCCGCTGTTCCAAAAGCGCGGCATTGCGGAGAAGGTTTTTGTAAACCCCCGCTCCAACCGTTCCGAACCCCGCCAGCCCTATGCCGATTTTTTGAGTCATTGAGAGCGGGGAATATCAGCGTCCCCGCATTGGCCTGTAAAGACAGAACACGCCACCGCTCGCGCTTTGAAACGGCTCTTGCATCCAATGCGAAAGTGTGGAAAATTTCCCGTTCTTCCACGCCGACATAGCTCAGTGGTAGAGCAGCGGTTTTGTAAACCGCTGGTCGTCGGTTCGAATCCGACTGTCGGCTCTCCCCTCCATCCCTTGCCGAGAGTTGAACTCGTTCTTTCAAACCCAAGTGCGATTATCGTGAGCCATCGGGCAGATTCAAAAGGAAACGCCAGGTCGGCATCACCTCGATGACTCCGGAGTCCAACTCGATACGCTCTTCCTCATTCCGTGTGACGATGCAGCTTTGCGTCAATTTCAGCTCGGCCATGGCCTCGCCCAGAGCGGTGATTTCCCTTTGGCGCGTTTCCGGTGTGGCCAGTGACTCACAGACTTGGACGAGCCTGTGCGAGGCGCCACGCCATGCGGTCAAGAAGTCGACCTCGCGACCCGACTTGGTTTTGTAATAAAAAATCTCCGGCTCCACTCGGCGCAAGGCTGCAAAAACGAGATTTTCGAGCAAGTGGCCGGAATTTATCAGCACCCCGGAGCTGACTGACCTCACCAGAGCGTGATCAATGGAATAAATCTTTTTGGGATTGGTGTTGGATCTTGCCAGCGAGGCGTCGAAGAGTCGGACTGTGAAGAAGACATAGGCGTCCTGAAACCATTCGAGATAATCGGCCACAGCGGATTTCGGAGCTTTGTGGCCGAGGGATTTCAGGTAACCCGTGAGATTGTTGACCGAGTAAAGTGAACCGGCGTTGTCCGCAAGCCAGTGAGCCAGATCCGTTACCGCTTTGGGGTGGGCGATATCATGCCGCTCCACGAGGTCGCGAAAAAGCATTGTCTGGAAGTATTCCTGATGGACTTTAACCCGAGTCCAGCGATCGAGGCCGAGAACTTCCGGGAACCCTCCGCATTCCCAAAATTCACCGAATGCATGCTGGATAGTGAACCGCCTTTTACTTGATAAAACTCCGCTGCTGTCGATGCCCTTGAAATCCAGAAATTCCCGAAAAGAAAACGGAAACATTTCCCATGACAGAGCCCGGCCTCTCATTTCGGTGGCAATTTCCTTCGAGAGCATTTGGGCGGATGATCCCGTGAGATAGACTTCGCACTCCTCGGTGCGCATCAAACGATCAACAAAACGCTCCCAACCGGGAAGCATCTGGATTTCATCAAAGAAGCAATAAACCTTCTCGGTGTTCTTTTTTTCCGGATACAGCGAGAAGTAGGCCTCGAGGATCAAAGCAGGATTTTCCTGCTGCAAGCGATGAAGACGGTCATCGAAGAAATTGAGGTAGAGAATGTTGTTTCGCGAGACACCGGAATCCAACATCTGCTTCATGATTTGAAACATGAAGGTGGATTTGCCGCATCGGCGCACTCCGATACAGACAGTGGCTTTGCCCGGAATGGTTGAAACCGCAGCCCTTCTGGGCACACCTGTTTTCAAGTGAATTTCCTGAAAATCGAGGATCAATTCTTTCAGCGTCTCAAGCATTTTAGGTAAACTGGAAAATATTACTACCAGTTAAATCATCAACCGGCAATAATTGTTTCCACTTTGAAATACTGCGCACTGTTACTCGGTAGTGATTCATTCGCGTGCCGACCCCCTACCCGACCCGCAGCTTACGAACACATGTTGCACCTCGTGCGACAATGGAGAAAGTATGAGTAGCGGCCAATTATTGGAACCCGAACTCCAGCACACCCATTTTTATGTCCAACAACGATAATCTTGATTCATCCAGCTTCGGCACGCCCTTTCAATCGCTCGTTGACCATTGCGAGGCAAACGAACTGAGCTTTGCAATTTTCCGCGAGGAAAAGCGCATTCGACTGAACATCTGCCGCAGACACGCGCTTTATACCTGCCATTTGCGCATTTCAAATGATGACGAGATATTTCAGATCCACATGAACTATCCGGTGCTGGCGAAGGATGAAAAAATGCGACCAAGCGTGACGGAGTTCTTCACCCGAGTGAACTACGGCCTCGTCCTCGGGGCGTTCGAGGTGGACTTGCGCGACGGCGAGGCCCGCTACCACATCAGCCACCTGATCGGAGACGGGCGCTTGGAGGATGAAGTCATCCGCCGCATCATCGGTTCGGCCCTTTCCACCGCAGACCGCTATTTTCCAGCCTACATGCGTGTCCTCTTCGGCGGCGACACGCCAGAGGATGCCGTCTTTCTCGCGGAACTCGATTTAAACACCCAAGACACGGAAAACGAACCCGCTTCAGCGGAGACCCCCACCCCGCCCGCGCCCAAGGCATCCAAACGAAAACCCCGCAAGAAGCGCGGCAAGAGCGCAGACTCCGATACCCCTGAGTCCTGATTAAACGAGGTTAGGGAACAACGCCTGCAGGCTGAAACGAGGACAATTCCGCGAAGACATAACCGACGAAGACCTGGACTTCGGCGCGGAGGAGGATGCGGTCGGGGTCGTTGCTGAGCCAGAGGGTGCCGGAGCGGAATTTGCGGTGGGGTTCGAGGGCGTTGCCTTTTTTGGTGTTCACGCTTTGGATTTTGATGTCGAGGCGCAGGGCGTCGCGCGGGGTGTTGGCGATGGTGATTTTCTCTGGCCCGAGGGATTCGATATCGACCAGAAAGGGTGAGCCTCCCGGGAAGACGAGAGTGCGGACTTTTTCGCCTTTGGCGAGGGATTGACTGCGAATAAAGAGGGATGCGGCGAAGAGATCGCGGATGGGGGCGATTTTGACAGGCTTCCACTTGGAGGTTTTGGCATCGGGCGCGATCCACTCGCGGAGACTTGTCAGGGAGCCCTTGTTGCCCTCGATGCGCGTGGACAGGGTGCGGGTGGCGTATTTTTCGTTTTGTTCCGAGCGAATGGTCTGGAGGCTGGCGCGGTCGGCTGTGGCATCCAACGAAGCGTCGAGTTGATAGAGTGTGCGGGCGAGTCCCGTGGTGGCACCCGAGCTCGTGAGGATGGCATTTTTCCCCTCATAGGAAATGGCGGCACGGGCTTTCGCGGCTTCGATTTCCGCCCAGCCGAGGCGGTATTCCGCGAGGAATGGACGAATCTCGGGAAATGGACCGGTGACGATTGGGGAGAGCGTGGACTGCCAAGCGCAAGCGATCGGGAGCGCGAGAAAAAAAGCGGCGAGGAAAGCGGGCACAGAAATCAAGGCGCCGAGCGGAACCAGCCGAGCGGCTGCGGATTGATGCAATGGTTAATCTGCTTCACCTCGGTGTAGGCCTCGTAGCCGTAGGTGCCAAGTTCGCGTCCCATGCCACTCTGTTTGTAGCCGCCCCATGGCGCCTCGTTGAAAGTGGGGTGGTAGGTATTGATCCAAGTGATGCCGGCGCGGAGGCGGCGAACGACGCGCTGGGCTTTTGCACCATCCCTCGTGAAGACGCCGGCCGCGAGGCCATAGATGGTGTCGTTGGCGATACGGATGGCCTCTTCCTCGGTGTCAAAAACCTGAACTGCGAGCACCGGGCCGAAGACCTCGTCCCGCACGATGCGCATGGAAGGTTTCACATCGGTGAAAATCGTGGGCTGCACGAAATTTCCTGTGCTACGTTGGTCATTGTAGGCGGAGCCTCCAATGAGGAGCTGAGCCCCTTCGCAGCAGGCGCTCTGAATGTGATCGAGGACTTTCTTCTGGTGGGCGCGGGAGATAAGCGGGCCCATTTCGGTGGCTTCATCCATACCGGATCCGACGACGATTTTTTCGGCAGCGGAGGCCAGTCTTGGCAGGAACGACTCCGCGAGGCTGCGCTCGAGAAGCAGTCGGGATCCTGCACTACAAACCTCGCCCTGACCGGCAAAAATGGCGAAAAGCGCATACTCAAGGGCATGGTCGGGATCGCAGTCGGCAAAAACAATATTCGGGCTCTTACCGCCGAGCTCGAGCGAGACTTTTTTGAAATTCGAAGCGGCGGCAGCAAGGATTTTGCGGCCCGTCGCACCACCTCCGGTGAAGGCGATTTTATCGACTAGGGGACTTTCAGCGAGGCGCGCGCCGACGGGATCGCCCGGCCCATAAAGCAACTGCACGGTGCCGGGAGGAAATCCCACCTCGTCGATCAGCTCGAAAAGGAGCGAAGCCGAGAGTGGCGTGAGTTCGGAGGGCTTGAGGATGCAGCAATTCCCAGCAGCCAAGCCAGGAGCGAGTTTCCACACGGCCATGAGAAGTGGGTAGTTCCACGGGATGATCTGAGCGCAGACTCCGATCGGCTCACGAACGGTCTGGCAAACGATATTCGGGTCCCCGACTTCAAATGTCTGCCCGTGAGGCTTCGTGGCAAGCCCGGCGTAATAGCGAAAGCAAGCGGCGGCATCCGCCACATCGAAGCGGGATTCGCGGAGGGGCTTGCCGCAGTTGCGCGTCTCCATTTCCGCAAACTCGGAAGCGCGCGACTCGATGAGATCGGCGAGTTTGAAAAGGCGGCTTGCCCGTTCCTGAGCTGGAGTGCGCGGCCATGGACCGTTGTCGAAGGCCTCGCGAGCGGCACGGACCGCCTTGTCCACATCCTCCACCGAGGACTCCGCGACCTCGCCGAGTTGCGAATTGTCGGCGGGGTTGTGAAACGGCCGCACATTGGCATTCCACGCGGGAACAAATACGCCGTTCACATAGTTTTTGAGAGTCATTACATCCTCCTTGAAGTCCAAAGTGCCGCGTTGATGCAGGACCAAATGTGGATCGTCCAGCCAAGCATGCCGAAGCTGATGAACCAAACAACGGCGGCGCCCACAAAGAAGAGAAGCGCGGAAAGCACGCGGCCTTGGACCAACTGACCCAAGCCGGGAAAAAAGAAACTGCAAACAGCCGCAATGACATTTCCCGCCGATCCTTGATTTTCGTTCATGGAAAAAATATCCAGCCTCCCTGAGGCTTTCGCAAGCGATTCCACAAAGGCGGGGCATCAGGTTTTTCCATGACATGCCACCCTGTTTTTGGGAGTGCTTGGCGGTGTCCCGGCCTGCGATATCGACTGGATGGATGACGGCGCTTCTGAAAGCGGCTGTCATTTTTCTGGCCTGCTTTTGGATTTACTCGCCCGTTTACCATGGCGAGTGGCTCTGGG
>JBILMW010000255.1:0-2632 GCA_044375335.1 Terrimicrobiaceae bacterium | reverse complement strand
TAGAGCAGCGAGGAGTCCTTGATGAGCGAAGAAAACTGACCCGCCACGGGAGGCAAAATCTGACGCAGCACCTGAGGAAAAATGACAAAGCGGTAAGCCTGCGCGGTCGTGAGACCAATCGCGCGGGAGCTGTCCCATTGGGAGCGACCCACACTCTCGATGCCAGCGCGTATGATTTCCGCAATGTAGGCGCCGCTGAAGAGCGAGAGGATCACGATCCCCACAGATACCCGGTCGTTCCAGCCCACGGCGTTGGCGATGCCGTAGAATCCGAAAAGCACGAGCACGACAAGCGGGAGTCCCCTCACCGTCTCGACATACGCGGCGGCGGTGTAGCGCAAAGGCAGAAAGGCCGAGCGTCGCGCCAGCGCGGTGAGAGCACCGATGGCTGTGCTGAGCAAGAGGGCAGCGGCCGAGATGCCGATTGTGGCGGCCCAGCCATTCAAAAAAGTCATCCGATAACCCCACGCCTGCTCCCAGTTTTTCAAGGAATGGGAAAAGGCCAACCAGCACAGACCGGAATAGGCCAGAAGCAGAAGCAGGATGGTGACAACCTTTGCGGACGCCCGCGCCGGACTCGTCGGACTATCGATAAAAAAACCCGCCTGCATATCGACTCAGGATGCCGAGGCTTGCACCGAGACCAATTCGCCTCCCGAGAAACGAAGGCTCAACTGGATGGGATGGCAACACACCGAGCAATCCTCGATCATTTCGACAGACGGGTGAGAGGTGTCGGCCAGAATGCCGAACAGTTCCCCGCAGTAGGGGCACTCGATCTCGACATCCTCTACGCCATCCATCGCAGGTTAGTCCTCCAGCGGGATTCTCTTGGCGTCGCTCCAGAGGCCCTCGAGATCATAGAAGGCGCGTTTCGAATCCAGAAAGAGATGGCAAATAAGACCGCCAAAATCGGTAACGATCCATTGGCTAACGGGGAAGCCATCGGCCGAAATGGGTCGTTCTTCACATTCCTCACGGGCTTTTTCCCGGATCGATGAGGCGATGGCTTTGAGCTGCGGTTCCGAGTTGGCAGAGCAAATGAGGAAGAAATCGGTGAAGTCGGAGACGCCGCGCATGTCGAGAAGGACGATGTCTTCGGCCTTTTTATCAGCGGCTGCCGACGCGCAGACGCGGGCGAGTTTTTCAGTATCAGTCATTCAGGTAAAGTTGATGCCGAGTGAGAATCGCGCAAACGGCGTCCGGCAGCAAGTAGCGAACCGGAAGTCTCCGGGCAATGCGATTCCGGATGTCTGTGGAAGAAATGTCGATATTGCGGCTGATGACTGGAAATCCCTCGACGGGCTGCAAGTTGCCCCGGGCCAGCACGACGAAGGATGCCAATTTCTTGAGCTCGTCGATTTCCCGCCATGTGTGAAGCGAGGAGACATTGTCCTCTCCGATGAAATAAAAAAGCTCCGCCTGGGGAAAACGCCGCCGCATGAGCCTCACCGTATCAACGGCGAAGGACGGCCCCTCGCGCTCTGCCTCGCAGGCATCCATCGAAAACCGGGGCTCTCCTGCAATGGCGGCCGCGACCATTTCGCAGCGAAGACGGGCCGCCACAGGCGGGCGGGCGAGCTTGTGGGGAGAGACATTCACAGGAATAAAAATGACACGATCCAAGCCGAGGGACTCCATGGCATCACGCGCCAGAATGAGATGTCCGTGGTGGATGGGATCGAAGCTCCCGCCGAACAAACCGATTTTTTCTGAAGAAATCATTTCGACAGCTCGCATCAAATCTGGTTTTCCCCTCCCCATGCCATCCCAAAATCCCGGTCAGCTACTTCTCGTTGGTGTTCCCGGCGCAGAACTCGATTCCGAATCCGCCCGCCTCTTCCGTCAAATTCAGCCCGGAGGTTTCATCCTTTTCGGCCGAAACATCAAAACTCCCCAGCAACTCCGCAAGCTCATCGACGACCTCCGCGATCTGAGCAACGTGGAGCCGATCATCACGATCGACCAGGAGGGCGGCCGCGTGTCCCGCCTCAAGCTCATCGGCAATGAGCCTCCCAACGCCCAGCAACTCCGCGACTGCGGCGACCTGGATTTGATCCGCCGTCATGGAGACATCACCGGCCGCATCCTACGCATTTTCGGCTTCAACTTGGACCTCTGCCCCGTGCTCGATATTTCCTTCGACGACGAGGCCGACAACTCGCTTCGCGGGCGTTGCTACGGACGCGATGTCGCCGAGGTCATTGAAAAATCCAGCGCCTTCAACGAGGCACTGCGGGCCACCGGAGTGCTAAGCTGCGGCAAGCATTTCCCCGGCTATGCCTCGGCCGGCCTCGACCCGCACCACGAACTTCCCCGCATCGAGCGCTCGAAGGAACTCATGGAAGAGCACGAACTCGCCGTCTTCCGGCACTTCGCAAAATCGGTGGACAGCATGATGATCGGACACATCGCCGTTTCAGGACTGGATGCCGTGAACCGCCCCGCTTCACTCTCACCGGTCATCATTCGCGACCTGCTTCGGAAGGATATGGGATTTGAGGGCCTGGTGATGACAGACGATCTCGATATGGGAGCCATTCTGAACCACTATGGATTCGATGAAACGATGCGCCTCGGCATCGAAGCGGGCAACGACATGCTCATGATCTGCCACCGCATCGAAATGGCC
>JBILMW010000010.1:0-30389 GCA_044375335.1 Terrimicrobiaceae bacterium | reverse complement strand
GCCCTTAAACCGACAGCAGAACAAATGGCATCCATCAAAATCGAGCGCTCCGATTTTCACGGCGAATGGAATTACACCATCAAGCCGCAATAGCCATTTTGTATTAACTTAATTCTGGACGAACCCTAAGCATTGAAAAGGCCCTCCGAACTAGAGGGCCTATTTTGTTTCATCTCAAATTTGCGCAAAATCCGAAATAGCTGCCTATTACAGCGGATGCCCATTCGAGATAAACGCCTCGAGTTCTGTGGATTTGATATCAGACGCGGCGAATCCAGCTGTAGGGGATGGCTCCATGCGAGAGCATCCAATCGTTGAATTTCTTCAAGGACCAGCCGACATCCATAACAAAGTGGCGATGAAGTTTTTCGACTTCGAGGCGCCCGAGGAGGTAGCTCATCGGAACCGTCGGACTGGAAGTATACCAATTGACATCGGCTGCCGCGCGGGCGGCGGTAAAGCCCACGCCGCTTTGAAGCCTCTTGGCGGCCGCCGCATGGCTGAGCGTGCCGTCATGCAAACCGCAGTCGATCACGATGCGGTGCGCGCGCCAGAGGGCATCGTGGAGCTGGATCAGCTCGGCACCAGGGATATCCACAAGACCATGCTCCACGGCGAGTTTCTCGCACCACATCGTCCAGCCTTCGTAGAAAATGGAGTGCGCGAAAAGGCGGCGCAGGCGGCTGGCGTGCTGGAACTGAACGACAAATTGCAAGTGATGCCCGGGATAGGCTTCGTGAACCGTGGTGAGTTCCAAGCCATGGTGCTGACGGATTTCGGCGAGTTTTTTTTCCGGATGCTCTTGGTCCAGACTCAGATCGTTCACCCAGAAGATGCCGGTTTGGTCGCGTGAAAACGGCTCCGGCGCGCTGTAGGCGGCGGTCGGAAATTGGTGCTTCAGAAAAGGTGGCACAGGAAGAACCTTCAGGGTGTCGCCCTTTGGAACTGTAACGAGGCCGAGCTTCCCGAGGCGGGCTTTGATGTCTGCTGTGGCTTGGCGGTAAACATCGAGCAGCGGAAGCTCGGGAGTCCATCCGGCAGCAGCGCGGTCAATGATCTCGCGGGCAGTTTTTCGCCCGTGACGCCGGGCGGCGCGCTCGAGAAGGAATTCGTGGCGCTGGATTTGATACTCCCCGAGGGCGCGGGCCTCGGGAAGCGAAAGGTCGAGACCGAGTTGCTCGCGGATGAGAAATTCGAACCGCTCCCGCCCGATGGAAAAGCCCCCTTTCGGCCCGGTCTTTTTCTGGGCAATGCCGGCGGCGTATTCCTCGAATGCCTTTGCGGCGGCTTTCAGAGTCGAAGCGAGGGCCTTGGGTTTGGTGGAAAGGCCGCACAACTCCTGCTCCAAACCGTGCAGAAATTCCACTGCTCCAGCGCAGGATTGGACGCCGAGCGAGGTCCAAAGCGGATCGGGTAATTCCACACATTCCAAACCGGCCCGCAGGTAGGCGGGGATTTTTTTCAACCGGGATTCGATGGCAGGGAGGGCTTGTCGCAATTTGCCGGAGTTCCTCACGACGAGCTCGAAAATCGCATCGATCGCGGAATTCGAGTGCGTCTGGGGATTTGTGCGCCAGCGGAGGAGATCGCGTTCGGAAAGCAAATCCGTGCGAAGTCTCGCCAGAAGCCCCCGCCGGTCGAGCCAGTCGTCGCCATAAAAAGCTGCTTCGGGCAAGGCCTCCACGGCAACCAATGTGCTCTCAAGAAGGGCAATGTGTTTTCGGTGGATGTCCGGCGTGTTGCGACTGAGAAGCGGATCGTATTGGTGAAACCCGAGCTTGCTGGCCTGCTCGGGAAAGAGTTCGCAGGATTCCTCAAGCCACTTTTTGGCGAGGGATGCGAAGCTGGCGCGGATTTTAGTCTCAGTGGGGTCTGCTTTTTGGGGCATGGCTTTCAGTCGGATTTACGGTTTGAAAAGTAGCGCTTGGATTCCGCCGCGATCACACCGCTCAACAAGAGCAGTGCAACGAGGTTAGGAATCGCCATGAGGCCGTTCATTATGTCCGAGAAATTCCACACGGCGTCACTTTTCCAGACACAGCCTACGAAAACGGCCGCAACCCACAGCCAGCGGTAGGGCATAATGGCTTTAACGCCGGCGAGGTATTCCACCGCTTTCTCGCCATAGTAGGACCAGCCGAGAATTGTGGAGAAAACAAAGGTCAACAGACCGCCAACAAGAATGATGTCGCCCAGTATTCCGACCTTGTGGAAAGCGGCATCGCACAGGGTGGCTTTGGTAAGACCGCCGGTCTGCCAATCTCCGGAAGAAACAATGACGAGGCCGGTGAGAGCGCAGACGACGACTGTGTCCCAGAATGTGCCGGTGCTGGAGACGAGTGCCTGGCGCACGGGATCGCGGGTGCGCGCGGCGGCGGCGACGATCGGCGCGCTGCCGAGTCCGGATTCGTTCGAGAAAAGCCCACGGGCTATTCCATAGCGCATGGCCTCGGCGATGCCCGCACCGACGAATCCTCCCACAGCCGCCTGGCCAGTGAACGCGCTGGTGACGATGAGATGCAGCGCGCCGCCGAGCTTGTCCCAGTTCAAGCCGAGCATGATCAGGCACCCGAGGATGTAAAATCCCGCCATGAACGGGACGAGAATGGTGCAGAAATTTGAAATCGAACTAATGCCACCGAGGATGACGGCGGCTGTAATGATGGTAAGCAAAATGCCGACGCCTATTTTCAAATTCATGTCCGAAACCGCAAACGGGAGGAGTTCCTTTTTGGCTACGATCATGTCCGCAATGGCGTTTGATTGAACCATGTTGCCGATGCCGAACGCGGCGATGGCCGTGAAGATCGCAAACAAAACCCCCGCCCAGCGTGCGTTGAGGCCTTTTTCCAACACATACATTGGGCCACCAGACATCTGACCGCGATCGTTGGTGACACGGTATTTCACCGAGAGCAAGGCCTCCGCATACTTGGTGGCGATACCAAAAACGCCCGTAAGCCACATCCAGAGCACCGCGCCAGGCCCGCCCATAAGCACCGCCCCCGCCACGCCATAGATGTTACCCGTTCCAATCGTCGCCGCCAGCGCAGTGACCAGCGCACCAAACTGGCTAATGTCCCCCGGCGAGCCCGCATCCTTCGTCACAGACAACTTGATGGCATGCCCGAGATGTCGCTGCATGAATCCCGTGCGAATAGTCAGGAAGAGGTGTGTGCCAAAGAGAAGAGCGATAAGCCATGGCCCCCAGACCAATGATGCCACCTGCTCCGTGAGTTTGTTGAGAGTCTCCATTGGTGCCATAAAAATCCCACAACTCACACGCTGCAAGGAATCAAATCACGCCTATCTAAGGAACGCCGACGTCCCCGTCGGCATCATGGGGAGAAAAAGCACAACCGTTTGGGACATCGGCGTTCCCCGCGCTCGACCACGGCCAATCCTCGGCGCGTTCACACAGTCCGGCATTGACCGGATTTTGGTGAATGTAAAGCACAACACTCTCGAAATGCTCGTCGTTGCGAATATACCGATCCCAGTAATCACGCATCCAAAGGCGCTTGGAATCCGGAATGCCGAGGCCGAGTTCTTCATTTCGGGCCAAAGCCCAGCGCGCTGTGACGGATTTCCAGCCCTGGACAATCCGAGCTATGGGCGCAAAAGTTTCCATGAGGACATGCAC
Source organism: Terrimicrobiaceae bacterium (assembly GCA_044375335.1). Lineage (GTDB taxonomy): Bacteria > Verrucomicrobiota > Verrucomicrobiia > Chthoniobacterales > Terrimicrobiaceae > UBA967. The sequence continues at coordinate 26,746 of JBILMW010000010.1, read as the reverse complement.
ATGGTTCGGCATGATGCACCACGCGATGAGTCGATACCGCTGGCCGTCAAAGTGCCGGAGTGCATCCAGCATTTGGGACGCCATTTCCGGATGACGGAGTGCGCAACACCCCATTCCTGCATCCAGCCACCGCTCGATTCGTTGACGGCGCTCGGCACCACGCAGCGTCTCGGGGAGCTCGGTCAATTCCTCCTCCAAGTGCTCGAGTTTTTCCTGTGGCAGGCTGTCAGCTAATCGAAAGGTGACGGCTTGCAACAACCCAGTCGCATCGCGATGGGGCAGATAGCCTCTGCAATACCATTCCTTACGCGAATGCGGAACGCCGACGTCCCCGTCGGCATTTTCACGCTGGGGTTTTGTTGGCTTCATGTAGTTTTATGGAAGCTTGCGGAGGAAGCCGACGGGGACGTCGGCGCTCCGAGCGAGAATCTGCAGCGTCTCGGCCGCGTTGCGCTCGATGGAAAAAACCTCGGCAAGCTTGAGGCAGGCTGGACGCGCCTCGGCTCGGCGGTGCGCATCGCGCCAAGACTCGATCGCTTCGGCCAGCGCGAGGGCATCCCCCGGCGGGACGATGCTGCCATGGATGCCGGGGGTGAGAATTTCGGAAAAGCCGTTCGCCGTGGTGGTGATCACCGGCAGCCCGGCAGCGAGGGCCTCGAGGCATGCGTTCGAGAAGGGATCATACCAAGTCGGTAGCGTCAGGACATCCGCTGCCGCAAAGAGTGCGGCGATATCCGAAACGGGGCCTAGAAAGCGGGCGTTTGTGCCGCGATAAAAATCCGCCGGTCCACGACCCGCCACGAGTAGCGTGGCGTCATCGACCATTTCTATCGCTTTGATGGCTGTCGAAAGACCCTTCCGTTCCCAGCCGGTGCCGAGGAAAAGAACGCAGAAGGTGTCGGGTTCGATGCCGAAACGGCGGCGCGCTTCATCTCGCGGTGGAAGGGCGGCGAGGGGATGGATGCCATTGTAAACGACCCGCACGCGATCTTGTGGGAAGGAAAAGCGCGAAAGGATTTCGTTGCGAACCATCGCGGAGTTCGCAATAACGAGGCGGGTGTTTGCGGGATCGAAAACACGGCGCTCGAGTTCCAAAATCTCGCGGTGCTTGCGATTCAGCCAGCGCGTGGCTTTTTTCCAGAATGGCTCGAACGCATCGCGCCGCGCGAGCCAGGCGGCATGCACGCCATCGCCCGCTCGGTAGACATCGCAGCCGGGAACGCGCTCCATGCTGAAATGGATATCGCAGCCCGTGCGCGCGGCTTGAAAAGCGGCGGCGAATTCATGGGGCGATTTGCCGGGCAAGTGTTGGATATCTCCAAACGGCCAGCGTTCGGCTGGCCAGTCGGATGTGGTGATGAGCGTGGTCTCCTCGCCCAGGCTGCGGAGCTCGGAGGCCAATCGGATAAGGTAGGCTTCCGCTCCTCCAGTGCTCGAGTGCCCGCGGCGAACGAAGCCGATTTTCATCAGCCGCGTGTGCTTGAATGCTCGCTCTCCGGCTTCGGTGGACGCCCGAGCAGGCAGGACATGGATTCACGCGGCGGCTTGCCCTCGTGGAGAACGGCGTAAACCTCGGCCGTGATCGGGGCGTCGATGCCGAGCCGCCTCGCACACTCGGACGCGCTCAAGGCCGTCGGCACACCTTCGGCGACAGTTTTGAGCGAGGCAATGATCTCTGCCGGCTTTTCCCCGCGCCCGAGACGCTCGCCAAACTGCCGGTTCCGGCTTTGTTTGCTGAAGCAGGTGACCATGAGATCGCCCGCACCACTAAGGCCGAAGAAGGTTTCGCGGCGACCACCCATTGCGATGCCAAGGCGGGTCATCTCGGCAAGCGAGCGGGTCACAAGCGCCGCCTTGGCGTTGTCACCCATGCCGAAGCCGTCGCACACGCCGGCGGCAATGGCGTAAATGTTTTTCAACGCGCCGCCGAGTTGGATGCCGGTGATGTCATCACTCGTATAAGCGCGGAATGCCTTGGACGAAAAAACGCGCTGGAGCGGTTCCAGCAAATCGGCGTGCGCGGAGCCGATCACGCTGGCTGCGGGAATTTGGCGCGCGATTTCCGGAGCGAGATTTGGGCCGGAGAGCACTGCCAAGTGGCATTGGGGAAGAAATTCTCCGAGCACCTGGCTCATGAGAAGACCGGTGCCGGATTCAATGCCCTTCGTGCAAGAAACAACCGCTGTGCCCGCCGGCAGATTCAAAGCCGCGAGGGACCGGGCGGTTTCTCTCATCACTTTTGAAGGAACGACAACCACGATGAGGTCGGAGCCGGCGAGGGCATCCAGTTGCGATGTGGCGTGGATGTTTTCCGGGAGGTTGATACTAGGCAGGTAGTAGGAGTTCGCGTGACGGGAGTTGATTTCTTCTGCCACGGCGGGGTTGTGCGTCCAGATCGTAACAGGCAGACCGTGCTCGGAGATAAGGAGTGCGAGTGCAGTGCCCCAGCTGCCGCCGCCGATAATGCTGATTTTTTTAAACATGGTTCAGGCGGCGGGGCGGGGTTTCTTTTCGAAGCGCTTTTCCGTTCCAGACAGTAGGCGTGAGATATTGGATTTGTGGCGCCAGATAGCGAGTAGACACATGATGCCGGCGATGCTCGTGCGCAAGACATCTCCCTGCCCAAGCGCCCACATACCGGCGGCTCCCGTAGGCAGCGCGACGGCGGCCCCAAGCGACGCGACCGAGACATAGCGCGTCGTGTAGAAAAGTGTAAGCCACACAAAAAGTCCAAAGACGAAAACCGGCGGGGGAAACAGCGCAAGCATAATGCCGGCCGCCGTGGCAATGCCCTTGCCCCCTTGGAACCGCAGCCAGATGGGATAGGTGTGCCCAACCATCGCAAAGATGGCTCCCACGACGCCGGCATTGATCACCACAGCTTGTGGCGCGTCATACGCTTTCAAAGCGACCAGGAACGCAACCATCACCGCGAGCCAGCCTTTCAAGGCATCCAGCGCAAACACGGTGTAGCCCCACTTTTTTCCAAGGATGCGCAACGCGTTTGTCGCGCCGGTGCTGCCGCTGCCTTGGGTGCGCAGATCGATACCTTGCATCCGCCCGGCAAGGAATCCCCATGGAATCGATCCAAGCAGATAGGCTTGGAGGGCGGCGATGAAGTAAAGAGTCACGCGCAAAGGTAATCCCCGTTGCCGCCCTCCGTCTCAAGAAAAATCCTGCGACCGCCTTGACTCTGGCCTTTTCGAAAAAGGCTCGGGGTTTCGACAGGAATGTGCCAATTTGCTAGCCGGATCAAACTCGCATCCCCACTGGATATTCATGCAACAGGTCAAAGACACACTCCGCGCTACGGTGCGTATCGGCTACGATGGCAAGGTCTATAAGCAATTTCGCGGACCGAAGGCCGAGGAGCGATTCGCGAATGAAGTGAAAGTGCTGCGATATCTGGAAAAGCGCGCCTGCCCGTTTGTTCCCCGATTGGTGGAAAGTGATCCCGAAGGACTCAAAATCGTGACCACGAACTGCGGCACCCGCGTTGACCACTTGGACGATGCCCGCTGCCGCGAGTTGTTCGCCGAGCTCGAGCCCTACGGCGTGCATCACGACGACGCTGACATACGAAATGTCACCTACCGCCAGGCCGACGGACGGTTTTGCCTCATCGATTTCGAGTTCGCCACCATCTTGGAACCTGAAGAATGAGCGACAAACCCACCACGATCAAAGGCCTCGCATGGTCCGGCCACACGGACTGCGGGAAGGTGCGTAAGAACAACGAGGATTCGTTCCTCGGCCTGCTCGTCGATGCACAAGGAGCCCAATGGCTCGGCAAGATCGGCGAGGCGGATGTCGCAAAATCCGACTTTGTATTTGCCGTCAGCGACGGAATGGGCGGCGCGAAGGCCGGGGAGTTCGCGAGCAAGATCGCCGTGGAAAAAATCACGAAGCTCCTGCCACGCGTCTTTGCGCAAGGCGCGTCGGGCATTTCCACCGGATTCCGCGATGTGCTCCAGGAAGTCTTCGTGGAAATCCATCGCGCGTTGCTCTATCTCGGCTCCTGCTACGACGAATGCCGAGGCATGGGTGCCACGCTAAGCCTGTGCTGGTTCACTCCTGGGTGGATGTATTTCGCCCATGTGGGGGACAGTCGCATCTATTTCCTCCCGGCAGGCGGCGACATGAAACAAATCACAAACGACGACACCTATGTCGGCTGGCTTTTTCGAAACGGCCAAATCAACGAGCGCGAGGCGAAAAACCATCCCCAGCGAAATGTCCTGCAAAAAGTTCTCGGCGCAGACCCGCAACAGATCGAGCCCCAAGTTGGTGCCGTGGGACTTGAGCCCGGCGACAGGTTCCTGCTCTGCACGGATGGCGTCACCGATGGCCTCTTCGACAGCCGCATCGAGGATATCCTGCGCACCACCCCTCGGGAATCCGCCCCGATCCTCGTCCACGAGGCGGTCGCAGCCTCCGGCCGCGACAATGCCACGGCCGTGGTGGTGGATATTGTCGGGTAGTCGCTTTTGAAAACTTGGCGCATCGGCTTTTGCGGTGCTACTCTGACGCACTTCATGCAACCGCCGCCTGTCACCAAATACCGGCCTTTTCCACAAGTCGATCTTCCCGACCGTCAGTGGCCGAACCGCTCCCTGACCTCCGCTCCCATCTGGTGCAGCGTGGACCTCCGAGACGGCAACCAGGCGCTTGCTCAACCGATGAGCGTGGAGGAAAAGCTCGAGTATTTCGGGATGCTCGTCGGAATCGGTTTCAAGGAAATCGAAATCGGTTTCCCGTCCGCGTCGCAGATCGAATTCGATTTCTGCCGCCGCCTCATCGAGGAGAACCTCATCCCTCACGATGTCTCGATTCAAATCCTCTGCCAATGTCGCGAGGATCTCATCTTGCGCTCGCTGGAAGCCCTGCGCGGGGCACGCAGCATTATTTTCCACCTCTACAACTCCACCTCGCCGAAGCAGCGCGAGTATGTCTTCAACTCGACTCGCGAGCAGATCGTCTCCATCGCCACCAATGCGGTTTCGTTTCTAAAGGAAAAAATGCAGCCGCTCGTTGCCGAGGGCTCGCGCATCCGCCTCGAATACTCGCCCGAGAGCTTCACGAGCACGGAACTCGATTTCGCTCTCGAGATTTGCGAGGCCGTGACCGATGTCTGGCAGCCAACCGCAGAGAACAAAATTATCCTCAACCTTCCTGCCACGGTGGAATACGCGACGCCGAATATCCACGCCGACCAGATCGAGTGGATGTCGCGCCACCTGACCCGCCGCGATCTCACCACGCTCTCGCTTCACACGCACAACGACCGCGGCACCGGAACGGCCGCGACCGAGTTGGGACTCCTTGCCGGAGCCGACCGCGTGGAAGGCACGCTTTTCGGAGTCGGGGAACGCACAGGGAACCTGGATATCGTCACCGTCGCGCTGAATCTCTACACACACGGTATCCATCCCCACCTCTACCTCAGCCGCCTCAATGCGATCCGCGATGTTTACGAACGCTGCACCCGCATGGAGATTCATCCGCGCCATCCCTACGCCGGCGACCTCGCTTTCACGGCCTTCAGCGGCTCGCATCAAGATGCTATAAAAAAATCCTGGGCCCGCCAAGCCGAGGGCAAGCCATGGGACACCCTCTACATCCCGATCGACCCTGCCGATATCGGCCGCAGCTACAAAGCGATCATCCGCATCAATTCCCAGTCCGGCAAAGGCGGCGTCGCCTACATCTTGGAAACGGAATTCGGCTACCAACTGCCCAAGTCGCTCCAAAAGGAGCTCGGCCGCATCGTGAATGCCGTCTCGGACGAAAAAGGCACCGAACTCGAAGCCGAGGAAATCCATGACCTCTTCCTGAAAACCTATGTCCTCCGCACAGGATCCGTCAGTCTTCAATCGTTCCGAGCCATCGAGCGCGGCGAACAGGTCAGGATCGAAGCCGACCTCCTCCTGCAAGGCCAGCCAATCACGATCCAAGGTTCCGGCAATGGCCCGATCGCCGCATTCGTCCACGCCCTCGGTCAAACGAACATCCCTCCTTTTGAAATCCAAAGCTACTCCGAGCACTCGCTCGGCGCCGGTGCCGATGCCCGCGCCGTGAGCTACATCGAAATCAAAACCGCCGCCCGCACTTACTTCGGCGTCGGCAGCGACACAAATATCGAACTCGCCTCCATCCACGCGATCATCAGCGCCCTGAACCGCGCTCTCGCCTGATTTCGACCACGCTTCAGCTCAGGATTTGCTTTTCTTCAGGCATGCCTCTCTCACATCCGGAGGATTTGCTCCGAAAACCCTGCGCTGCAGAAGACGGGCTGCTTGTATTCGCTCGTCGCAGGACATCGCCCGATACTGGCGTTTTGTCCACTCATCGGCCTCCTTGAAGGATGTTGATTTATGGACTTCGCGGGTGATCATATTCTCGATAAAATACAAGATCGCCATTCGCACTCAACCCCGTTGTTGGAAAACCCGGCTGGCCGCACCATGTTTTGATTTTACACCCGTGTCTCCTGAAATAGCCTGATCCCCAACATCCCATGAAAACCCTCGTCACCGGCTCCTCCGGCCTCATTGGCTCCGAAGTTTCCCTCTTTTTCGCCCGCCAAGGCTGCTCCATTCATGGGGTAGACAACAACCAACGCGCCGCATTTTTTGGACCCCAAGGCGACACGCGTTGGAACCAAAAACGCCTCGCCGACCTCATCCCCGGCTTCACCCATCACGAACTCGACATCCGCAACCGCCAAGGAGTTCTGGATCTCGTTGCGCAAATCAAACCCGACATCATCATCCACACCGCCGCGCAGCCCTCGCACGACCGCGCGGCTGCGATTCCCTTCGACGACTTCGACACCAACGCCGTCGGCACGCTGAACCTCCTCGAAGCCGCCCGCCAAGCCTGCCCCGAGTCGCCGTTCGTCCACATGTCCACGAACAAAGTTTACGGCGATCGCCCAAATACCATCCCACTCCGCGAACTCGACACGCGCTGGGATTACGACGATCCCGCCTACGAGCACGGCATCGCCGAAACCTTCTCGATCGACCAATCGAAACACTCCCTCTTCGGCGCATCCAAAGTCGCGGCGGATGTCATGGTCCAAGAATACGGACGCTATTTCGACATGCCTACCTGCTGTCTGCGCGGCGGCTGCCTCACAGGCCCGAATCACTCCGGCGTGGAACTCCACGGATTCCTCAGCTACCTCGTGAAATGCAATCTCGAAGGTCGCGAATACAAGGTTTTCGGCTACAAGGGCAAGCAGGTGCGCGACAACATCCACAGCGAAGATGTGGCCCGCTTCATGTGGGAATTCTGCAAAGCCCCGCGCATCGCGGAGGTCTACAACCTCGGCGGCGGAAAACAAAACTCCTGCTCGATCCTCGAAGCCTTCCAAATCGCCGAATCCTTCACCGGAAAGAAACAATCGTTCACCTATGTGGACCAAAACCGCATCGGCGACCATATCTGCTACTACAGCGACCTCCGGAAAATGAAATCCCACTACCCGGCGTGGGAGATCACCATCAGCCTCACAGAAACCATCCGCCAAATCGTCGAAGCCTGGAAAACACGCGGGTAAAAACCTCCCCATGCGCCAATACCGTCATGCGGCATGGCGGGACAAGTTCTAGGTATCACGCCCGCCTAAAGCTTCCTGGACAAAGCGCCCGATTAAAAATGCAGCCGACTTGCTTTCAACCGACGGACGCTCTATATAGATTGCTATGGCAATTACATATTCCGTCACAGAAGCTCAAGCTGGCCTCCCTTCTATTCTGCGCGAAGCGGAAGAGCAGACAGTAATTATAACCCGTCGGGATAAGGCGGTGGGTTACCTTCTTTCTCCAGAAAGATTTGAGGCGATGCTGGAGACGATGGAAATCATGTCGAATCCTTTGGCCATGCAGGCAATACGGGATCACAAATCCGGGAAAACGAAATTCATGCCGCTTGATGTCCTTGATGAGAAATAATGAAGGTCAACATCTCCGATCAGGTTCGCAACTTTGTTCTTTGCCTCGCTCCCGAACCTAGAAAGCGCCTGAGAGAGGCATTGCGCATGCTCGAGAGTGAGAAGGGTGACATCAAAGCACTTGAAAACGATCTCTCCGGTTATTTTCGGCTTCGAGTTCGCGCTTACCGAGTTATTTTCGCCTATCGTGCTATGGAAGACTCCGGTGTTGCCGAGATAGAGTGCGTCTTTTGCGAACGCCGATCGATCGTTTATGAGGCTTTCGCTGCCTTGAGTGCCAGACTGCAAGGTCGGTAGGACCAGAGTTCACCTGGGCAGTTTTTCATTCTCTCTCCTCCACGAACCGCTAAAACCCCATCACCACATGAAAATCCTCCTCACCGGCATCTGCGGCTTCGCCGGATCTGTGATCACACGCACTCTGCTCGAGCATCGGGCCGACCTGCAGATCCTCGGTCTCGACAATCTCTCCCGCAAGGGCAGCGAGACGAATCTCGAGCCGCTCCGTGCGCTCGGCTGCGACATCCGCATCGGCGATGTGCGCGACCGCGAGCTGCTCGAAAGCCTGCCTGCAGCGGATTGGATCATCGACTGCGCGGCGAATCCCAGTGTGCTTGCCGGCGTCGATGGCTCGTCAAGCCGCGATCTGGTGGATCAAAATCTCTACGGCACCGTGAATCTCTTGGAACTCTGCAAGTCCTGGAAAGCTGGATTCACGCTGCTCTCCACCAGCCGCGTGTATTCCATCGCTGCGCTCGCGGGCCTGCCGATGGAAAAAACTCCCACTCGCTTCGAGTTGCCATCCGCCACATCAGGTCTCGGCTGGTCGCGCGCTGGAATCACCGAGCAATTCTCCACCGCGCCACCGATCAGTCTCTACGGAAGCACGAAGCTCTGTTCCGAGTGGCTCGCGCTGGAATATGGCGACGCCTACGGCTTTCCCGTCTGGATCAATCGCTGCGGTGTCCTCGCCGGCGCGGGGCAGTTTGGCAAAGCCGATCAAGGCATCTTCTCGTTTTGGATTCACTCCTGGCGCGCCGGGCGGCCACTCAAATACATCGGCTTCGGCGGCTCGGGATTCCAAGTCCGCGACTGCCTGCATCCCCGCGATATCGCCCCGCTTCTCCTGCAGCAGATCGATTTTCGCGGCGTGGACAAACCCCGCACTGTTAACCTCGCCGGCGGCCATGAAAATGCGATGTCCCTCCGCGAACTTTCCGCTTGGTGTGCCGAAAAAATCGGCCCTGCTCTCGCTATGAACGACCCGAATCAAATTTCCAGCAACCAATCCAGCCGTCCCTTTGACATTCCGTGGGCAATTCTGGACCCCGCCGTTGCTCGCGAAGCTTGGGAATGGAAACCCGCCACCACACTGCCTCAAATCCTCGAGGAAATCCGCTCACACGCAGAAGCAAACCCCGCCTGGCTCGATCTCGTCACAGGCTGAAGCACGGCCTTCCGGCCGTGAATCGATTCCCCCGGAGGGACAACCTCTGGCTTGTCCCAAGAATGAACCGCGAAGCTTACACAGGCCCCCGTCCCCCTAAATGTCCGGACTCGTTCCACGCGCCCCGCAATCTCCGAATTTTCCACTCGATTCAGCGCCTTCTCTCGCGGAGTCTTCAGCGCCTTCTCTCGCATGGATAAACTTCAAAAAGCGCTGAAAGCCACATTTGGCTACGATGGATTTCGTCCGCTTCAGCGCGAGATCATGGAGGCGAACCTCGCCGGGCGCGACACCTTCGCGCTTTTGCCCACGGGAGGTGGTAAGTCGCTCTGCTTTCAGTTGCCGGCGCTTTTGAGAGAGGGTTTGACGCTCGTTGTTTCGCCTCTGATCGCTCTGATGAAAGATCAGGTGAACCAGCTGGAGGCGGCGGGTGTGGAGGCGACTTTTTTGAATTCCTCGCTCGGCGTTAAAGAAACCAAAGCGCGTCTCGCGGGTCTGCACCAAGGCCGCTACCGGCTCCTCTATGCCGCGCCGGAGCGTCTCATGCTCGACCATTGGCAGGAAAATCTGCGCGCTTGGAATGTTAGCGCGATCGCGATCGACGAAGCCCACTGCATTTCCGAGTGGGGCCATGATTTCCGCCCCGAGTATCGCCAGATCGCACGGCTTCGCGAATGGCTTCCCGACATTCCGCTCATGGCGCTCACGGCGACGGCCACCGAGCGCGTGCGGGAGGACATCGTCAAGCACCTGCGCCTCCGCGAGCCGGAGGTCTTTGTGGCCAGCTTCAATCGCCCGAACCTCTCCTACCGCGTCATTCCGAAGGAGCAGCCGACGAAGCAGATTCTGGATTTCATCAAATCGCGGCCAATGGATAGCGGCATCGTGTATTGCGCTACGCGGGCCACGGCGGATCGCCTTGCGGAGAGCCTCTCGGAGCGGGGATTTCCGGCTGTTCCGTATCACGCGGGCCTCACAAACAACGAACGGGCGCAAAATCAGGAACTCTTCATCCGCGACGAGACGCGCATCGTTTGTGCCACCATCGCCTTCGGCATGGGCATCAACAAACCCAATGTGCGCTGGGTCATTCACCACGACCTCCCGAAAAACATCGAGGGCTACTACCAGGAAACAGGCCGCGCCGGCCGGGATGGGCTGCCCGGCGATTGTCTCCTGCTCTTCAGTGCAGGCGATGCCGCGAAGCAGACGCATTTCATCGATGAGATAACCGATGCTCATGAGCAGCGGATCGCCCGCGAGCAATTGCGGCTCATGATTGGTTACGCCGACTGCCCGACCTGCCGCCGCCGCGAGTTGCTCCACTATTTTGCGGAACCTTACTCTGAGCCGAATTGCGCCTCGTGCGACAACTGCCTTCAGCCCCGCGAGAGCTACAACGCCACCACCCACGCCCAGAAGCTGCTCTCCTGCGTTTACCGCGTCCGGCAGGGTGGGCGCTTCGGCGTCGGCATGAACCACCTCATCGAAATTCTCACCGGCTCCACGAATGAAAAAATCCAACGCTGGGGGCATGACAAGCTCACCACCTATGGCATCGGGAAGGACCTCACTCGCCCGCAGTGGAGCGCGATCGGGCGCGATCTCCTGCGCCTCGGCTACCTCGCGCAGGATGCGGGGCAATTTCCCACCATCGCCCTCACCGCCCTCGGACTCGACGCCTTGAAATCCCGCCGCGTCATCATGCTCTCAAAGCCAGTGGAGCTAAAAAAAATCAGCGTTCCACGCACCGGCGAAATCGAGTGCGACGAGACACTCTTCGACCGCCTGCGCAAACTCCGCAAACGCCTCGCCGACGAGCGCAGCGTGCCGGCCTATGTGATCTTCGGCGACAACACCCTCCGCCAGATGTCCCGTGAATACCCGACCCACATCGACGCCCTGCGCATGATCGGCGGCATGGGCGAAAAGAAACTCGCTGAATTCGGCGGCATCTTCACAAATGAAGTCGCCGCCTACCTGCGGACTTATCCGAAAGTCGACTTCGGCGGACGCGGGGAGTAGCGCTCACTCGTCGCTTGCTTGGCGTTGGCAACACGCAGAGCCAATTTGAATCTTGCTCAGAGGCCGAAATTTTCATCCGAGAGATCCAGAGCGCGGTATTTCGCCGTTCCAGCCTTCGCGGCACGCACCGCCGTCATTGCAGCGGGATCCTCGAGAACATCCAGCGTTTCCAACAGGGCCTCGAAATCCTCGACGGGAAGGGCGACAACAACCGGACGATTGCGATTGGAGATCACAAACTTCCTGCCGGAGCGGCAAAGCTTTGTGAGATTGGCCTGAGCTTCCTTGATCTTGTATGTGCCAAGCATTGATTTGGTTTATACACGGGTATCCGACTGATCGCAAACCGGAGGATGCAATACCACGCGGAGTTGCAATCGAACAGCGGTGTGCAAAGAGGAGTCAGGCGCACTCACTGGCACTTCGCATTCTGGCGCCGCGGTCTTTCACGCGGCGCTGCTTGGATCACTCAAGCCCGACGGCGCATGCGCCAGAGGAGGAAGGCGGCCCCGATGCCGAAGAGAATGTATGTCTGCGGCTCGGGCACTGCATTCATGGCCGTGCCTGGGGAACCGGTGTTGAAACTTGAGGTGTAGGTGTTTTGGCCGTTGCTCAAGGATGCCGTGCTAAGGATGGCGTTCGGGCTCGTTGTCGGATCGCCATTCGAGTCGTAGGAGTAATAAAACGAGCTTCCGGCCGTGGCCGTGCCGAAACTGACGCGTGGAGTCATTTCAACTCCAGTGGAATCGAAAAGGACTAATCCATCACCACCGGAGCTTAAGCCAACACCTGATCCCGTATAGGATCCAATGATTAGAGAGGTGGCATTGGAGCCCCAAATCGTTCGAAATGTGGATATAGCAGTCTCCGCAGAAGATGATTCCAAAAATATTACAGACTGCCCCGAGCTGATAGACGTTACCCCGCTTAGCGCCACAGAGGCGGCAGATGAGAAACTGTTATCGTCCATCTTCCAGCCTGTGATAGACACATCGGATAGCCCATAATTTGTTACTTCGAACCAGTCAACAGTTCCATTGCCACTCGACATGGCTTCGGTGATGCGGAGTGTGCTGATTTGCGCTTGCGCTGTGAGAGTTGCCAGAATGCTCACCGAGATTCCGGCAAGAATTGATAGTCCGGTGTTCTTTTTCATTTTGTAGTTTTTCTCTTTGATAATCAGGGTTTTTAAAACTTTTCAGCAAGCCCGACGGCGCATGCGCCAGAGGAGGAAAGAGGCCCCGATGCCCATGAGAATGTATGTCTGTGGTTCGGGAACGACCTCCAGCACGCCGATCGATCCATTGGTGCCCGTGCCTTCAAAGCCCACAATGAGCAGGTTTTTACCTGTGGGATTGCTGGCGGCGTCGAGGAAGAGGATCGACTCGGGTGAGATGAATGAACCACCGAAATCGGCGCTGCTGGTGACCGGGTTGAAGTAGCCGACGATCGAGACATTGCTCAGGTCGGTGATGTCGAATTGGAAGATGCCGTTTTGGCGCTCTGCGCCGAGGAAAATGTAGTCCTTGCCGTCGATGCGTCCGAAAGCGAGGGCTTCGGGCTCGGGGCCTTTGTCGTCGGAGCGGTTGTCAAATTCCCCTGTAGACCCGCTATTGATATTGAAAGCCGTTGGATCATTGGCTGCCACCCATTGTTCGATGGCGGAACCGCTGTCGAAGACGAGTGCGCCCGTGGTTGCATCCCACAGCGAGAAGCTCCGGGTGCCCATCATGGTGGGGTCTGCGATTTTGCCGTCTGCGTCTCGGCCTTGATCTTTGAGCAGGTTAAGGCGACCGATGCCGGTGTTGTTGGCGGTTGCCGCGACGGCAGTAGTCATGTTGGCAGTCAGGCTTGATCCGCGAGCGACATCGCCGTCATCGGGGCGGGCATCGCCTTCGTTGGCAGTCGCCAGCAAGGTGGAGCCATTCTTTGTAAACAAGACCATGGTATCGGGCATGGGGAGGCCTTTGAGCGTGTCATTGATAGCGATCGTCTTTCCGTTGCTTACCCCATCTCTATCCGAGGCGTCCACCATCTGGGTAATGGTGCCCAATTTGTGAATGGCCTCATATTTGCCGGAGGCGAAATCGAGAACGGCGATGGCGTTGTTTTCTTGGAGGGTCACATAGGCCTTGTCGTTGGTGGGAGCGATGTATTCGGCTTCGATGTTCGCAACCCCTGCCGATGTCGTGGCGTTGTTTGTGGCGAGCGTGTTGTCACGAACTCCTTGAAGGCTGACGCCGCTGCCGAGGTTTGCGGATGAAAAATCATAGGTGGTCACATTGCCAGAGTTGAGGGCGGAGAGGCCGGAAGCGTTGGTAATGCCGGAGAGGTTGACCACGCTCACAGAGCCGGGGCGGGCAAAGTTGGACTCCACGGCTGTCGAAACGTATTCGCCCTCATTGGCGACGAGCAGCTTTGTTCCATCGGGCGTCATGGTAACGGAGTCAGGATGGTAGCCCACATCGAGAGTTTTCAGAATGGAGCCGCTTGAGAGATCGAAAAAGGCGATCTTTCCGAAGTCTGTGGAAGTGGTGGCTGTCGGAACGATACTGGCCACGCCAAAACCGCGAGCATCCGCGTAGACGCTGGTGATCGAGGAGGTCAAACTCGCTCCGAAAACGGTGCCCAAGTCGATGGACAAACCCGCTGTGAGAGAACCGCTGACTGAAAGGCTATAGGATTGCACCCCATGAGAACCATTGCCGGAGTTTGTGGTAAGGAGTTGTCCATTGGTGTAGGAAACGATTTCCCCACCGTATGGCAGCGAGACACCGCTATTGAATGTGATCTGAGCTTGGGCGGCTGCGAAGGGCAAGGTTGCCGCGATGGCAAGGAGTTGAAGTTTTTTCATGATTTGGAAATTGGCAAATCAGAATTGTTTTTTTTGATTCGCACGCGCTGATCTCTTAGAAAACCCACCCACTGCAAAGGGAATGATCGTTACAATTTCGTAACCCTATGTGGGGTAGGGGCGAGGCAATCGGCACTTCAAAAGAGTCTTTTCAGACTTTCTTGTTTTCCTGTTTACTCGCGGGATGTCGCGCATACCTGTCACTATTCTGACCGGCTTCCTTGGGGCCGGGAAAACCACGCTTTTGAATCGCATTCTCGGGGAAAACCACGGTCTCCGGATTGCGGTGATCGAAAATGAATTTGGCGAGATTGGCATCGACCATGAGCTGGTTATCAATGCCGAGGAGGAGTTGTTTGAAATGAACAACGGGTGCATTTGCTGCACGGTGCGCGGGGATTTGATTCGCATTCTGGGAAACCTCATGAAGCGGCGCGACAAGTTCGACCACATCCTGATCGAAACGACCGGCCTGGCTGATCCGGGGCCGGTGGTGCAGACATTTTTTGTGGATGAGGAATTGCGCGAGCAGACGGTGGTAAATGGTGTGGTGACGGTGGTAGACGCACACCATTTCTCGCGTCATGTCGATGAGACGCACGAGGCCGAGGAGCAGGTGGCTTTTGCGGATGTGATTCTTCTGAACAAATCCGACCTGGCGACTCCCGAAGAGTTGGAGGAAACGGAGCAGCGCATCCGCGCCATCAATGCTCTGGCCTTGATTCACCGCACGACCCGTGCGGAGATCGACATCAAAAAAGTTCTCGAAGTGGGTGGCTTCAACCTCGACCGCGCCACGGAACTCAATCCTCACTTTTTGGACGCGCATGGACATCACCACCATCACCACTCGGACATCTCGAGCGTGGGCATCGAGGCCGAGGGGGATTGTGATGGCAAAAAACTCAACGACTGGATTTCCAAACTCGTTCGCGACCAAGGGCAGGACATTTTCCGCATGAAGGGGGTTTTCGCCGTGAAGGGCCAGGCAGACCGTGTGGTGTTCCAAGGCGTCCACATGCTCATCGATGCCGCGAGCGGCGGTCCGTGGGCGGGACGCCCGCGCAAGAACAGCCTGGTTTTCATCGGCCGCAAACTGGATCGCGAAGCCCTCACCAGCGGATTCCGCTCCTGCCTCGCTTGAAAAGCCCCGGCTCGATCACTGCGGGGGATCATATCCTCGACCTGAAATGGAATCCCGAGGGGACGCGATTGCTCGTGACTCCCGCGACTGGCCCTGTGCTGGTGGCGGACGAGACTGCAACGCTTCTTGAAGAACTCCCGGGCCATGGCATGGGGAATGGAAGCTCAGACTGGTTCGCCGGTGAGCCTGCGACTTGCGGATTCGACGGAAAAATCCGCAGTGGCTCGCGGGAATGGACGCCCGGGCGGGGAATGATCGAGCATGTGCGGACGAGTCCGGATGGAGGGCTGCTCGCGGCGGGTCAGGGCAAGGCGCTGCACATTTTTGACGCCGCCGGGAGTGATGAAAAAAGCCTGCGCGACTTGCCGGCTGTGGTGTCGGATTTCGCATGGAATCCCAAGTCGTCCTCCGAGATCGCGACTGTGGGAGCGGGCGGCGCGCTGCTTTGGAGGCTTGGTGAAAAAGAACCTTTCGCCCGCTTTGATTGGGGCGGAGCGAGCCTGCAGGTGCGGTGGAGCAATGACGGGCGCTGGTTGGCCACGGCGGACCAGACCGCGAGTGTCCATATTTACGATATCCCGAGGGACAATCCGCTCAACATGGAGGGTTTTGAATCCAAGGTTCGCGCGCTGGCTTTTTCGGCCGATGGCAAACGCCTCGCCACAGCAGGGAGTCCGGTGGTGACGGTTTGGCCGTGCGCGTCCGCAAAAGGTCCGGATGGAGCCCAACCGATTCAGGTTGATGGCAGCGAGAGCGAAGTGCTGGCGCTTGATTTCTCACCGGTCACCGGCCAACTTGCGACAGGTGATGGCGAGGGAACGCTGCTGGTGGTGACTTTTGAAAAAGGCCAATTCCGCCGTAAGCGCGCCAGACTTGGCAACGGAATCAGCGCCTTGGCGTGGCATCCCTCCAAGCCATTACTGGCCGTGGGTCACGAAAGCGGCTTGGTGACTTGGCTTTCGATAGAGTCCTGAACGGATTCGCCGCCCTCGAGCGTGGGCTTCTCTTGGGCTGCAGAATCCGCAGCGACCAAAAAATCGCCCGATGCGGCTGGCGTCTCGACTACTTCAGAAAGAGGCTCGATCACTTCGGAGGCAAGGTCAGTTTCTTCGGGCAAAATCGCAGTCACCTGAGGTAACACATCCGCCGCGTCAGGCAGAACATCCGCAACTTGGGGTAAAGCCTCTGGCTCGTTGGGCAGAGCCTCTGATTCGTCGGGTTGAAGTTCTGCGGAATCTGATTCGGCCTTGGACACTTCAGCGGGTGGCTCGTCGTTCGGCTTGGGTGTCTGTGGCACAATTGCCGCAGGCTGGGGTGCCTTGAGGTTTGTGACAGGCCGAGGTGGGCGGTTGTTTTGTGATTTCTCCTGCCTCTCTTGTGGCGGGCGGGCGGGTGGTCGCCGTGGGATTTCGAGACCCTTCGAGGCGAAGTCGATGACATGGCCTTGCAACAAGAGCCAATGGAAATCGCGGAGCAGGGCCGGCTCGCGGAGTGCTGGATCCGATGGCAGGGTAGGCAGTGCGAGCAGGGCCTTCCATTGTTCCGCCCGGGGTTTTCCGGCATTTGATTCCAGATAATCGAGAATGGCGGCGAGGCTCTCGGAGACGGGATTCGCCTGGCGATCGAGCATCTTGGGACGCGCCACGGAGACATAGGTGATGTTTTCGTGAGCTTTAAAAATCTGCAACCCGCCGCCGGCAAGTTTTTGGCCGAGGTTATTCGCAAGCGGAAGCGGGAACCGGATGAGGTTGTCGAGTTCACGGCGGGTGAACTCAATGACCGCTGGCGCAGAGTCGTTCACAGGTGCAGAGCCTGGAGCGGTGAAGTGATCCCCGGGATTGATAATCGCGGTGGCTGCGTGATTTTTTTGAAAGTGCTCGGCTACTTCTGCAAGGTTCTTGAGAGGCGCAGGCTCGGTGCCTTCGGGGGCTTCGAGTGGAAAATAGACATTCTGCGAGCTTTGTTCGTCGCGCCATTTTTGGATCGATTCCTCATCGCGGACCATGCGGATGCGGGCCTTGTAAATATCAAACGCCATATTGCCGTAGCGTTCGGCATGGAGTTTTTGGACTTTAAGCTGGTAGTCGTGGAGGTTGGGAGGCCCAAGAAGGACGCCGCTCATGCCGCACTGGGCAATGATCGGGGAGGCTCCTTTTGGCGGTTCCACGGCGATGCGCTCGAGGCGGTAAAATTTATCCAATTGTGTCGCAAGAATCCGCGCTGCTGCATCGCTCTCGCTCAACCAAAGCGTGCCATCCGCCACGACTTGAAAAAGTGATGGGCCGGATTTGCGTTGAAACTCCACAAGGTAGCGGGCGGATTTTTCAAGAACCAGACGGGCCAACTCGAAGAGGGAATATGTCTTGGCCGTCGATTTGATCTGCTTAAGCAAACCATCAACGCCGCGTGGTTCGGGAACAAATTTGATTTCCCAGCCCTCAAGAAGAACGGGGCGCTGGACCGGTTCGCTTTCGCGACGGCCACCACCTTGACGGTCATCACGGCGCGGGCCGCTGCTTTTTCCGGCAGGGCGCTTATCGCCGAAGGAGCGATTGCGCGATTTGTCGGAGGGTTCACCAGATGGCCTGCGGGCGAGGCGGTCGCCTTTTGGCCGTTTGCGATCCCAGCGGGAGTCTCCTTCGTCGCGGTCGAAGCCTGAGCGCCGGTTGCTTGGCGTGTCCTCATCGCCGTGTGTGGAGGCGAGGGAGATTTTACTGGATGGAGTGGAGTCCTTGACCCATGAAGGCTGGAAGGATTGGAGCAAGTCCATTTCCAAGCCGGACAGGTCGGTGGGATTAGCTGGATTGGTGTTCATAAACCGCCTGAAGCGGTGGCAATCTGGATAATGCCCCGTGAGGCCACAAGATAATTATTTCAAAAACTCCGCCAAAAAATGCTGCGGGCCGAAAGCATCAGGCGATGCCGGAATCCTTCAAGCGTTGTTCGATGTCGCTGACCTGAAGGGCTTCGACGAGGCCGCCGATGTCGCCTTCGAGAAAGCGGTCGAGCGAATAGAGCGAGAGTTTGATGCGGTGGTCGGTGACACGGTTCTCGGCGAAATTGTAGGTGCGGATTTTTTCTTCGCGTCCCCCGCCGCCGATGAGGCTGCGCCTATGCGCGGAGTATTTTTCCTCCTCCTCGCGGCGTTTGTCCTCGAGGAGCCTGGAGCGCATGATTTTGATCGCGGCCTCCTTGTTCTTCTGCTGGCTGCGGCCGTCCTGGCAACGAACGATCCTTCCGGTCGGGATGTGCATCACCTGCACGGCGGAGTCGGTGGTGTTCACACCTTGACCACCAGGTCCACCAGCGCGGCAGACCTCGATTCGCAGGTCTTCGGGTTTGATTTCGATATCCACCTCCTCGGCCTCGGGCAGAACGGCGACTGTGGCAGTGGAGGTGTGGATGCGGCCCTGCGCCTCGGTGGCGGGCACGCGCTGCACGCGGTGCACGCCGCTCTCATAGCGGAAGCGGCGGAAGACGGATGTGCCGGAAATACGGAAAATAACCTCGCGCACGCCGCCTAGATCGGCCGGACTGGATTCGAGTTCCTCGACCTTGAGTCCCAAAGTGTCGGCATAGCGACAATACATGCGGTGCAAGTCGGCTGCGAAAAGAGCGGCCTCGGTGCCTCCGGTGCCGGCGCGGATTTCCACAATGGCATCGCGATCCTCATCCGGCTCGGGCGGGAGAAGCGCCACCTGAACGGCACGCTCAAAGAGTGGAATCTCGGGCTCGATGCGCTCGATCTCCTCGCGGGCCATGGCAGCCATTTCCTTGTCCTCGCCTGCCGCCAGTTCGCGGTTTTCGACCAACTCGCGGCGCGCGCGGGTGAGCTTTTCCCAAGATTCTAGCAGTTCTTTTGTGGAACCGTGCTCGCGCAGCACCTCTCTGGCATGCGCGGCATTTTCGAAGAGGCCGGGCGAGGAAATTTCGCTTTCCAGTTCTTCGAAGCGGCGGCGCTTGCGCTCGATGAGAGGTTCAAAGTCCATGATGAAATAAAAACGGTAAACAGGCTTTGAACCCGTTTACCGTTTTAAAAAGAAAGAGCGTTTGACTAAGGCTTCTTGACAGCGCGTGCGACGCGAACCGTGCCGTAGCGCTGCTTGAATTTGTCAACGCGGCCTGCCGTATCGACAAATTTCTGCTCACCGGTGAAGAAGGGATGGCAGGCGGCGCAGATTCCGAGTTTAATGTTCTGCCGAGTGGAGCGTGTCTTGTATGTGGCACCGCATGCGCACACGATGACGGCTTCCTGATAGTCTGGATGAATTTCTGGCTTCATTTTGGAAAAGGTTGTGTATCGTAGCCATGTTTCCCCTCATGGCAATAGGAATCACAATTAAATGAACATTTTTTTAAGGACGACCCTTGCCTTCCTGCTCTATCTTGCTGCTCCCCTCTGCGGCCAAACACCGCTTCCCTCGCCTTCTGAGCAACCTTCGTCGCCGGTTGATCCCCAATCGCTGTTGGAGAGGGCGCGGACAGGCGGGCTCGAGGAATTTCAGAAAAGCGAAGCCTCCACGCCCGAGGAATACCGGGAGTATATCCAAATCCTTACCCAATGGGTCGAAGCCCAAACCTTGGCGGAGGATTGGAAAAACGCGGCGCAGACGATGGAAGAACAGGCTGCCGAAGTTCGCCAGTCAATTTCCGACTTCAAGCCACCTGAGGTCACACCCGAGAACGGACTCCTCCTTTTCGACTCTGCGCGGATCGATGGCTGGCAGGCGGCTGATTGGTTGGAGGCGTTGAACAAAATCGGCGAGACCCGCGCACAGCAGGCCGCGAACGCATTCGAGGCATTGAAGGTGCAGCAGCAAAAACTCCAGATCCTCGAGTCCAAGGGAGCGCCAGGGTCACCCCGCGACCAATGGCTTTTGAAACTTCAGCAAACCCGCGTGGAAGCCGCGCTCGCCGAAAATACCCTCCGTTCCGACAATAAAAGTTGGCAACCGGATGCCGATTTGCGGAGCGCTTTGATCGATCTCGCGAAACTTCGGAGCCAGAACTTGGAGGGACGCGTTTCATTTCCAGCGAGCTTGCTTCAAAAAAAACTCACAGACATCCGGAGCGAAGAGGACGCCCTCTCGGCCATGGCCGCAAAGGTCGGCCGACAATTCAAAAACCTCCCTTCCAACGACGCCTCGCCGGAAAACAATCAAACCGCCGAACTCCTCGAGGACA
This sequence comes from Terrimicrobiaceae bacterium, assembly GCA_044375335.1. Lineage (GTDB taxonomy): Bacteria > Verrucomicrobiota > Verrucomicrobiia > Chthoniobacterales > Terrimicrobiaceae > UBA967. The sequence goes on along the minus strand of JBILMW010000010.1, from coordinate 6,135 downwards.
GCATCGAAAGCCAACTCCAACTTCTGGAATACCGCCGCCTGGGCCTTCTTGTCATAGGCCAAATCTGGCAAACACGCTACGACCTCTGGAATGCCGCGAAGGCCGAATCCATCGACCGAATCGAACGGCTGGTGGCCGATCGATCGCAGGATGTCCAGACATGGCAACCGCTCATCCCCGGACTTCGCGCAAAGCTCGTGGAGCGCGTGCGCCTCGCAGCGGCCAATAGCAACGGAAGCCCCGGCGCATCCCCTCAAGACGAGCTTTTGACAAAAACTCTCAAGCAGGAGGAGGCGATTCTTTCCCAGTGGGAAAACGGATTTTCCAAACTCCTCGAACTGCTGCGGCTCACAAATGCCGATCTGGCGGTGCGCCGCAAATCGCTCGGGTTGGGCGACAAAATGGATGCGGCTGCCGTCTCCCTGAGTGAAAAGGCAAAGGATTTTTGGAACACCGGCGTCTTCACTCTCAACGACTCGGTTTTCGTGAACGGCCAGATCGTGCAGCGCCCGAGTTCGGTGACTTTGGGAATGCTGTTCATCGCGTTCGCCATTTTGCTGCTTGGCGGGATGCTTTCATCCGCTTTCAGCCATTGGCTGCGCTCGAGGCTCCGGCAGCGCTTCAGCCTGGATGCCACCACCGAAGCGATCGTTCAGAAATTCACGCATTTCATCCTCCTTGGAGTCGTGTGTCTCGTGGCCTTGTCTGTCGTAAAAATCCCACTCACGATTTTTGCCCTCCTCGGCGGCGGCGCGGCCATCGCCGTGGGCTTCGGCGCCCAGCAGCTCGTCAACAATCTCATCAGCGGAATCATCCTCCTCTTCGAGCGGCCGATCCGCATCGGCGACATCATCGATGTGGCCACCTATTCCGGCACGGTCACGGCCATCGGCAGCCGCTGCTGCCAACTCCGTCGTGGCGACGGGGTGGAAATCCTCATCCCGAATAGCGCCCTCCTCCAAAGCACGGTGGTGAATTGGACGCTCTCCGACAACCACGCGCGCCAAGATTTTTCCATCTCCCTTGCCCACGGCGCGCCGATCAAAAAAGCCATCGACCTTGTCCAAGCCATCGTGACCGCGCACCCGGGTGTCCTGAAAAGCCACGAGGCGAGTGTCTTTTTACAGGATATTCTCAAGGATTCGCTCTTGCTCCGCGCCTTTTATTGGGTGGATAAAAAAGTGCCCCACGCCTCGAATGGAGTCCCGAGCGATCTGCTCATTGCGGTTTATGAAGCCTTCAAGAGGGAGGGAATTCTTTTGGCCTCATCCCAGAACGATGTTCACTTCGATGCGTCAACACCCCTCGCCATTCAACTCATGCCCCCCGCCCAGTGAGGACACCTTTTTCCAGCATGAAGGAATGCTTTGCAGAAGGTGGATGCTTGGCCGTATAAAATCCCGGTAATGTCCAAAAAGATCGCGCCGGTTACCCAGTCCGATTTCATCAAAGCCTACCGCGTCATGCTCACCTCACGCGTGCTGGAGGAAAAACTCGGAGCCCTTTTCCGTGCCGGCATGATCAAGGGCGGCGTGTTCCTCGGCCGCGGCCAGGAGGCGCTGAGCGTCTCCGTGGGCATCCAACTCCGACGGGGTGATATTTTTGCCCCGCTCATCCGAGATCAAGCTGGACGCCTCGCATTCGGCGACACGGTTCTCGACACACTTCGCACCTACCTGGGATCTCAGCTCGGCTCCATGCGTGGCCGGGATGGAAACATCCATCGCGGCCGTCCCCAGGACGGTTACTATGCCATGATCAGTCACCTTGGAGCCATGATCCCCAGTGTGGCGGGAGCACTTCTCGCGCGCCGTCTCAAAGGCGAGCAGGGTGCCGTGGGAGCCACCTGCATCGGCGATGGCGGGACATCCACCGGCGCGTTCCACGAAGGGCTCAATGCCGCCGCTGTGGACAAGTTGCCGCTCATCGTGGTTGTTGCGAATAACCAATACGCCTACTCCACACCGAACTCCCGCCAATACGCCTGCGCCGACCTTCTGGACAAAGCCGCAGGCTATGGAGTGGGTGCTCACAAGGCCGATGGCACAAGCCTGATGGATTGCCTCCAGACCTTGCGCAACGCCATTCACGCCGCGCGCGAAGGCGGCGGACCCCAGCTGGTCGTTGCGGACTTGCTGCGCCTCGTCGGCCACGGAGAGCATGACGACTTTGCTTATCTCGATCCCAAATTGAAAAAATCCACTGTTGGTTCGGATTGTGTGCTGCTCGCGGAAAAGCATATCATCGACCAAGGCTGGCACACGGCTGATGAAGTCGCAGCCTGGAGGCACGAGACCGAGGCCGAGGTCAATGACACAGCCTACCGCGTCCGCCGCGAACCCTCGCCAGATCCGAGTGAAGACGACTGGGCCGCTCTCTCCAGACCCGAATACCGGGAACAATACGCCGCCTCATGATCACCTACCTCGAAGCCATCCGCCTCGCCCAGCAAAAGGCCCTCGCGACCGACTCCCGCGTTTTTCTCTACGGGCAGGACATCGGCAATTTCGGCGGTGCCTTCAAAGCCACCAAAAATCTTTCCGCCGAATTCCCCGGACGCGTGCTGGACGCACCGCTGAGCGAGGACGCCATCGTGGGCATGGCGATCGGTGCCGCCATTGAAGGCGCCCGTCCGATTGTCGAAATGCAGTTCGCCGACTTTTCGACCTGCGGCCTTAACCAGATCGTCAACCACGCTGCCACGCTTTTCTATCGCACCAGCGTTCCCTGCCCGATCGTGGTGCGCCTGCCCTCCGGCGGCACTTCCGGCGGCGGTCCCTTCCACAGCCAGAGTCTGGAAGCCATTTACGCCCACTGGCCCGGTCTGGTGGTTGTGACACCCGCAACCGTCGAGGATGCCTACACGATGTTGCTCGAAGCCGTGAACATCGATGACCCTGTCATTTTCTGTGAGCACAAGTTTCTCTATAACCATCTCAAAGCGGATTCCCTCCCCGAGACCGCTCTGCCGATTGGCAAGGCCCGCATCGCCCGAGCAGGCCGGGATGCTACCATCGTGACACATGGCGCCATGCTCCATGAATCCCTCGCCGCCGCCCAGGAACTGGTGGAGGACGGATACGAAATCGAAGTCGTCGACCTGCGCAGCGTGAAGCCGCTGGACACAGACACGATTCTGGCATCCGTCGCCCGCACCGGCCGCCTGCTTTGCGTCAGCGAAGAGTGGCCTTGGGGCGGTGTCACAGCCGAAGTTCTCGCCCGCGTTTCCACCGAAGGGTTTGGTCTCCTCGATGCCGCTCCAATGAGGATCAACGCCAAAGACACGCCGGTTCCCTATCATCCCGACCTTTGGGCGGCCCACCGCCCTACAGCATCCACCATTGCCGCCGCAGCCCGGCGCCTCCTTCACATCTGATTCACCATGGCCTTCGTTCCCATTAAAATGCCCCAACTCGGCGAATCCATCGCCGAGGCGACCATCGTCCGCCTCCTTTTCAAAGAAGGTGACAGCATTCAAGCCGATGCCGATCTCATCGAGGTCGAGACAAACAAGGCTATGATGGCCGTCACCGCGCCCTGCTCAGGAGTGATCACGGAAATCCTCGCCGAAAATGGAACCAGCTACCCCGTGGGGGCGATTCTCGGCCAGATCGAGGTCAGTGCTGAAGAAGCCAAGCGCCTTGGATTGGATGAACCCGAAAAAACCTCGCGCAAGCCTGCAAAGAAGCGCTCCGACACACCGCCCGCTCCGCAAAAAGTGGAGCCAACCGTGCCCGGCGGACTCCCCGTTCCCGCCCACGCCGGCGGAGTCACCTACCTCTCACCCCGCATGAAAGCCCGCATGTCCGAGCTCGGCCTCCGCGCGGCCGATCTCGCAGGCATCGCCGGCAGCGGCGCCGGTGGACGCGTAACCATCGAAGACCTTGAGCGCTTCCTGGGGAGCATCGAAAATAACAAAATCACTCCCGCCTCACCGATGCGGAAAGCCGTGGCCGACGCCATGATCCGCAGTTGGTCCCGCCCGCTCGCCACCGTGGGCATCCCCATCCAGCTCGACAAACTCCTCGCCCACCGCAAATCCCATCCCTCGAAGCCCGGCCCCGCCCTCTACGCCCTCCGCGCTCTGGCCGTCGCCCTCGGCGAGAACAGCGCCCCTGCCGGCCGCCTCATCGGCGAAAGCATCGTGCACCCGCCTTCGGTGGATATCGGATTCGCCGTCGAAGCCGACGATGGTGTCTTGGTTCCCGTCATTCGCAACGCCGACCAATTCCCGCTCGACGACCTCGTTTCCCGCTACAACCGTCTCGTCGAACTCGCCCGCCAACGCCGCCTCCCCGCCGCCGACACCGGTGGTTCCATCGCCACGATCACCAACTACGGCACCTTCGGCCTTACCCTCGCCACGCCCATTCCCCTTCCCGAACAAACAGTCCTCCTCGGCATGGGAGCAGGCCAGACCGTTCCAAGCTGGAATCCCCAACTCGAGGAATTCGTCCCCGTCGTAGAAGCCATGTTCACCCTCAGCTTCGACCACCGCGTCCTCGACGGCGGCGCCGCCGGCCGCCTCCTGAAACGCATCGCCGAACTCCTCAACGCCCCGGAAACGCTTTAATCCAACCCCCGCTCGCCACTCGCGAGCCCGGAAGTTACAAGCCCATCTATAAACTAGGGGTCAGTGTTCATTTTCTTTCATTTTTCTGGCTAAACCTGAGCCTTTGTTTGTTAGAAATGGATGCTGGGTTGGGCTTACTCCCCGAAGAAGTGGCTTGCCAACGCAAGCGCTCTCCTCCAGTTTCCGTGCCTCCAAACGAAAAGGCGGCCTGCTGATTGTGCAACGGCTGCTGTGTAACAACTTCCCGATCATGTCCAAATCCCTTGTCATTGCCGAAAAACCTTCTGTGGCCCGCGATCTTGCAAAATCTCTCGGCAAATTCACCAGTAAGGATGATTTTTTTGAAAATGACTCTTTGGTAATTACTTCCGCTGTAGGCCATCTTGTCGAACTTTGCCTGCCAAACGAAATGGACAAAAAGCGGGGCAAGTGGAGTTTTGCGAATCTCCCGATCGTTCCTGACCATTTCGATCTCAAGCCGATCGAAAAAACCGCCTCCCGTCTCAGCCTCATCAAGCGCCTGCTGAAGCGTCCGGACATCACAGAAGTCATTAATGCCTGCGACGCCGGCCGCGAGGGGGAGCTGATTTTTCATTACATCATCCAGCTCGCGAACTCGAAAAAGCCGACTCGCCGCCTGTGGCTGCAGAGCATGACGACCGAAGCGATCCGCGAGGGATTTGCGCATTTGCGTGCCGGAAAAGAGATGGTTCCGCTCGCGGATGCCGCTGTTTGCCGCAGTGAAAGTGACTGGCTTGTAGGTATCAACGCCACGCGTGCCATGACCGCGTTCAACTCCAAGGGCGGGGGATTCCAACTCACGCCCGTCGGCCGCGTGCAGACGCCGACTCTCGCGATCTTGGCTGAGCGTGAGGAAAAAATCCGCGCCTTCAAACCGCGTCCGTATTTCGAAGTTTATGGTGATTTCGGTGTCACCGCCGGCTCGTATCGGGGCCGCTGGTTCAGCGAGGGCTTTAAAAAAGGCGATGACGAGGATGCGAAAGCCGAGCGCATTTGGGATCGCGCCGCAGCTGAGGCGATCGTCGCGAAATGCCAAGGCAAGCCGGGCGTCATCACTGAGGAAAAAAAACCCACCACGCAAGTCGCTCCGCAGCTCTACGATCTTACTACTCTCCAGCGCGAGGCGAACTCCCGGTTCGGACTGAGCGCCAAGCGCACGCTCCAGATCGCCCAAGCGCTTTACGAGAAGCACAAAGTCCTCACCTATCCGCGAACCGACTCGCGCTACCTGCCGGACGACAACCTGCCGAATGTCAAAAAAATCCTCGCCGGGATTGAGCCTCAGGACCTCGCGCAACACGCCCGCTATGCTCTCGACAAAGGATTGATCGGCCTGAACCGCCGCGTTTTCAACTCCGCCAAAGTCACCGACCACTTTGCCATCATCCCGACCGGAGTTTCACCCAAGGCGCTTGATGATTTTGAGTTCAAGATTTACGACATGGTCGCCCGCCGCTTTGTGGCCGCATTCTATCCCGCCGCGAAATTCGAAGTCACCACCCGCATCACCCGCGTCGAGCAGGAGGCTTTTAAGACCGATG
>JBILMW010000096.1:0-9878 GCA_044375335.1 Terrimicrobiaceae bacterium | reverse complement strand
AATCCGCCTCGCAAAAACGGCGCGTTTCGATACCCGAATTTCCCGTCAGAACTTTATGGAGAAGTTCTCTCGAACGCCCGCGCAAGCCATCCATCGCGCCTGATTTCTCAAGGGTTTCAAAGCACTCCGCTTGAGTGAAGGCATGCGGCGGAAAGGCGGTGGCGAGGGATTGCAAATACATCAGCGGACAAGGTGGAGGAGGGTTTGAAAGGGCATCATTTTTCTGCGGGCGAGGCTGCAGGTGATCCTCAATGCGGCCCGATTCATGAGGCAGTGGTGCAGGATGCCCGCCGCCGCCAGGCGTCGCCTGAAACGGGAGGCCTGACCGGCTGTGGATGCCGATGCCGCTTCCGACCATGATTTGCGGCCTGCGGCGTAGTCGATCGCCGGTTGTAGCGCGCACTCGGCAGACTCGAATGCCATGCTCATTCCGTTTCCTGTGAAAGGCGGAATCATGCTCGCCGCGTCGCCGATGCTGAACTCCGGCGCCGCCTGCTGTCCCATCTGAAATCCCGCAACTCCGCAGACGCTCGATTCGTCAAATTCTGCAGCTTCCAAGCGGTCTGCAAGCGCGTGAAGTGAAGACTCCCGAAGCATGGTGAGGAGCAGGGCGCTTCCCTTGGCTCCGCGAGTGCTCCGGGTCTTGAAGAGCCCGCAAATGTTCACTTGGTTGTCTTCGATTTTTGCCAAACCCACATACCCGCCCGGCGAGGTGAACATCTCCAGATCATGCGTGAGCGGCAGGTTGCGCGCATGGCATTTCAAACCCAGCCATGCGGACGGTCTTCTTGGCCGTCCCGCTGCCCAGATGACGCCAGGTGCCGATGCGATGCGCGAGTTCGTGACAAGTGAGCCACCGAGAGAGACGAATTTCCTCTGTAGGCGCTCGTCGAGTTGCCAACGCGAAATTCCACGGCCCGGGACCTGCATTTCGGCAAGCCGCCCTGCGGAATCGCTCCAAGAGGCGGTCTCCAGGCTTGTCGCATCGCTGAGGCACTCTGCCACATCCAGCATGGCGAGGGTTTCGTCGCTCACGCCACTGATGAATTCGCCACATACCCGGTGCCTCGGATACGCCGACGCCTCGTGCAAAGTCACCGCGACACCACGGGATTGCAGGGCGATGCCCAGAGAGAGCCCTGCAAGTCCGCCACCCGCTATGGTGATTGGGTTTTTCAACGGCGCGAGGCTACCAGTCTCCGCGCTACGCGCCAGTGGGATGATTCACTGAGGTCGCTTTTTTAAGGAGCAAGCAAGTCGGCGAGGCGGTTCTTCGCTCCCTCAAGCGGCCCCGCCGCTCATTCTGGCAAGGCGGAAGCCCACGACCTCGATACGGCTTTCGGGCTTGCGACTGATGCGGAGTTTTTCCAGGCCGGGATGGAATGTTTGATTCCAGCAGCCGCCACGGATTCGATGGCAAAGAGCATAGTCCTCCTCGGCGAGATCCCAACACCACTCCCACAGATTCGGTGGAGTCTCGTAATTTTTCAATAAATCCACAGTCGCGGCAGTGGCATCAACCGGCAACTCTGCGGCAAGCCCGTTCTGCAGGTGGGCAGAGCCATTTAACTTCTTCCTCCCAGCCAATGGCTCCTCGATCCAGCACATGCCGCTTCGTGCAGCCCATTCCCACTCGGCCTCGGTGGGGAGCCTGTATCCATTGGCTTGCATGTCCCAGCTCAATTCAGGCAAATGATCTTTCTTGAGATCTTCAGAGCGGTAGGTCTGGTCGCGTAACTTGTAACAAGGCGAAAGATTCAGCGACTCACTCTTGGCGTTGCACCACCGCAGCGCCTCATACCAACTCACCATCACAACGGGACTGTGACACCCCTCGCCCTCGCCGTTTTCGAGTTCATACCCGTTAGCCAGAGCCCAATTTTTGACCATTTGCCACTCCTCCAACATGACGGGATATTTGCCGATCCGAAAACTGGCCACATTCTCACCGGCCAAAAGCGAGTCATGCGGCAGCGTGCCGCCAACGATGTCCAACAAATAGGTTCCTCCGGGCGAATCTTCGGCGGGAACATTAAGAAAAACCGACAGCAATCGCTTGCGATCGCCCAATTTCTCGACCCCCATGTTGATCAGGCATTGATCACACAATTTATCGAGGCAGGAATCCGTGATTTTGTGCTTCCTGAAAAGCGGCAAAAGATTTTCCAGATTTTCCTTCTTCAGGATGACTTTCAAATTTTGGATCATAATCAAGGACTCAGCTTTTCGCCTGCGATTCCCTGAGTGTCCATTGGGGCAAAATCCCCACGCCGGCGGTGATGGCGTTCGTTTTTTTTCAACGCCGCGAGGCCGCGAGTCTCAACGCCCCACGCCACTGTGAGGATTCCCTGACGCTCCATTTTTTGGAATCCAAGCCGAGGAGGGCAGGGAGTTCGCCGGGGCGGAAGTCCAAGAGAACCACTGGAGGGCGGGGTTGATTTGATGCGCTAAACTCATTAATCTGAGACCATGTCCGACCACGATATTCAACAACTGGAAAGTGAGTTCCCGTTTCTCTCAGGTCGGGCCTTTGCCGCCGCGCGCCAGAGCGTCCTCGCCTCCGGTCAAAGTGTGTTACAGACAGAAGGGGCTTTTGTGGTTCGGGTCTACCCGGATGGCCGGAAGGAAGTGGTGAAGCAGATCGAACCATCCACAGCCGTGATACCTGGCACAATCTACACTATCAAGTGAGTCGGGAGACCCCCAGATTGCGAATGTTTGCCGGACCAAACGGGTCGGGAAAGAGCGTGCTGAAGTCCTACCTGCCGAAGTCTCTTCTGGGAGTGTATCTGAACCCCGATGAAATCGAGGCCGGCATTAAAAAGGAGGGCTCTGTGGATCTGCAGAGTGTCGGTATTCAAGCATCGGAGCAGGAGGTGCTGCATGCGTTCAAAGGATCAAAATTTCTGCAGGGCGAAGGGTTTTCCAAGGCAGCCGAAAGCCTGAGCTTTGCGGAAGGCCGACTCTATTTCCCTTCCGGCGTCGTCAACTCTTACTTCGCGAGTGTGCTGACGGACTTTGTTCGCCGGAAACTTCTTCAAGCAGGGCAGACTTTTACCCTTGAAACCGTCATGTCGCATCCCGGCAAAGTCGCGTTTCTCCAACAGGCACAGCAGACGGGATACCGCACCTACCTATATTATGTGGCCACGGACGACCCAACGATCAATTTATCTCGCGTGGCGAACCGGGTGGCAATGAACGGACATGATGTTCCTTCTAAAAAGATCACTGCGCGCTATTACAAATCGCTTGAGCTGCTCATTGAGGCAATCAGGCACACGAACAGGGCTTAAATCTTCGACAACTCCACCAACAATGCGGAAGGCGCTCACACCTGGTTGGCTGAAATCACCGATGGGCGGACGCTGGAACTGAAGACACGCCAAGTCCCGGCGTGGTTCAAATATGCGGTGTTGGACAAGATCGCCTGATTCGGCATTGACCAAGTGGCCTCGTTGTTTTTTCAACGCCGCCAGGCCGCGAGTCTCAACGCCCCACGCCAATGCGAGGATTCCCTGATGCTCCATTTTTTCGAATCTAGGCCGAGGAGGGTTGCGAGTTCGCCGGGGCGGAAGCCAGCGCGGATGCTTGCTGGCATGTCGTGGCGGGTCACTTCGCTCATGAAGGCCGCTGAGAGTTTGGAGAGGAAAAGCGGCAGGCGCGAACGCGCCGTCAATATGGCAGGCTTCGCCACAAAAGCGGATGGTCTCGCCGAGCCCGAAAAAATACTTAAAATTTCGGCTAATAAATTTCCGCATTCTGCGTTGTCCTATTGAACCCACCCATGTCTGCGGAAAATATCATCCCCCTGGCCATCGAGCGTTTTGAACGCACGCTCATTAGTTACGCAAAGGAAATCACCGGAGACATTGAATCCGCGCGCGATGCGGTGCAGGAGACTTTTCTACGGTTGAGCAAACAGGATCTACTGGAAATCGAGCCGCGTTTGGCACCATGGCTCTTTTATGTTTGCCGGAATTGCGCTTTAGACCATCGCCGCAAAGTCGTTCGCTTTTCCGCCGAGGCACTCGATGAGGAACATAAAGCCGAGGAGCATTGTCCTGCGAAGACTCTTATGGCCGCCGAGGATGCCGAGCGTCTGCGCGGATTGGTTTCGCAACTCCCCGAGCGCCAACGCGAGTTACTCAACCTCAAGTTTGAGGGCGATTTGACCTACAAGGAAATGAGCGAGGTCATGAAAATGAGCGTTTCCCATGTGGGAGTGCAACTCCACGAGGCGATCCAAACTCTTCGCCGTCTTTGGAGTAGCGAACACAAACCCGTTTCCACATTATGAGTGATACCCGCATCACAGACTATGCGTTTGGCGAATTGACTGGCAGCGCCCGCGAAAAATTCGAGCGCGAGTTGGCGAAATCCGACTCCCTCCAAGCCGAGTTGAACGACATCATCGAGATGGCCTCGAAGTTCGATCGTTTGCCCAAATCGGCCGAGGGGCTCGATCCGAAGGAGCGCCTCAACCTCTTGCGTGCTTGTGAGGAAAACCAAGCTGCGTTCCGGAGAAAAAAAACACTGATCCGCTGGGCCGTCCCACTCGGTTTGGCGGCAGCGGCGAGCGTGACATTTTTAGCAGGCATGCTTTATCGACCCTCCGCTGTAACGGAATTAGGGTTTATGGCCTGGAATGTGGTTGCACCCGCCGCATTGCATGAGGAACCCCAAACGCTGGAGACCGATCCAGCCGCGAATCCAGCAATGGAGCCGACAGGGGAGTCGAAAACACACCTCGACCCAAGCAATGATGGCTTGGCAAAAAATACCGCATCGCCTCTCGACGACATCCCATCGCGATCAAAATTCAAGTCCGTCAGATGCCCCACGGAACATGATTTCTCGGAGCAGGGTTTGATCACCGGAGAGTCCGTATCTGATTCAAATCTTGCATTTCAGTTGGAGACGCCGGGGCAAGCAATCCCCCTCAAGGAAAATCAAAGGGGCGTTCGCAATGCCACTTTTGGCGGGCGCCTGGTTGATACCAAAATCCAGCGCACTTCCGAATATTCTTTGGATGTGGATTCTTCCGGCTATGCCAAAATCCGTGCTCGGATTCTTGCAAGCGAACCTCCTCCGCCCGACTCCGTCCACATCGAGGAATTGATCAATGCTTTCACCTACAACTACACGGAGCAGGCCGGGAGCGCGGCTTTATCTCCGGATATCGAGAGCGGCATTGCTCCTTGGAATGAGGAACACTTGTTGATTCGCGTGGGCATTCGTTCGCAAGCCGTTGCCGAAAATGTCAAAGTCGAGGCCCAATTCAATCCAGCCCGGGCGGCCTATTTCCGCTTGATCGGGTATGAAAGCCAGCGGGACACCGAGAAATCGATCCGCTTTACAACAAAGGTCACACCTCCCTTTGAGCACACGGCGCTTTATGAGGTCATCCCGGTCGGAAAATCGCAGCCAAAGACCGCTCCTAAGGATTTTCAAAGAACCCGGGCGGTCGTCGAGTATCAACCGGTTGATACCGGGGATTTATTAACACTGAAAATTCATCATCGCCCCAAAGGGTCCAATCAGTGCCAACTCGCAGTTTTTCGTTTCGAAACCAGTTCGGCAAAATCCTTCAACCAAAATTCGGTCGACTTTCGTTTCGCTGCCGCCGTTGCCGCTTTCGGCATGAAACTCCGTCATTCTCCAGACTCAGCGAATATCGCGTGGTCGAAAATCGAGCAAATCGCTCAAGGCATCCTCGGTCCCGATCCCGATGGCCAGCGCGCGGATTTCGCCAATTTGGTGGCCAAAGCATCCCGCTTGGAAGGAAGAGGCATTTCAAAAAACCTCTTCAAGACCCCATTTTTGGCGATCCAACTCATTCCCTGAAAGCCTCCCGTCTTACGCAAAAAGCTATGCTCAGAAAAAACCTCACATCTTTTGGAATTTGTGGCTTTCTTTTGATCGCCCATGCGCTCGCTGAAGTCCAACCCAAGCGGAAATGGGGGCCCGAGCAGGCTACCGGAGCGCCCGATACGATGGAAGCCGGTGACCTGCCCTCAGCATGGGCTCCCCTCAAGCCGGATGCCGGGCCGGAATGGTTGGAGGTTTCCTTTGCCAAGGAAGTCGAGATCGACGAAGTCCGAATCCGCGAAACATTTAACCCCGGAGCCATTTGCAAAATCGCAGCTATTTCAAAAGATAAGATGGAGATTGTCTTGTGGGAGGGCGATGGAAACCCCATGCCGGCTCCCGTGGATATGGTTATGAGGCCCGTGCTGGGCATAAAATCCGACCGGATCAAAATTCACCTCGATACCAAGCGCATTGGAGGATGGAACGAAATTGATGCCGTGGAGTTGATTGGTGTCGATGGAATTCGCCAATGGGGAAGGAGCGCTACCGCGAGTTCGTTTTATGGAGAAAATTCTAGCTTGCCTACATCCAACGGTTTGAACGCATTGGTTCTGATCCAAGGCGGAAATATGCCAAAAGACTCGGAACTCCGTGGTCAACGCATTCCCGCCTTTCACATCTCACGGTTCGAAACCACTTTTGGCGAATGGAAGGAAGTGCAGTTCTGGGCCGTGGTAAACGGCTACACATTTGATAACAGCGGTTCTGGAGCCACAGACAGGCATCCCGTTGCCAATGTAAGTTGGTATGATGTTGTAAAATGGTGCAATGCGAAGAGCGAGATGGAAGGGTTACCGCCGGTCTACTCGAATAACGGAACCACTTATAGACAAGGACAAATCTACCCTACGCTTGATCCTGCTGCAGCGGGGTATCGCTTGCCACTGGCGAAAGAATGGGAATTTGCTGCTCGAGGCGGAGCAAACAGTCAAAACTATACTTTCAGCGGTTCTAATAACATCCAGGAAGTGGCATTGTTTTTGGGTAACTCCAATTCGACATCGGCACCAGTCGGAGGCAAAAAACCAAATGAAGTGGGAATTTATGATATGTCGGGCAATGTTGAAGAGTGGTGTTGGGATACAGGAGATTATGGTTTTGATAAACGTGTAAAAGGCGGAAGTTATTTGGATCCTGCAGAAAGGTGTGACTTTGAAACAGGGCATGGAGGGGGACCTGATTATAAATTTGGCCACTTCGGCTTTCGCTACGCCCGCAATGCCATCGGCGACTCATCTGTCCCATCGAATTTGACCGAGATGTCCCCAGTTCAAGGCGGAACGCTACCGCAAGGCTCGGGGAGATAGTATGAACCCGAACGGTCGTCACAGCCCCTTCGGTTTCCGAGTCGCAAGGAATACCGGTAAGTAATTTTCGAAACTCCAAACCAATAAAATCCATGAAAAAACAAATCATCATCTGCTGCTCTGCTTTACTGGCCCTTACGGCAGGTTTGACATACGCGCAAACATCACAACCCACTCCTCCACAACTATTCAACTTGCAGGAATTGCTCGGCAGCTCGCTCATGGATGCGCAGGGCAACCCTGTGAATCCTGCAACCCTCAAAGGCAAATTCTTAGGCATCTATTTTTCCGCCAATTGGTGCCCGCCCTGCCGTCAGTTCACACCCAAACTCATAGAATTTCGAAATGCACACGCGGATCAGTTTGAAGTCGTCTTTGTGAGTTCAGACCGGAATGCCGATGATCAGCAAAAATACATGCAGGAGACCGGAATGCCCTGGCCGGCGATTCCCTACGCTTCGGAACAAATCCAGCTTCTTAAGGAGAAGTTCGATATTAGTGGCATTCCCTCGCTTGTTATAGTGGACGCAAAGGGCACTCTGATCTCCGCCCAAGCAAGGTCGGATATCGATTCTGATCCTTCAAACGCATTGACAAAATGGCAAGCCGCCTCGGAAGCAAACAAAACGATCCCAGCGGGCGCTGAAATTGCTCTATCACAAAGGCAACCCGTTGTTTGTAAGCCTCCAGAGGATATGACGATTAATCCAGGAAAAAGCATATTCGGTTGTCCTGTAGGATCCTCTAAGGATGATGTCATCTTGAAATTAGGTAAACCACTCGGAGAAATCGAATCAGGTAATGGCAGGTCTTCGCTTATTTATGGAAGAGACTGCATTATATTATTCTTTAATAATAATTTAAGTGGAATTAAAGTGTCTCAAGATTTTATAGGATCTGGTTTTTTCATCGAAAATTTTGCTTTTGGAGAAAATGCCAAATGGAAGTTGTCAAACGGCATTACGCAAGAAATGAACTTGAGTGAGGTTAAAAAAATACTTGGCGATAAATTTATAAAAAACGCGATAGAAAAAAGTGCTCCAATAGTTTACTATGAAAATGGATCGCAGATAACACTGAATATAGGCTATAGGGAGAACCCAAAGAGTTTAGCTGATTACAGTGTTTTCGGTTTAAGCATAGACGACAGCGTTCAGAAAAATCTCGATCTTATCATCGATCCAGCTAAAAGCATTTTCGGCTGTGAACTCGGTTCTTCATGCGAAAAGGTAATCTCAATCCTTGGAAAACCCAGCGGCAAGTATGACTTAGGCAATGGGACGACGGTCCTTTTTTATGAAAAATATGCAAGAGATTGCGCTATTCTCTTCTGGAACGATTCATTGATTGGCATTGATGTTAGTTTTTTCGATGGGCGCAACGATATCCAGGCATGCCGGTTGAAAAACGGGCTGCGACCAGGCATGACGGTGGATCAGGCCAAAGCCATACTGGGAGATAAAGTCCCCAAAAGTGTTGATAATCAATTTAGCTACACGGATGGTCGATCAAGGGTCAGTTTTAGGGCGTATGATAAAAAACTCTCTTCATTATCTATTAGACCTATTAGGCTTGAAGGCTATAACGATACGGAAATCAAGCTTTCCATTGACATCGGCAAGAGCATTTTTGGCTGTAAAATGGGTGCCAGCCCGGAACAGGTTATTGAGCTCCTCGGCCAACCCACCAGCAAGCTTGATCTTCAAAAAGGGAAATCGGCCTTAATCTATGAAAACCGTTTCGCACTTATATTTCAGGAAAGCAAACTCTGTGGTCTTTTTATTAATGATCAGGATATTGGGAAAAATTTCGATCTTTCATCAGGGAAAGCCAAACTCTCTGGTTTTTTTGTTAATGATCAGATTATTGAAAAATTTACCAAGTGGTCATTTACCAACGGAGTCAAACCTGGAATGTCACTGGCTGAGGCTGAAAAACGGATTGGAAAGAAATTCAAACTTAAAAAGACTGAAGATAGCTTGAATTTTCAAACTGCCTCGTTCGAGGATGATCCGTCAGATTCCAAGGTAACTCTCCTTTTATCAGATAAGAACACCATATGTGACTATCTTCGTATCGAACCAATAAAAGCGCCCTTGGCACAATTTGTCGAAGATCACAGTAAGCCGGCACGCGAGTCTGGCATTCAAGCAACCTTGAAAGACAATGTTATTGTTCCAGGTAAAAGCATATTTGGTTTGCCGATAGGAGCAACCGAGGATGAAGTTATTCAAAAATTGGGTGCCCCGGACGCAAAACGCGAATACGGCAAAGGTATGTTCTCACTTATCTATGGGTTTAAGGATGTTCTGGAATTCTGGGATGGAAAATTAGGCGGAGTTTCTCTTCTTCCATTCGACCTCTCTCTGGAAAGAGATCTGGTAGGTAAGAAGTTAGACCCATATATTATTGGAGACTGGAAGTTAGGAAACGGCATTTCCCCAGGGATGAAGATTAGCAAGGTCAAAAAATTGCTTGGGAGCAAATTGCATAGTGGTTCCTTTGGGGGATTTTACTTTGAGGAAGAGGGTTCCTTGGTTTGGCTTAACGAAATGCATTCTATGGAGGGGCACTAGTGTCCGGTTGAGAGAAGAAATGGGTTAAATTAAAAATTCAAGATGAAGCAATTGCAACCGAAAATAGGTGTGACGCATTTGAAGATCACAGCGTTTGATCGCATTAAAATGCGGAATCTAT
>JBILMW010000254.1:0-2663 GCA_044375335.1 Terrimicrobiaceae bacterium | reverse complement strand
ACAGGTCGCATGGCGAGCGCTTGCTTCTTTTTACCGCCGGGCATTTGATTCTCTATCTCGCTTGGTCATTCGGCTATTTTTGGCTCAAGGCGGAAAGGCACGCCCGCCAGAAAAGCCAACACGCCGCGCTCGCAAAGACGGATGCCCAGAAGTCGGAACTCCAATTGCTCCGCTTCCAGTTGGATCCCCATTTTTTGTTCAATACTCTCAATGGAATCGCGAGCGAGATCCCCATCAACCCCGGCGCTGCCGTGCAGATGGTGGGCGAACTTTCTTCCTACCTGCGCTACTCTCTCGATCACCGCAGCCGCTTGCTCACGCCCTTGGCCGTGGAGCTCGATACCACGAATGCCTATCTGAAAATTCAAGTGGCACGCTTCGGTGAGCGATTTCAGAGCTCCATCGTTGCCACGCCGCCCGCCCGCGAAGTTCTTGTGCCAAGCTTTCTCCTACAGCCGCTCGTTGAGAATGCCTTCAAGCATGGTTTCCATCACGCCCCTGCGCCCTGGAATTTACAGATAGTGGCTGAGGCCCACGGAGAACGGTTGAAGATCGAAATCCGTAACAACGGGAATCTTGTAAACTATGAGGACAGAGATGGTCCAGGCATGGGCCTCGAGGTGATCCGCCGCCGCCTTGAGATTCACTATCCGGGCCGCCACAGTTTTCAAATTCAGGAATCGGAAGGCTGGGTCATCGCGACTCTGGAATTGGAGGGCATGCCATGCTGCGTGTAGCTGTGATCGACGACGAACGCCTGGCGCGACAAGGCCTCCGGCAAATGCTTGCCGCCCACCCCCGCTTGCAGATCGTTGGTGAGGCCGACTCGAAGGAAACCGCACTGACTTTGATCCAACAGGAAAAACCGGATGGCATTTTTCTGGATGTGCATATGCCCGGCGGCACGGGCTTTGATTTGCTACAGGCGCTGGAGGCGCCGCCAATGGTCGTGATGGTTACGGCCCACGCTGAACATGCCATCCAGGCCTTCGACATCGAAGCGGTTGACTATCTGCTCAAGCCTGTCAAGCCCGCCCGCTTCGCACAAGCCGTGCAGCGCCTACAGGCCGCCTGCGCTCCCGCGCTGGCCTCTGATCCAGAGCCCACCTTCACTCCCGAAGATCACATCTGCCTTCGCACACCCCAGCGAACCATCACAGTCCCCGTTCGTGACCTCCTCGTTCTGCAAGCGGAGGGCGACTTCACGCGCATTTACCTTAAAAACTCCCTGCCCCTCATGATCTGTGTGCCCCTCGGTCAATACGAAAAACTCCTGCCCTCTCCGCTCTTTGCGCGGCTTGACCGGTCCCTCATTCTCAACCTCCAAGCGCCTCTTCATCTCCATCGCAAATCCCGCGACGAAGCCTCCCTCATCTTTGGTAACACGAACCAAGAGGTCCCACTCGGACGCACTGCCCAGCAACGCCTCCGCGACGCCCTCAAGCCAGGTGGTAACACCGCACCAGTCCAACTTTGATCATCGATGAATAGAAGGTTGCGCAGAAAAATATCCCGCAAACCTGCGAAGAGGTCGGGTTCGCTTTGCGCGGTTGAACCAGCTAAGCGGCTACCATTTCATCATGGGCAGTGGATTGAGCGGATGCCGCATGAATTGTCCCCAGGCAAGCCTCACGAGGTTTTTGTGAAAGCCGAGATTGGGAAATTCAGCTTCGACGGATTTCACCTCGGCGCGGGATAGCGTGAAACGGCGCACGCCCTGCGTGGCATCCACCCAGTCGCCCTTGCGAAAGACTTCAACCAGCGGGAACCTGCTGTCGGCCGCAGACCGGAATTTGTGGTGCAGGTTGATCATCTCTGAGATTTCATCTGTCCAACCCGCTTTGCCGGAGCGCTGCAAATACTCTTGAGCCAGCGCGATCGACGGCTCCAGATAGTCCACAACATCCCCCGGCCACATGCCGAGATCATGAAAACAGGCGGCTATGATCAGCTTTTCCTCCTCGTCGCCGTGACACTCATGAAATGCGAAGCAAAAATTCAAGACCCGGTAAACATGGTTTTTGTAGGGCTCGAATTGCGCGCCGATCACTTCCGCTCGCTCGGCGAGGATGCTTTCCAAAAGCGGGATGTTTTTATGAACCTGCATGGGTCTTCAGGGTGTTAGGGGCTGCAGGATTCGGAATCAAGACTTGGCGATGTCTCTCTCATAAAACACCACACCCACCCGCTCGATATGGTCCAACAGCTCTTGATGACGAAGTGTCTTTTTCAGCAAGAGATCCACCTTTTGGGGAATCGGCGTTTCCTCCAATTCGCAAAGCATTGTTGCCAGATGCCGCCCCTCCAGCGCATCCCCCTCCAAAGCTAAATCAATATCAGACCCTTCCCTGAAATTTCCCTTGGCACGCGAGCCGAAGAGCGTCGCGCGTTGGACTTCCGGGTGTCGCTTGAACACCGCACGGATTTCTTCAGCGACGCTTGGCGGCACGGCATCCTTCATTTCGCTCGCTCTCGCAGATCCGCCATGCTTCTTCGCAGGTTCGCAAATGCCCCCGCATACTCGTTGACGATGGCGGAGCAAATATCCTCGACCGTTTCCTCGTTGTAGGTGTGCGTGGTTTGGTTGCGACTCGCGATCATCCGCATCCATAAATCACCGTTCTCAATCAGTCCGGCCGCAAATGCGGACCGCGTGGCATCCC
>JBILMW010000253.1:0-2664 GCA_044375335.1 Terrimicrobiaceae bacterium | reverse complement strand
CAAGCAGGCGGGAACCTTCCGCGCCAACCAGAAAACCGACGAGCGCATGATGGACTCGATGGATTTGGAAAAAGAAAAAGGCATCACCATCCGCGCCAAGAACGCCGCTTTCCGCTGGAAGGATTACCATGTGAACATCGTGGACACTCCCGGCCACGCCGACTTCGGCGGAGAGGTGGAGCGCATCATGAAAATGGTGGACGGTGTGCTGCTTGTGGTGGACTCCCACGACGGCCCGCAGGCTCAAACGAAATTCGTTCTGCGCAAGGCGATGGAAAACGGCCTCAAGCCCATCGTAGTTATCAACAAAATCGACCGCGAGAACGCCCGCCCGCACAAGGTTCTCGATATGGTGTTCGAGCTATTCATGGAACTCGGTGCGAGCGACGAGCAGCTCGACTTTCCTCACATCTACGCCAGCGCCAAGCAGGGCTTCGCCAAAAACGAAGTCACCGATTCGAGCGACAACATGGAACCGCTCTACGAGGCGATCGTAAAACACATCCCGCCGCCACCGAAGCCCGATGTGGACTTTTTCCGCATGCTCGTGTCGAACCTCGACTACAGCGACTACCTCGGCCGTATCGCTTACGGACGCATCATCAGCGGCAAGGTGGAGATGGGTCAAACCATCGTCTGCATCCACAAGGGCGGGCAGAAGGAAAAAGGCAAAGTGACTGCGATTTTCTCCCACGAGGGGTTGGAAAAAGTCCAAGTCCAAGAGGCTTCCTCCGGAGACATCGTTGGCATCAGCGGGTTTGAGGAGATTTTCATCGGCGAGACGCTCGTGGACAACGAAGACCGCGAGGCCCTGCCATTCGTCGAGATCGATCCGCCGACGATCTCCATGAAAATCTGCGTGAATGACTCGCCGCTGGCTGGCCGCGAAGGAAAACTTCTCACCGCTCGCCAGATTCGCGACCGCCTCATTCGCGAGACGCGCGGCAATGTTTCCATCACAGTCGCCGACACCGATGTCGCTGGTCACTTCGATGTGAAGGCGCGCGGTGAAATGCAAATCGCCGTGCTTGTCGAGCAAATGCGCCGCGAGGGCTTCGAGCTTCTCGTTTCTCGCCCCGAGGTTATCTTCAAGCGTGCCGAGGACGGTTCCGTGCTCGAACCGATGGAGACCCTCTATGTCGATGTCCCGCCGGAAAATCTCGGCGACATTTTGCAAAACCTCGCCGGCCGCAAAGCCGAGATCGTCAATATGGAGCACAATCCGCACAGCGTCTTGGTTCAAGCCATCACGCCGACGCGCGGTATCATCGGCTTTGAAACCGATCTCGTGAACCTCACCAAAGGCCACGGTATCGCCAGCCACCTCTTCAAGGAATACGGACCGCACAAAGGCGAGATTCCAAGCCGCAATAACGGCGTGCTCGTTTCGATGGAAGGCGGCACCAGCATGGCTTACGCGCTGGACAGCATCCAGGAGCGCGGTCGTCTCTTCATTGGGCCACAAGAGGAAATCTACGAGGGAATGATCATTGGTGAAAACGCCCGCCCCGACGACATGCCGGTGAACCCCTGCAAGGCGAAAAAATTGACCAACATGCGAAGCCAAGGCGATGGCAAGGGCATTTCGCTCGCGCCACCGATCGTGATGAGCCTTGAGCGCTCGCTCGAATACATCGCGCCCGACGAGTATGTGGAGGTCACTCCCAAATCGCTCCGTCTCCGCAAAAAAATCCTCGACGCAAACGCGCGCAAACGCGCCGAAAAATCGGCCGGGGTTTTTGCCTGACGCACCGCTTCCTTCGAAAAGCCCGGAGCCGCAAGCTCCGGGCTTTTTTGCGTTTTCGACCCGCATCATGGGTGCTCCAAACAGATTTCCAAGGTCCACGGGTTGACTCAGGGCAGCTCATGGATTATTTCGAGGCAAAATGGAGGAGCCACCATTACAGCCTCGCAAAAAATCGCCCGTATCGTGGGAGCAAGCAGTCGCGCAATTCAAGCGGCACAACCCGGCACATCCACCTGGGATGCCGAAGTGCAAGCCATCCGCGACAAGAAAAGCATACCTTGGAGAAATCTTGGGAAGTTTGGACCTCCCGACACGATAGCCTCCGAACATCTCGTCTGGTTCCAAGACGGCATGGTTTTCAAAGCCACAGCCTACGATCGTTTTGGACACTCGATTGACAAGGGGCCTGGCAAAGCCACTCCGCTGGAATACCTCCGACGAATTGCTGCGAGCAACGAAGCGTTCAATGATTCCGCAACGATTGTCGGAAAATTCGAAAACGAGAACGGGAGCTTGGGATTGATCCACGCGCAGGAATTCATCGCACAGAATCCGGCAGGTGCATTTCACGCAACACCGGAGCAACTCATCAAATTTTTGGAGTCGCTCGGGTTCTTCCCATCAGAAGGCCATTTTTCAAAATACGAGGTCTGGGCAAATGCCAATCTGGGGATCGAGGTAGCCGATTTCCATTCGGGGAATGTGATTTTAAACAGCGAGGGGATGGTTGTTCCAATCGACATCGTTGTCCACAAATTCGACCCCACAAAAGGCGTCGACTTTTTTTAATCGGCGGAGCTGCAGGGCGTTTGGCTGGACTATTCATAGAGCGGGACGGGAGTTGAGGATGAGGTTGAGGGCTTCTCTGCGGTGGCGGTGGTATAATTCGAAGAAGGCGGACAGAGGTTCTCCTTGTT
>JBILMW010000252.1:0-2665 GCA_044375335.1 Terrimicrobiaceae bacterium | reverse complement strand
CCCTCGCTGTTCATTGCTCCCCAAGATGCCGTCTTCGAGAAAAACATCAGCAACATCGAGGAGGTCAAAGCCCGCAAAGGTCCGGTCATCGCGATTGGAACGGAGGGCGACACCGCCCTGAAAAAAATCTGCGACGATGTGATTCTGATACCCGACGCTCCGCACTATCTGTCGCCGATTCTCAGCGTCATTCCATTGCAACTGCTGGCCTACTACATAGCGGTGGAACTCGGTTGCGATGTGGACAAGCCTCGCAACCTTGCGAAGAGCGTGACGGTCGAATAAAGGCCGCCGGAGACTATTTTTTGAGTTTCCGGCGCAGGAAGGTCGGGACATCCAAGTCCTCACCTTCCACGATCGTCGGTTCTACCTTTTCAAACCGTCCGCGAGCGATGGGTTCGAGCGGAAGGTCTTCCTGCTTCACTTTCGGAGACGCCGTTTTCGTTTCGGCGTGTTTCGACGGAGGCGGGATGGATTGAATAGCCTCCTCGGCAAACAGGGCGGGCGGAGTCGCGCGAACGGGCTCCACTGTGGGAATTGGCGCTGCTGCCTCGACTTTTGCTGCCGAGCCGCAGTGCCCGATGAGCGTGACAATGAGAGGCGCGGAATCATCACGCGCCACACTCACTCCCAGGTGGAGAAGAGATGTGGGAGCGGTATTTTTCGAAATCTCCTGCATGATGGCGGCCACTTCCGCAAAGGTGAGCGAGCGTGGGCCTGAAAGGTGGACAAGCACCTTCTTGGCATCGTGAAGGAGGCGTCCCCGGTCGAGAAGAGGGCTTCGTAGCGCCTGCTCTAGAGCCTCGTGGGCGCGGTTCGCGCCATCCGCCTCGCCGCTGCCGAACAAAAATGCGCCGCCTCCGCTGCGGAGTATACCGAGCAGGTCGGGCACAGCCACAGCCATAGGACCGGGACAGGAAATCAGCCGTGTGAGTGATGCCACCGATTGGAAGAGAATATTGTCGCACGCAGCGAATGTCTCTTCCGCCTCGGTGCGCGGAGCGGTGATTTCCGCCATGCGATCGTTTTCAAAATGCACGATGGCGTCGGCATGGCGGGCGATGCCTTGCATGGCCTCCTGCGCCTGCTGGGACCGGCGGCGTCCTTCGAACTGAAATGGTGTTGTTACCACTGCGATCACAAGCGACCCGTTGGCACGCGCCAATTCGGCGAGTTGAGGGGTCGTGGCGCTACCTGTTCCTCCACCGAGACCCGCGCAAAGAAAAACAACATCGGCACCCTCGACCGACTGGCGAAGTTCGCTCATGGATTCGCGAGCGGCCTCAAGTGCCATTTCGGGATCGCCCCCGGCTCCGAGGCCGTGGGTTGTCATCGGGCCAAGCGCTGTTTTTCGGGATGCCACCGAAGCGTTCAGCGATTGCTGGTCTGAGTTCAGCGCCACCGTTTCGAGGGGCAGGGAAGCCCGGATGGCAATGCGGTCTGCGATATTCACACCGGCGTTGCCAATGCCGAGGAGTCTGAGAACCGGTTCCTTGCCGGTGCCACGATCAAGCCAACGGGGATAGGTAATCATAGAAAAATCAGAATCTGCCTCTGAAAAAGCCTTTCACGCGGTCCAGGATCGACTCGTCAGGCATCTCGGCGTGCACAGCCTGGGCATACTTCGCGGCGCCGATGCATGTGGAGAGTTGGGGGTTTTCAAAAGCCGACATCGGGCCCGAAACCGACTGCGCATGGGCCAGATACACCGGTGTTCCGGGAAAGACGGATTCCGCCGCCTCGCGGATTCCGCGAAGGAGGCTGCAGCCGCCTGTGAGAAGGATGCCTGCGCCGAGTAGGTGTTCCGGAACAACCTCTTGAATGCGCTTGCGCAGAATGCCGAAGAGCTCCTCAAGGCGGGATTGGATGATCATGTTCAGCATGAGACGGTCGATGTCCCTGCCGGAAAAGCCTGTGTCGTTCTTGAGCGTGATTCTGTCACTCGCGGAAATGTTTTCAGTGATGGCCGAGCCCTCCTCGATTTTGAGTTTCTCAGCGCGGGCGATCGGAATCCGGAGGCCGATGCAGAGATCGTTAGTGATATGGTCGCCGCCGATCGCGATGACTCCGCTGTGGCAAACCGCCCCGTCCTTGTAAACGATGTAGTCGGTCACGCCGCCGCCGATGTCGATGAGCACGGCACCGGCCTGTTTCTGTTGCTCGTCCAAGACGACCTGTGCGGAGGCGACTGAATTCACGACGATGTCCTCGACATCGATATCAAATTCACGGACGCAGCGGATCGCGTTCTGAATGCGATTCGTTACGCCGTGGATGATGTGAAAATCCGCATCCAGCTTGGTTCCCATCATGCCGTGCGGATCGATGACGCCCTCCTGTCCATCGACATAGTAGCGTTGGATAACGGAGTGGATGATTACATCCTCCTTCGGAATCCCGGCTTCCTTGGCTTTGAATTCGACGCTTTCTATTTCTTTGGCCGTGATGGTGGATTCCTCCGGCAGGGTCACGGAACTGCGGTTGTTGAAGCTTTTAATATGGCTGCCCGAAATGGCCAGCCAGACGCCTTTGATTTCGTGGTCGCTGCGGTCTTCGGCATCAGCCAAGGCGTCGTGAACGCACTGGGTGGCGTTTTTGAAATCGACAATCTCGCCCTTTCGGACTCCGCGCGATGGGCTCTCTCCTACGCCCAGAATCCGCATTT
>JBILMW010000095.1:0-9928 GCA_044375335.1 Terrimicrobiaceae bacterium | reverse complement strand
TTTCAGTCTTCCCTCTTTCCCCTCCGAAACATCCCCGCAATGTGTTGAATTCTTTTTCACCATCGTAGCTCAACTTTTTCGTGCTCATTTGTCTATCTTTTTCTTCTACCCTCATTTCATAAGCTCAGCAGGCTCTCAAACCAAACGCCCTGGAGGTCTGCGGTGGGATGCTTTTTTATCGTTGACCAAACCGGCTTCATAGCAGGGGCATCGTCCCGCATGCCCCATTTTTCAGCCGCAACGCGGCGTCCACGCACGGCGTGACAGGAACCGGGCGGCGTGGCAACAACGCACTTCAATCTTGGGTCAAGCCGGAGGTTGACCCTCCCAACGCACAAATGGCGCGCAGTCGGAATGCTTTTGCTTGAAGCGGAGGCCCCAACCTCCGATAAATGCCGCCCATGATAGACACCACCACGCGTCAGGCGGATGCCATCACGCCAGAGTTCGCCGCCGAGGCGCAGGAACTCATTTCCCACTATCCTGTCTCCAAGCGCAGCGCTTCCCTGCCGTTGCTGCACCTGTGGCAAAATCACTTTGGATTCATCGACGACACCGGCATCGAATGGATCGCCGCGCAGCTCGATCTCACGCCGGTGAACATTCTCGAACTGGTTACCTTCTATCCCTGGTTCCGCCGCGAGCAGGCCGGCAAGACGGTTATCCGCGTCTGCCGCACACTCGCCTGCGCCCTCGCCGGCAGCTACGAGGTGAAGGAAAAATTCTGCCAAGCTGTGGGACTCGATCCCCACGAAGAGCACCATGGTTTCGGCTGTGCACCACCCACAACGGCCGACGGCAAATTCAGCGTCGAGTTTGTCGAGTGCCTCGCCAGCTGCGGAAGTGCCCCCGTGGCGCTCATCAATGACGACCTTGTCGAAAAGATTTCGCCCTCCGGAGTGTCGGCAATCGTAGAGAAATACAAATAATATGGCATCCCTTCTCCAACCTCCGCACCCGAAAGAGCGCCGCATCATTTTCGGAAACATTAGCAAAACCGGCTACGCACCCGACATCGAGACCTACCTCGCACACGGCGGCTACGAGTCCCTGAAAAAAGCCATCACCATGAAACCCGGCGAGATCGTGGACATGGTCAAAGCCGCCAACCTGCGAGGCCGTGGCGGTGCAGGCTTCCCTGCTGGAGCCAAGTGGAGCTTCATCAAATATGACGACGGCAAGGAACACTACATCGTCGTGAACGGCGACGAGTCCGAGCCCGGCACTTTCAAGGACCGCTACATCCTCCACGAGGATCCGCATCAGCTCATCGAAGGTCTCGCCATCGCCGCTTACGCGACGAATGTCCACCTCTCCTACATCTACATACGCTGCGAATTTCCCAAAGCGGCCAAGATCGTTTGGAATGCCATCAAGGAAGCCCGCGCGAAAGGTTTCCTCGGAAAAAACATTCTCGGCTCCGGCTTCGACCTCGACATCTATGTCCACCAAGGCGCCGGCGCCTACATTTGCGGCGAGGAAACCAGCCTTCTTGAATCCCTCGAGGGCAAACGCCCCTACCCCCGCATCAAGCCACCTTATTTCCCAGCCGTGCTCGGCCTCTATATGAAGCCGACCATCGTAAACAATGTGGAGACAATCTGCCATGTGAAGCACATCATCGCCATGGGCCCGGAGGAATATGCCAAAATGGGCACCCCCGGCGATGGCGGCACGCGCACCATGTGCGTGAGCGGCGATGTCATGCGACCCGGCTTCTACGAACTCCCATGCGGAGCCGTGACTCTCGGCGAGCTGATCAATGACATCTGCGGTGGACTCAAACCCGGACGCACCCTCAAGGCCGTCATTCCCGGAGGCAGCTCTGCTAAAGTCCTCCGCGCTGGCGAAGTTTTCAAACTCAAGGTCAAAGGTCCCGATGGACAAATGATCGACAAGGAAACCCCGCTCCTCGACTTGACGATGGATGCATCCACGCTCCAAGCCGCCGGAACCATGGTCGGAAGTGGCGGCGTGATGATCATGGACGACTCGCGCGACATGGTCTGGGCCCTGAACAACCTGAATCAATTCTACGCCCACGAAAGCTGCGGCCAGTGCACCCCCTGCCGCGAAGGCAGCCTCTGGATGTCGAAGGTCACTACCCGCATCATCGACCAAGGCGCACGCCCCGACGACGCGAAGAACCTTAAAAACATCGCCGATAACATCGCCGGCCGCACCATCTGCGCCTTCGGTGAAGCCTGTTCCTGGCCGACCCAAAGCTTCCTCGCCAAATTCCCCGACGAGTTCGAGAAACGCGTGGTTTGAGATTGATCGCGCCCAGCATCAATACGCTGCGAAGCTCGGCGTGATGGGAATGGGGCGCTGTGTTAGCGGGAGCTGTTCAATCTTGGGTCAGGCCGGAGGTCGACCCTCCAAGGACAAGCGCGCTGCCGCGCGGCTTGTGATTTTGGGAGGGCCATCGTCCTCGCATGGCCCAAATTTCAGCCGCGAAGCGGCGTTACTCCGCAGCTGGTGCATCGGCCAGAAGCGTGGCATTCGCTTGTGAAATCGGACCGGCTGGAATGCCGGGATCACCAGCAAGGAGGCGCGGAACCATGGGAGCCTTTTCGCCTCCGGTCACGACCCAAAGAATGTGGCGGCTGCGATTCAGAATCGGATAGGTGAGCGTCATGCGGCGGCGGTTTTGATAGATGCCGGTCAGGGCCACTTCGGCGTCTTGCACCGCACAAACCGGATCGCCGGGGATGAGTGATGCGGTATGTCCATCGGGTCCCAATCCGAGGTGGGTCAGGTCGATGAGAGCAGGCTCTCCGCAGATCGAATTCAGCACGGCCGTGTAGTCGCGGCAGGCTTGGTCCAAATCCGACGCCTCCACTGGCATGGCGTGGATTTGATTTTCAGGAATCGGGGCGTGGGAAAGAAGACTCTCGCGCAGATGGGTGAGGTTGCGGTCCTTGTCCCCCGCAGGTGCAATGCGCTCGTCCACTTGGACGACATGCACACTGGCCCAAGGCATTTCCTCGTTAGCGAGGTCCCGGAGCATTTGCCAAGGGGTGCGTCCCCCGCTCACGGCCATGACAAAGCGTCCACGAGCGGCGACGGCGGCGCGGGCGTCAGAGGCAATGATTTGTGCGGCGCGGGCGGCCACTTCGTCGGAGGTGCTGAGAATTTCCTTTTGCATAAATTGATTCGCGAAAGCCTACCGGTTTTTCAAAAAACGACAACGCCGGCGTGGCGGGCGTGCTTTTCATTGCGGCAACCTGCGCAAACGGGCACAACTACGGGATGTCATTTCAAAATCTCGGGCTCCCGGAGCCTGTTCTACACGGAGCGCAACGCATGGGTTACTCGGATGCCACGCCCATTCAACTCCGCGCCATTCCTGTGATTCTCTCGGGCCGCGACCTTGTGGCCTCAGCTCAGACAGGAACAGGCAAGACGGCGGCCTTTGCGTTGCCTGTGCTTGCGAAACTCGACCATCCCGAACCGCGCATCCGATGTTTGGTTCTGGAACCCACACGCGAGCTGGCGATGCAGGTGGAAACAGCTTTCCGCGACTACATGCGGTTCATGCACACCGAGGTCACGCTCATCCATGGTGGCGTGGGCTATGGAAAACAACGGGACGACCTGAAGCGCCACTGCGATGTGGTCGTGGCCACGCCCGGCCGCTTGCTTGACCACATGCAGCAAGGGTTGGTTGATTTAAGCTCGCTCCAATTTCTCATCCTCGACGAGGTGGATCGCATGCTCGACATGGGCTTCCTCCCGGATGTGCGACGCATTGTGGAACAGTGTCCCAAGGAAAGGCAGACCCTGCTTTTCTCTGCAACGATTCCCGAGGAGATTCAGCGCCTCTCGGCCTGGTGCCTGAAGGACCCCGAGCGCATTGAGATCGGCGCGCGTCGCTCGCCAGCTGAGACTGTCTCGCATGCCCTCTACCCTGTCGCGGCGGATCAGAAATTCGATCTCCTCCTCACACTGCTCGAACGCACAAACTACGACAGCGTTTTGATTTTCAGCCGCACCAAAGACGGGGCGGACCGCATCTCGCGTCAGCTCAAAAAAAACAATCACTCGGTTGCGACACTCCACTCCAACCGCACGCAGACAGAACGCGTCGATGCTCTCGAAGGCTTCAAAGGCGGACGATATGAGGTCATGGTGGCGACAGACATCGCCGCGCGCGGCATCGACATCGCTGGCGTGAGCCATGTCATCAATTACGATGTCCCTCAACACCCCGAGGACTATGTGCACCGCATCGGCCGCACGGGCCGTGCCCAGACTGTTGGCGAGGCATTCACCATCATGACGGCCGAGGAGTTGCCACATGTTCTCGATATCGAGCGCTTCATTGGTCAGAAAGTGCCCCGGCTCAAGATTGAGAATTTCAACTATGTCTATACCGCCCTCTTCAACGAGGACAGTGTCCTCTCCTCGCTCAAAGGCGCGAAGGGCGTGAGGACGCACAAGGGAATGCGTTTCGGGGCAAAAAGGAAGCGCTAATCAGGCGAGGGATTTCTTCGCCATGTCGAGAACTTGCGCAGGCGTTAGCCCCTGCGCCCGCAGGTCACGCAGACTGAGTCCGCCAGTGCGTTTGGCGAGGCGTTGACCTTCGGCATCGCAGACGAGTGGGCAATGGAACCAGGCGGGTTCGACAGCGCCGAGGGCGCGGTAGAGAAGAATCTGCCGGGCGGTGGATGTCAGAAGATCCGCCCCGCGCACGACCTCGGTGATACCCATGTCGATGTCATCGACCACCACGGCGAGTTCGTAGGCCGGGATGTCGTCGCGGTTCCAAACAAGGAAATCTCCGAAGTCGCGCAGGGTGATTTTTTCGACAGGACCCGCATTTTGATCCAAGAAGGAAATGGATTCCGAATCAGGAACGCAGAAGCGCCAGTTCACCCCGCCGGGTTCTTGAAAGGATGCCGACTCTTCGGGACTGGAACGCCACTCGACAGGAAAAACCGGCTCCTCCTCATGCGGGGCGAGGGATGATATTTCGCGGCGGGAGCGGCGGCAGGGATAGATGAGGCCGGATTCCTTTAACCTGCGCCAGACCTCGAGATAGAGATGTCGCCGCTGGCTTTGAAAAACAGGCTCGCCACTCCACTCGAGCCCCATCCAGCACAAATCCTCAATGGCCGCGCGGGCAAACTCTGCCGAACAACGCTGCGCATCGAGATCCTCCATACGGAAAAGAAGGCGTCCACCGGCAGCACAAGCTCGCTGATGGGCTATAGAAAATGTGAGCGCATGGCCGAGATGCAGGAATCCCGTGGGAGTGGGAGCGAGTCGGCCGGTGTAAATCATGTGAGCGGGATTTTTTTAGAACATCAGGTTGGGAGTGCAAAGAAAACCGAACCTGACTACTAACAAAGTATGCAGGCGCTCGTTACAGAAACCATTCGCGGCCGAAAGGCTGCGTTTGCGCTGGAGAAGGAATACATCGAACTTTTCGAGTCGCTCCCGAACGCGAATGTTTTCTTCTCACCCGAGTGGGTCTACTCGTGGTTGCTGAGCCTCGGCCGGAGATACGAGGTGTGTTTCATCACATGCCGGGATGAAGGCCGCTTGGTTGGTGTATGGCCATTTTTTGAGCATCGCATCCCTGTGATCGGAATATCGCTTTTGCCGGTGGGGGCACAAGCGGCAGATCTTTTTGATCCTGTGGCAAGGCAGGATGCCATGGGACCGTTGGTCGAGGCTCTTTGCGAGCTTTGCAAAAACTATAGTTTTGCCTGGATGCCGCTGTTGTCGCTGCAGTTCGCCAATCAGGTGCTTCAACCGGCGATCAAATCAGGCAAGGGACGGCACTTTCTTCGCAAGCGGACTGAGCGCTTTCTTGTCGAGTTGGACAAGTTCAAAAACTTCGAGGATTTCATGCAGATGGTCTTCGGGCCAAAAACCCGCCAGAATCTTCGCCGCAAAGCCCGGCGCCTTGATGAGAAAGGTGAGGTGCAATTCCAAAGCCTGGAGACGCCCGAGGACGTCTCGCCGTGGATCACTAAAGCCATGCAACTCGAAAAAGTGAGCTGGAAAGGCGAAGAGGGCGTGGGAATTTTCAAGCGCGCAACGCACCGGGCCTTTTACCACCTGCTCATGGAAAACCTCGCCGCGCGTGGACGCCTGCGTTTGAGCATCCTTACGGTGAATGACGAACTGGTCGCCTACGAAATCGGCATTCTTGGGACTGACAACTACTGCATGCATGGCACGGCATTTGATCCTGCGATGGCTTCTTTTTCCCCCGGACGGCTTCTCATGCTGAATGTGCTGGAAAAATGCATCGGCGAGAATCGGCGGATCTATGACTTTTTGCAGAACGATCAGGAGTTCAAGCGCCAGGTATCCACGCACGCATCGAGCTTCTGGGACTGGATCGTCTTCCCCCGTTCGCTGCGCGGCGCCCTCTTGCTTGTTCTTGTGCGAACGCTCCACAACTGCAGCGAATGGAAGCGCCGGAGGGCTAAAAAAATAGAAGAGGCCAAACGCAAAGCGGCTGAGAATACCGAGTCGCCGGTGATCGATCCCGAGTAGCGCATTGCATTCACCGCAGCCGAATGTTTCCATATCGCCCGCACTCCCAAAGCATGAAACTTTGCACCGCCTGTAATACGGAGAACGACGACACGCGAGTGTTCTGCCTGGAATGTGGGCACAGCCTGCCCCAGTCCGACCCTACGCCCCTTCTTAAAAAAGCATCTGTGCTGGAAATCATCGACGCTTCCCTCTCAATCAGCTCACTCCAGGTTTCCACGACCCTTCTGAACGGAGTTTCCGCCAAGTATCCAACGACACATTTTGGTGCAATCATTGGACCATCGGGCTGTGGCAAGACGACCTTCCTGAAACTCATCGCAGGCATAGCGCCCGGCGAGGAGGAAGGGCAAATTTTCTGGAAAGGACGCGACCTCGAGGATGAGGATTTTTCACCTTCGGAAATCGGTTATGTGCCGCAATTCAGCATCGCCCATGAGGAACTCACGGTTCGCGAGTGCGTGACATTCGCAATAAGGCTTCGGAGCACCAAGTCCTCCAGCGAGGACATCGACCGCATCCTTGGCGAAGTAGGAATGCAGGAATTCGAAGGGCACCGCGTGGGCGTTCTCTCTGGTGGACAACGCCGCCGGCTGGCTCTGGCGATCGAGTTGACGAGCCGCCCGGAGATTCTCCTGTGCGACGAGGTCACCAGTGGACTCGATCCGCAATCCGAGGACGGAATCGTGCGTTTGCTTTACGGGCTTTCGCGCCAACACCAGCGTCTGGTTCTTTCAGTCACACACAGCCTCACACATTTGGAACTCTACGATTCCGTCACGGTTTTCCACGGTGGCTATCTTGTCTACCAAGGGCGGCCGGAATTTTTGGCCCACTACTTTCGCGTGGATTCCCCAGAGGAGGTCTACACGCAGTTGGAATTGCGCGAACCTGCGGAGTGGGCCGCCTCCTGGGTGAAGCACCGGGATGCTCTTCTCGATGCGGCAGGGACTTCGGAAAAAGAAACGCCCAAGGAAGAAACGCACGAGCCCGAGGAGGAGGTTGAACTGCCGGGGTTGGCGAGCCAGTTACTGACTCTCCTGCATCGCCGATGGATGATTTTCCTGCGGTGCCGACCACAGATTTTGCTTCAACTGGGATTGATTCTCGGATTCCCGCTGCTTGTGGCCATCTTTGCCTGGAATGGACTCCCTGCCGTGAAAAACCTGAGCATGGGGCTGGATCTGAATGTGGTTCAGCAACTCAACGAGGCGAGGGATTTTTTAATCCAGTCCAGCAAAGTCGGGAGCCTGGTTTCTGGCATCGTGATGTTTCAAGTCATCCTCCTGACGCTCATGGGAGCGAACAACTCCGGGCGCGAGATCGCTGCCGAGCGGGGCATTTTTGAGAAGGAGCGGCTCTCCGGGTTGAACCCCCTCGCCTACATTGGCTCCAAGGCGGCCTTCTTCTCGGTTCTCGTGCTGGCCCAATCGCTGTGGATGGGATTTTTTGTCCACCACATCTGCGGGTTTCCAGGGGAACTCGGAGGGCAACTTCTCCTCCTCGTGCTGGTGAATGCCGCCATGACATCCATCTGCCTCGGAATCTCAAGTCTCATGTCAACCCCCGAGCAATCTTCACTCGTCTCGATCTACCTCGTCGGCTTTCAACTCCCGCTCTCGGGTGCGGTCCTTGCGCTGCCGGAATGGTTGGGCGCACTGACACGGCCGTTTATCTCCGCCTACTGGAGCTGGTCGGGAATCCTAAAAACCCTGAAATCGGAGCGCTACTACGACATCGTGCAAATGGTGGTCCAGAGTCCCCTTTCTCCCGGCGCCCTCTGCATTCTGGTGCTCGTGGCACACATCCTCGCGGGATTCGCCCTGGCTTGGATGGGCTGTGAAAAACGGCGCTTGGCCTGAGAGCACAAAAAAACCGCCGACTTTTCAACCGGCGGCTTTTGATTCTTTGAAGTGGCGTCGAGTTATTTGATGTGACCGGAAACCAGCTTGGTCATTTCAAACATCGTCACTTGGGACTTGCCGCCGAAAACAGCCTTGAGTGCGGCGTCAGCGTTGATGTTGCGCTTGTTTTTCTCATCCTGAAGCTTGTGCTTCTTGATGTAGTCCCAGAGTTTTTTGGTGAGTTCACCACGGGATGCGGGAGTGGATCCCACGACGGCCGCGAGGATGGCATCGGGCTGAACGGGTTTGAGAAGTGCGGGGTTGGCTTTGCGTTTGGGTTTAGTCTCTGTAGGCATTTATATTTTGTATTGGGTTGATGGATTTGTGGGTTCGCGAGCATTTACGCCCAGGGAACAGGAATCCTCGTTAGCACCGTGCCCCCACCCCGTCGAGGGTTTATTTCATGGCTTGCCTGCCAAAAAAATATGCGGCTTGCATTTTTCCCGCTGCGGAAAGAATCTTCGCGGCGTTATATCCAACACCGCATACCGGCACCGGATTTTGAGAAATTCAAATAGACTAAAGTAAAAGATGGCGACAACCACACTCGAGCATCCCGACGCATTGGCACGAAGCTTGAAAGCAATGCAGGAAACCGAAGAAATGCTTGGCGAGAAACTCGTGCTCAACATGGGTCCCTCCCACCCTTCGACACACGGTGTGCTTCGCATGATTCTCGAACTGGATGGCGAGATCGTCACCAAAGCGACTCCTGATATTGGCTACCTGCACCGCGGAGATGAAAAAATCGCGGAAAACATGCAATACAACCAGTTCATCCCCTACACGGATCGTCTGGATTATCTTTCCCCCATCGCAAACAATGTCGCCTACGCCTTGGCCGTGGAAAAACTTATGGGCTGGGAACTGCCCCCTCGCGGCAAGGCGATTCGAGTCATCTGTTGCGAATTGGCCCGTATTTCGTCCCACCTTCTTGGCATCGGCTGTCTGGGCATGGATTTGGGCGCTACCTCGGTGTTCCTCTACACCTTCACGGAACGCGAAAAAATCTACAACCTTGTCGAGCAACTCTCCGGCGCGCGCTTCACCACCAGCTACACACGCGTCGGCGGCCAGACCCGCGACCTTCCACCGGCATTTATCGCAATGCTGAACAGCTTTCTCGAAACATTCCCGCCCGCTTTCGAAGAAACCTGCAAACTCATTACCCGAAACCGCATCTTCGTCGATCGATGCAAGGATGTCGGGGTCATCAGCAAAGAAGATGCCATTGGTTTTGGCCTCTCCGGTCCGAACCTCCGCGCCTGCGGCGTTGACCACGATCTTCGCAAAAAACACCCCTATCTGGACTACCAGAACTACGACTTCGAGGTCCCAATCGGCTCGGTTGGCGACAGCTACGACCGCTACCTCGTCCGCCTCGAGGAAGTCCACCAGAGCGTCAACATTCTTAGACAGGTTCTCAGCAAACTTCCCCCCGGTCCGATCAATTGGCACGACCCGAAGAGCACATTGCCCGACAAGGTCGCTGTCCTAACGAAGATGGAGGA